>SOHZ01000207.1 GCA_004377365.1 Anaerolineales bacterium | reverse complement strand
TCTGACAGCAGAGACATTGCATGAAATTGAACGGCTTAAACTCCATCGAAAGAGCCTTGCCGTTGAACGCCCTGTAAAAGTCGTTAGCTTCGCATAACTGAGGGAGTGTGTCCTACTTTACATAACAGTCGCATTTGCGCTGCGGGCTGAAGCCAGATTCGGCGGCTCAGGGCCGAGAGGCTTAGGACGGGACCCTCAGCTAACCGTAATCTGCGAGCCCTGAGGGGTCTTGAAGACGTTGATGCGCACGGGAAAGAGGTCTCTCAATTCCTCGATGTGGGTGATGACGATGATCTTCTCAAAGTCCTCCCGAATGGAGTTGATGGCTTCCACCAGCCGTTCCCGCCCCTGGGTATCCTGGGTACCAAATCCCTCGTCGATGACCAGGGTCTGCAAACGAGCGCCGGCACGGCGGGCCAATAGCTTGGACAGGGCGATGCGGATGGCAAAGTTGATACGAAACCTCTCGCCCCCTGAGAAGAGCTCATAGCTTCTGGTGCCCAGCTCGTCGGAAATCTTGATGTCCAGGGTCTCGACGGTGTCCCCTTTCTTCGTCTCGCGCTGGGTCTCGAAACGCACGTTCATGCGGCCATCGGTCATGCGGGCCAGCAGGGCGTTGGCTTCGTCCTCGATCTCGGGGATGGCGCTCTCGATGATCATGGCTTGCAGGCCCTTCTTGCCAAAAGCCACCCGCAGTTCATCGTAGATGGCTTTCTCCTCAACTATTTTCTGGCGTTCGGCTACCCTTTTCTTTCTCTCTTTGACCAGGTACTGGCAGTGCGCGATTTGCTGTTTGATGGCGGCCACCACGTCACGGGCGCGGCGTTCCTTCTCTTGCAGCCTGTCCACCTCCCTTTCCTTTTCTTCCACTTGTTGCCTCACTTCAGGCCGGCGGGCCACGGCCTGCTTCAGTTCGTCCCACTTCTCGAGGTCGGCAGCCAGGGTCGCCTGCTTGCGGGCCTGGCTATGGCGCAGTCTTTCCAGGTTGGCTCGTTCCGCGTCCATCTGGTCCAGGGCCGTCTGCAGCCTGGCCTGGGCTTCCTCGAACCTGGCTAAGACCTGGAGATCCTGACGCACTTTTTCGTGGACATTGGCATCGTAGCCCAACTTTTGCAACTGGGCCGTCAACCCGGCCAGTCTGGCCTGTTCGGCCGGGGCATAGTCCTGTGCGGCCAGTTTCTCTTCTACGGCGGCCGCGTTTGCGCGGGCCTCGGCCAATGCTTGAGCGGCAGCCTGGGCCTCGCCAAGCTCTTTCTCCAGCGTAGCTTCCCGCTTTTGTAAGGTGGGCTTGTCTTTCAGCTCCCGGTCAATGGCCTCAACCTCTCGTTGCAAAGCCTCGCTCTGGGAGGACAGGTCCTTTATCTCCGCCTGGTTGGCCCGGTGAAGATTGGCCTTCTCTTTGCCCTCGGCCGTGAACTGGGCTACCAGCCGGTCGCGGTCCGCCTCCGAGAGCTCGCTGTCACACAGGGGACAGCGAGCCTCAGCCTCCCTGAGCAAATCCACTTTTTCTCTCAGGGGTTCCATCTCTGCTTTCAATTGCTCGTTGCGCGTCCGCAGGCTGGCCACCCGGTTGGATAGCTCTTGCCTTGACTGTTGCCTGGCTTGGCGGTCACCTTCTAGCTTGGTCAGGCTCTCTAATTGGGCCCGCACCGCCGCCAGGTCTGCCTCCAACTCGGCTGCTTTCTCTGCTCTGGTCTCCAACTCGGCTGTCTTCTCTGCCAGCAAGCGTTGCTGAGTGGTCAGTTCATATCTGGCTTCGGCGATGGTGTTCTCCAGTTGTGTTTTGCGCTCGTTCAACTTGACCAGTTGGGACAGCTTCAGGTTCAGGGTCTCGTTCAACTGACGGGCCCTGGTCAGGGCGGCGAAGCCTTTTTCGATATCCTGGCGTTCGGACAGAGTGACTTCATAGTCAGCGATGTGCGCTTCACCGGCGGCCACCTGCTCTTGGAGTTCGGCCAGCTCTTGCTCTCCCTGGGCCAGCCGGGCTGAGAGATCGTCAATTTGGGCCGCCTTAAAATCCAGTTCTTTCATCTCCTCCCGCAACTGGCGCAGTTCACCCTCGGCCTTTTGCAGGGTCCGGGTCAGATCCACTGCCTGGCTCTCGGCTTGTGAGAGCTCTCGCTCGTATTCTGGCTGATGCTCCAGCTCGCGGTCCATATCCCGGATTCGGGCCGCTATCTCTGCAGCTTTTTGCTCTTTGGCTTTGGCTTGCTCTTTGGCTTGTTCCTCGTACTCATCGTAGATGGAGAGGCCCAGGATGTCGCCCAGGATGCGCTTGCGCTCGGCTGGCGCTTTGATAGTGAACTCGTCGGCGCGGCCCTGCAAGAGGAAAGCCGAGTTGATAAAGGTCTCATAGTCCATGCGCAGCAGTTCGTTGATGCGGGCCTGGGTTGCGCGCATGGTGGGCTCAGTGAGGGGGCGGAAGACCGGGTCATCCCATGCCTGGAGTTCCAGGGCGCTCTGGCCCTTACCACGGCTATCCCGTTTGCGGATGACCCGGTAGCGGTTGCCGTCCAGGGCAAAGGTGAACTCGACTTCCATCTCCGTCTGGCCCAGGTGGATGAGCTCGTCGTCGCGCCGGGCCCCCAGGCGGGTCTTACCCCACAGAGCCCAGGTCACGGCGTCCAGGAGAGCCGACTTGCCGTGGCCGTTGTCGCCGGCCAGGCAAGCCAGGTGGAAACCGCTGAAGTCGAGGGCCTCCACCTCGCGGTAGCACATAAAGTTTCGCAATTGGAGTCTAAGCGGGATCATAAGACGAACCTCCTGTCCCTATCAGTTTACCACACTATGGATTGTGGGGCAAGATGGCATCTTGCCCTACGTTCCATCCAGTTTGTCATGCGGATTTGAATGTGCTATACTTAGCGCTGTGCCTGTACCGCAACAGTGGTGAATGTGCAATCAGGGCGCGTTTGGCCCTTTGAACAACGAAAGTGGAAAGGAGCGAACACCTGTTGAGAGCAATGGCTTCCAGGCAGATAAAGAGTGCAGGGGTCATCGTCGCCTTGGCAGCCCTATCGAATGTGGCACTGTTGGCTGGTTCCCCTTTCCTGCAGCTCTTGGGCGGACTGGTCCTCTTCTGCTTTCTGCCGGGCTTTCTGCTGCTGGCCCTTATCCTGCCCCAACCGGATTCAACAGATTTCCTGGAGAGGATTCTGCTGAGTGGGGGCGCTAGTTATGTCCTTTCCACCCTTGCCCTGCTGATGCTTGTCTTCCTGCCGGGCGAGACGACTCTCCTCTCTCTCCTGCTGATGCTCGATTTCCTCATCGTTGCTCTGCTGGCCTGGTGCCTGGTCGCAGGAAGCCGTCTGAGGTGGCCCCGTTTTGCGCTCCGAGACAGAGCTCATCTCATTTCCCTCATCGTGCTGGTGGCTTTGGCTGCCTTTTTCCGTTTCGCTGCCCTGGGCTACTCTGAGTACCAGGGCGACGAGATTGACGTGGCCACGCTGGCCAGGGAAATTCTCGTCGGGCAAGGCGGGGCCCTGTTTTCACATCGCAAAGGGCCGGTGGAGATCATAGTGGCCACGGCCTTTGCCCTCTTCCACGGCCAGTTCGATGAGTTGGCCCTGCGCCTGCCCTTTGCCCTGGCCAGCTTTCTGACGGTCATGGCCGCCTACATGCTGGGCCGACGCATGTTCGGCCAGCGCGTAGCTCTCTTGGCCGCGGCGTTGCTGGCCATCGAGGGGATCTTCCTGGGTTTCTCGCGGATGGTGCAGTATCAGGGTGTCGTGGCTTTGATGCTGACCCTGACCGTCTATTGTTTCTACCGATTTGCGGGGGAAGAGGAGATGGCTCCCCGCTATCAGCTTTTGGGGGTTGTGTTCTTCACCTTCGGCTTGCTGACTCATTACGAGGCAGTCCCCATCGCCTTGCCAGTCCTTTTCCTTTGTGGACGGAAGGGACTTGGTTTCTTCAGGGAGAACAAGCGTACTCTGCTGGCCTCAGTAGGGATTCTGGCCGGAATGATTCTGGCCTACTACGTGCCCTTTGTCCTCAGCCCCTACTTCGGGGAGATCTTCTCGGAGTATGTAGGGCACCGGGTGAGCGTCGAACGGGGGCCTTTCAACAACCTGGCTCTGTACTTCTCCTCCAGTCTGGTCTACAATTCCGTCTATTATCTTATCCTCATGTTCGCTGGCCTCAGCCTGGCCTGTGCCCTCAGGCTGAAGCAAGCTCAGGAGCGACTTCAGCGGTGGCTGATACCCTCGCTGCTCTTCGTCCTTGGGTTGGTGATATCCATTGGCTTCCCTTCTCTGCTCTCTGCGGGCAAAGCCAATTACGGCGTCCTGCTCTTCCTGCCCTTCCCTCTGATGCTCGTGTTTTCTCGTCGTATAGAGGCAGCAGCCAAAACTATCGTCCTCTGGTTCTTCTCCTATTTCATCCTCTATGCCTTTGTCTTCAGGGAACCAGGGCTTCACTACTACTGTCTCTCACCGGCCTGGGCCCTGCTGGCAGCGCTGGGGGTGGACGACTTTTACCGTTCTTTGGCGGCCAGGGTCACCGGCGTGGGGCGCAAGCCCTATCAGCTAGGAGCTATCGTTTTTGCGGTCTTGCTTTATATCCTTTTCGCCTTCTATACTTGTATCGCCTTCATTGAACACGACATAGAATACATTCTCTCCTTCCCCCAGCATAGAATGGCTCTCTACTGGACCCCCTGGGACAGGCTTCCCAGGGTGGGACTCTTCGGTTTCCCCCACAAATCGGGCTGGAAGACGGTGGGCTACTTGTACAGGGTTGGTCTCCTGCGAGGGGATCACAAGAACAATGAAGGGCCGGAGATTGTGAGGTGGTATCTGCGGGAGACCTTGCCACCCACCGGTCAGCCCCGGTATCTTTTCGTGGCCGGACGCTCGACGCGCAAAAAATACCAGAACAGCATTCCCCAGCAGTTGATAGACGAGGAATATAACCTGGTGGGCAAGGTGCTGGTGGATCACCAGCCCAAGCTGTTTATCTACGAGGACAAGGATTCCTCTGTCGAGGGCCTGATCATGGAATGTGAGGCTGAGGAGTACGAGGCTCTGAATGACGAAGCCGACTCTCTGGCAGACTATCGTTTCTACAGGGAGCACGGTGGGGAGGAGGCCAACTTTCACCATGTAGCCAGGTTCTTGGAAGCGGTGTCCCTCCCCGGCGACGGCCTCGTCTTGAATGTCCCTGAGCAAGTGGGCGTCTTGAGCTACTACTATCGCGGCCAGTTGCCCTACTACCCTTTGCCAGAAGGACCCACTGTCGAGGAGGGAACCACCGAAGCCCAGGTGCGAGGGATCATGACTGGTCACGATAGGGTCCACGCCCTGTTTTGGGGGGCCGAGGAGAGGGATCCCCGCGGTTTGATCGAAGGCTGGCTGGACCAATACGGCCACAAGACCACGGAACGGCACTTTGGCAATCTCCGCCTGGCCCTGTATGCCTCGGATGACAGGATCACCTCAGCCACAGAGCGGTACCTCGACGGCGTGCGTCTGGGAGACGAGATCGAACTGATCGCCTACAGGCTGAGTGAAGATGTCGTGGAATCGGGTAGGGTATTACGGCTGACTCTATACTGGCAAGCTCTGGGGCAGATAGATCAGGATTACACTGTCTTCACCCACCTGATTGGCAGCAGTAACCGCATCTGGGCTCAGCACGACAGCCAGCCCCAGGGCGGGCAGCATCCGACATTGCATTGGGTCGAGGGCGAAGTGGTGATTGACGAACATGAGCTGATCCTGGCCGACGATGTGCCACCTGGGGAGTATCAGATCGAAGTGGGCATGTACGATTGGGTGTCAGGGCAACGGTTGGTGGTATCCGAAGGCGGGCAATGGGTTCCAGAGAACAGGGTCATTTTGGGGACAGTGCATTTGCGTAGCAGGTCGTGACAAGTCAAGGACAGTCATGGAGAGGTTCAACTATGAGCAACTCTGATGTGGAGAAGAGGTCCCTCAAAGGGATGTGGATCAGCTTGGCCTTGTTTGTGATGGCTCTGGTTCCCAGGGTCATGGGCTTGAATATATTCTTTACCATTGACGAGCGTCCCTACACTGAACGCGGGGTAAAGTTCCTGGGAGCTATGCTGTATGGGCATTTCGCCCGCACCTATCGGGGATATGAACCGGCCGTCACCACCATGTGGGGGGTGGCTTTGGGGATTATCGGCAAGTACCTGGCCCAACTGGGCACGATGCTGTGGGGTGGACAGGAAGGCGTAGTAGACATCCGTGAATTCGTCCTCTCGCTTCCCATCTTGCCTATAGATCCCGATCTATTATTCGCCATCCGTTTGACCACCGTGCTGGTCGCTTCACTCACTGTGGTAGGGATATATTTTCTTGTCAGAAGGATCTTCAGCGACAAGGTAGCCCTGCTTAGTGCTGCCTTGCTGGCCTTCGACCCTTTCTACCTAGCTCACTCGCGGGTGGTCCACATGGATGCCTTGGGGGCCAGTTTTATGATCTTGGCTGTCTTGAGCTTTATCGTCTCTCTGAGGCAAAATCACTCCCGGCGCTATGCAGCCCTAGCTGGGTTTGCCACCGGCCTGGCCTGTTTGACCAGGTCTCCCTCATTCTTTTTGTTCCCCTTCATGCCGTTGTTGAGTCTAGTCGTTTACTTCTATGAGCTTGAGGGGCAGTGGAACTTTAATTGGGAGAGAGTATGGCAGCTACTCCGTGCTCTTGGGATGTGGTTGGCAGTGGCGGCGCTGACCTTTGTCCTGCTGTGGCCGGCCATGTGGTTTGATCCCCTGGAAATCCTAGCAAGGATGGTCGTAGAAGCCATCGAATATGCCAGGGTTCCCCATCACCTTCACTTCAATTTCTTCAGGGGGGTGACGGGGCCAGACCCTGGACCGTTGTTCTATCCCACGGTTTTGCTTCTGCGGTTGACGCCCATGACTCTGGCCGGGGCAGCAGCGGCTCTCCTTCCCTTGTTCAGACGAGAGGAACAAGGGGAAAGCCATCAGTTCGAGAGGGGTTTGCTTTTCCTTTACGTTGTCGGGTTCACGGCTTTCATGTCCTTAGGTGATTCAAAGGTGGACCGCTACTTGCTGTCGGTTTTCCCGGCTGTGGATATTTTGGCGGGGGTGGGCTGGTATGGCTTGTTTGGTCTGGTGGTGTCCAAGCTGGGTTCTGCGAAATGGGCCAAGGGGAGAAGGATCATTTACACCCTCTCATTGGTGGCCTTTTTGCAGGCTGCCTTCAGCCTGCCTTTCTATCCCTATTACTTTCCCTATTACAACCCGCTGGCAGGAGGTGGCCTTCAGGCAGCCAAGACCTTGATGGTCGGCTGGGGCGAGGGCCTAGACGAAGCCGCCCGGTATCTGAACCGGAAGGAGGACGCCAAAGATCTCAGGATAGCGACCTGGTACAACCAACAGTTTGCTCCCTTCACCGTGGGGCACTCGGCCAGTCTGGATTCGTGGTTCAGTGCCGATTATACGGTGCTCTACAGCAACCAAGTTCAAAGGGAACTCCCAGAGACCAGGATGTTGGACTATTTTCATTCCCTGCGACCAGAGCACATCGTACGCCTGAAAGGCATTGATTACGCCTGGATCTACCGGGTGCCGGAGCGCGTGCCCCCCGAGGTGCTTCCCCTGGAGCGTCTTGAGCCCACATCTTTTGGCGACTCTGTACTCCTCCTTGGCTATGATCTGGATGACAGCCGAGTCCAACGCGGCGGCGAGATTCGTCTCACCCTCTACTGGCAATGCCTGAAGCCCATGGAAGAAAGCTACCACATTTATCTGAGGCTGCTCAACCCCGTTTACCGCGTCTGGGGGGAGCAGAGCGCCCTCCCGTTGAGTCCCTGGGGAGAACTGCCTACCAACCGGTGGGAAGCGGGGGTGATGTACAGGGATGACCGGAGGATCGAATTTCTGCCGGGCACCCCGCCGGGTGTCTATCGGCTGGGGTTGAGTCTCTATGACCCCCAGCGCCAGCGTGGGCTAGAGTCCGCTGAGGGCAGCGAAATAATCCTGGGGTTGGTAGAAGTGCCGAAGGGCAGGCCCTTACCAGAAACTCTGGATGTCCAGCATGAGTTAGGAGCTGATTTTGGTGGAGTGGCACGTCTGCTGAGCTATTCGATGACCGGCGACTTGCAGCCGGGAGGTGAGATACATTTGACCCTCTTCTGGCAGGCTCTGGCGGCGACGGATCAGGACTATACTGTGTTCATCCATTTGATGGATGAGGAGGGGCATATCTGGGGACAGGGAGATAGCCCACCGGCCGATGGCTTCTACCTTACAACAGAATGGGAGAAAGAGGAGATCGTACGTGATCAGCATAGTATAGCTATCTCGCCTGAAGCTCCGGCAGGCGAGTATCGGCTTGATGTGGGCATGTACCTGGTTTCGACGGGCGAGCGGCTTCCAGTTTTGGGTGAGGATGGACAGATTCAGGGGGACAAGGTCTCACTGGATGGGGGGGAGATGGGTAGGTAGATGAATTCCTCATTCCGTTTTCGCGGATTCGAGTTACCATACCTGGTGATCTTTGCCGTGGCGGCGTCGGCCAATGGGCTGCTGTGGTTCACCTCCTGTGGCGCAAGACCACTGGTGCGGTCATTAGTGCCGCTTTTCACTCCTGTGCAGCTTTTGGGAGCGGCCGCGCTTTTCTGTTTCCTGCCCGGATCTCTGCTGGTTAGCTTGCTCATGCCTCGCTCAAGGCACTCTGAGTGGCTGGAAAGGGTGCTGCTCAGTGTGGGAGCCAGTTACTTTCTCGGTACCCTCGTCGTTCTGATCATCCACTTCCTGCCCGGTCCCATCTCTCTTCTCTCACTCCTCCTGGGTTTGGACCTCTTGATTGCCCTTTTGCTCATCCTATGCTTTGCTTATCAGCGGGACTTGGGCTGGCCCACATTCAATCTGCCAGACAGGCGCTTTCTTGCTCTCATGGCTTTGGTGCTCCTCCTGGCCTCTTTTTATCGCTTCGGGGCTTTGGGTCACTCCGAATACCAGGGCGACGAGATTGACGTGACCTCCCTGGCCCAGGCGGCCATCTCTGGTCAGGACGATGCCTTTTTCTGGCACAAGAAGGGGCCAGCCGAGTTGGCGGTGGCCACAGCTTTCGCCCTCTTCACCAACGGTTTCGACGAGTTCGCCCTGCGGTTCCCCTTCGCTTTGGCCAGCATCCTGGCCGTGCTGGCCGCTTTCCTCTTGGCCAGCCGCATGTTCAACCAGCGGGTGGCTAGCCTGGCCGGGGTCCTGTTGGCCATCGAGGGGGTGACCCTTGGCTTCTCGCGGATGGTGCAGTACCACGGCGTCGTGATCCTGGCGCTGACCCTGGCTTTCTATTGTTTCTACTGGCTCAACCAGGTTGACGACAGCGGGTTGGCTGCTCGCTATCAGCTCCTGGGGGCCGGGTTCTTTGCTTTCAGCTTGCTGGCCCATTACGAGGCGGCCTTAATGGGGTTGCCCTTGCTGTTTCTATGTTGGCAGAGATATGGACGACGGCTCCTCAAGGACAATTGGATGACTCTGTTTCTCTCCACAGGGCTGGTGGTCATCATCCTTGCCGCTTACTACGTGCCCTTTGTTCTCCACCCTCACTTCGCTCAGACCTTCGAGGGCTATACTGCCATCAGGATCAGCCCCGAACGGGGACCCTACAACAACCTGCCGGCCTACTTCGTCTCGAATGTCTTTTACAACTCTATCTACTATGTGGTCACCATGACCGTCTTTCTGATCGTGGCTTGTGTGGAGAGCGTGTGGCGTGGCCTTAGACCAAGGAGTCTGGCGCTAGTCATCCTGTTGCTGTTCGTGCCAGGGCTGATTGGCTCGATTCTTTTCCCCTCTCTGCTCACCCTCGGTGGGGTGAGATACAACGTCCTCCTGTTCCTGCCCTTTTTCGTCATCCTCTGGCTGAGTAAGGGGATGGGCGCGGAGCGGAGGGCTGTTTTCTTGTGGTTCTTCTCTTACCTTATTTTCTACGCTTTTATCATCAGGGTGCCAGGTCTTCATTACTATTGCCTCTCCCCTGCCTGGGCCATCATCGTCGCCTTGGGTCTGGAGAGAGTGTACCTTATGACTCATAAGCCGATGGCATTATTAGCATTGACCTGTACCGCAATAGTGGTAATTTATGTTTTGTCTGCCTTCTACACCTGCGTCCTCTTTGTGCGGACCGAGCCCGAGTACGCCTTGAGCTATCCCCAGCACCGGATTGCCCTCTACTGGAACACACACCAGGAGCGACCACGGCGGTTCTTTGGCCTGCCCCACAAGTCGGGCTGGAAGACCATCGGCTACCTTTATAAAGCTGGCATCTTGCAAGGGGGTTACCGCACTAACGAGAAGAGCGAGATTGCTGGTTGGTACACTGACCAGGAGCCGTCGCAAGCGGAGCGTCCGCGCTATTACTTCGTCGCTGAGAATCCCACCCAGAAGGAGCACAAGCAGGATGACCCCAGGGAGTTGCTGCAAAGTGAATACCAGATAGTGGGCACGGTCACCGTCGGCAGCAGGCCTCGCTTACACATCTATGAACTCGAGGCGTTGTCAATGCAGGGAGGTGAGATCACCCACTATGAGAGTGAGGCCTACGAACCTCTGTACGATCAGGCCTTTGCGTTGTCAAGATAATGAACAAGGCTATGACTGCTGTCAACAGCGACACGGCAGCTCTTACGACGACCAGGCTGCCCGCAGGGCTTTGATGGCCCGATTGGTCAGGCGGCGGTAGTAATGGTCGGGTGGGGTCAGCACAGCCAGCACCAGGTCCTGTCCGTCTAGGCTGAAATAGCGGCAGGCGAGACGGGTGCGGTCATCGCCCACCAGCGATAGTTCGTCAACCTGGGCCAGATTCAACTGCTGGTGAGCCTGCTTGGCTACATCGTTAAGCAAGGCAACCATGGCTGCCGCCATTTCATCTTCGTAACCGGCCGGGGCCGAAGCCAGAGACAGACCCTCCGTGGTGGACAGCACCGCCGCTTTGAAATCCCCGGCGTGGTTCATCTCTCGCAGTATCTTCTCAAAAGCGACCTGCTTTTTCAACGGTCGTTCTACCTTCACTGTGATCCCTCTTCTACCAGAAAGGTTTCCAACTCGTCCATCAGGGCCTGGCTGAATTCGGTGCCCAGTGCTTCTTCCCTGGGTAGCTGGTCGTCCGTTTCCATTTCTGCCAGAGCCCTGTTCACGATGTCTTGCAGGCATTGGGCGGCCTGGTTGGTGAAAGCCCGCACAATACCTAACTTCACGCTATGGTCATAGACCACGGTGATGATCAATGCGTTGCCGACGGTGGACGAGTAGATGCTGTGATGCTCACCCTCATAACTGATTTGCCTGAACTCGGTCTCTATCTCAAAATAGCGGGCCATCTCCACTGTGGCGGCGTAGCCACCGGCCGAGAGGGCGGCTACCCCTGTGGCCGTGGTTTCCCTCTCACCGAGCCGACCCCTCGCTGAGATCAGTCGCCCTGCAATATTGGCCAGCAGGATCTCTTGCGCGCCGGTGTTACGGACCAATTCATCCAGACAGACTTCTATCTCTTCCATCTGGCTTTCGCTGAAGGCAACGGGTTTCTCTCTCACTGTTCGCTCCTTTCTAGAGGCTATCAAATCTCCTCTTGCACTTTACTCACCACCCGCTGGATGATCGCTTTGAGGGTATCGAAAACACCCTGACCCTCGATGGCCACCGCTTCGAAACAAGGCCGGCCGTTTGCTGCCAGGGTACTCCGCAGGAAGGGAACCGGCGCAACGTTGGGCAAGTCGCGCTTGTTGAACTGTATCACCAGGGGAAAATCATCCGCCTGGTGGCCCATCTTTGCCAGGTGGCTTTTCATGTCCTGCAAGGACTCGATGTTGTCGTCCAGTCTGTTTACCTGGGAGTCGGCCACAAAGACGACTCCATCGGCTCCCTGCAAGACCAGCTTGCGGCTGGCTACATAGAAGACCTGGCCGGGCACGGTGTAAAGGTGGAACTTTGGCTTCAACCCCATGACTTCTCCCAGTTCCAGTTGAAGGAAGTCGAAAAATAGGGTGCGGTTTTCGCGGGTCTTGATCGAGACCAGCTCGCCTCGTATCTTGGGATTAGTGTGAGCATGAATGTATTCCAGGTTAGTCGTCTTACCACTCAGGGCAGGCCCATAATAGACGATCTTTAGATTGATTTCGCGCAGTCTCCAATTTATGAACATTCCGGTCAACGTTGCTTTTTGAGCTTTTCGAAAACCGTCTTCGCAGGATAACGGGGGATGAGCGGCAAAGTCCACTTGACCTTTCGCACGGTTCTGAATTAGCGGTCAGGCAGGCGACTGCTTGTTAAGAAATCTTGCTCGTATTGTTTGCGCTGCGAATACAGTTTTTCCCAAACCGTCTCCGGCACGAGTGAATTGATGGCAGCGTAAACCTCTTTGATGGCTTCTGCTTCTTTCTTCCCTGTTACGTAGCGAGGCACCAAGAAATGCTCCCCGTGAGCGGTGACTTCCAACCATTCTACGCTTCCATCTGCAGGAGGTATATCCTCTTGCTGCCAACTCTTTGTAAACATACCTTTCTCGGACATTGACGTGTACAGTTTTTCTAAATCCCCGTCTTCGACGCTGAGGGTTTCCGTCCAAACGGGCGGGTTATCAGACGAATAGTCGGGGCTAAACATAATCTCCCCCTGAATGCCGGGGCCTATGCGGATAGTGTACGCGTAGTGGTATGAAGAGGGCGAACTTTCTTCCCGCCATTCGTACTGGACGCTAAAGTCTGCTGGCCTTGGTCTCACTTCGTTTTGGGTTGAACATCCGAAGGAAAACAATACGAGCAACGAGAGCAATTTTACGAGCGAACGACATTTCATTGTCAAACCTCCTTTATCACTGACTAAAGCATTCCCATCGCGCCCGGTTAATGACTGAACGGCTTCTCTACTTTTTCCCTTTGGCTGATCCCGTGCGGTGTGTTCTCTTACGATAACCAGGCCGCCTGTAAGGCTTTGATGGCCCGGTTGGTCAGTCGCCGATAGGGCCGGTCGGGCGGAGCAACCACTACCAGGATCAAAGTCTCATCACCTATGGTAAAGTAACGACTGACCATGCGCATTTTGTCGTTGCCACGAACGGTGACCTCATCGGCCTCAGCCAAGTCTATACGAGCCTGCGCCTGCTCGATGACGTTTCTGACCAGGGCAGCCATGGCTGATGCCGTGTCTGTATCGTAACCGGAGGTCAAGGCCGCCACCGGCAGGCCCTGTGCGTCCACCAGAAAAGAGGCCTTGAATTTACCCGCTTCATTCATGTTGTGCAAGATCCTGGCAAAGGTCATTTCTTTCCAGTATGGTTCAGAGGTGCTTTTGGTGCTGTCCATCAATCCATCTCCTAAGTGAATGTATTTCCTGTTTGGGGACAGGTCCTTCTATTTTTGCAGATTTGTAGATTGGCAGACCGTCATCCCATTTCCCGCTGCACCTTGGTTACCACCGCATTGATGATCGTCTTCAATGTGTCGAAGACACCTAGCCCGCGTATGGCTATAGATTCGACGTGAGGGATCCCATTACACCCCAATCGTGCCTCCAGAACAGCGATAGGGACCCTAGTGGGGAGATCGCGTTTGTTGTACTGCATGGTGAGGGGGAGATGAACCGGATCGTAACCCAACTGGCGGAGGTTCTCTTCCAGACTGCGCATGCTTTCCACATTATCCTGTAACCGGTCCCATTGGGAGTCTGCCACGAAAACCACCCCGTCAGCCCCTTGCAGAACCAATTTGCGACTGGCTGCATAGATTACTTGTCCTGGTACAGTATAGAGGTTGAATTTGGGTTTTAAGCCTTTGATTTCCCCTACTTCCAACTGCAAGAAATCGAAAAAGATGGTACGGTCTTCTCTCGTTTTGAGGGAGATCAATTCACCTCGCAACTCAGGCTTGAGTTTAGAGTGGATGTATTCCAGGTTGGTCGTCTTACCACTCAAGGCAGGCCCGTAATAGACGATTTTTAAATTGATTTCGCGCAGTTTCCAATTAATGAACATCTATGTTGCTTATTCGCTCAAAGCGCGTTCCAGTTCAGTGGCCAGTGAGGTGGTAAAGTCAGCATCAACGATTTGTGCACCCCGGCCGCTTGTAGCTTCGAACTTCTCGGCCACTTCTAGTAACTCGGTCACTGTCTCCCTGGTAAAGAGACGTACCAGGCCAATTCGCCCCGAGGTTTTGAAGATGACGACCAGCAGGAAGCTTCTCCCCACAGTGGAGATGAGGACACTGTGGCTTTCTCCTTCGTGAAAGAGAAGATTGAACCGGTCTCGCTCACCGACTAGCCTGGCCATCTCAGTGACGGCGGCTATATCGCTGGCCGCCAGGGCTGCCAGGCTAGCCAGATCTACACCCTCTGCGGTGCCTTTGTAGCTGATCAGTTGCCCACTGACGTCAAGCAACAGGACACAGTTCGCTCCTGTTTTGTCGTATAAGCGGCTCAGATGTTGCTCGACTTTATCCAGTTGTTGTGTGGGTAGAACGAAACCCCTGGTCATCTTGCCACTCTCCTTTGCGCCTGGAAGATCCCGTCTGGTCAACGTTGCTTTTTGAGCCTTTCGAGGGCCGTTTTCAGGCTGACCCTCATGCGCTCGATGGACTCTTGCAGTTCTCCGATTTCATCCCGCGAGGTGACCTCGATAGGCAGGTCCAGATCGCCCATGCTGATATTGTCAGCCACTTCCACGAGGCGGCGCACCGGTCTGGTCACGCTGCGGGTGATACCCCAGGCCAACGCCGCTCCCAGAATGGCTGCCGCAGTGGTGAAACCGGCCACTAGGGACAGAGTTCTGGTTTGAGTGCGTCCGGCCTCCTCCAAGGCAGACTCCATGCTTTTGTCAACCTCGCTCTGAAGATCATCCAAAACAGTTGTATAGTCCTTAACTGCTTTATCCATCCTCTCATCGAACTCTTCCCGGTTTACCGGCTTTCTTGCCTGGAGTTTGCCCCTAACCTCTTCGTACAGATCGTTGAATTCCAGATGGCTCGTCTCTAGCCTCTGGGCCAATTCTGCCTTACCTCCTGCGGATATATTCTTGTAGTGTTCTGTCCGTGCCTCCAACTCAGAGTGCCAGAAATGCGCCGTAGCGATTTCGCCCTCCGTCCCAATCTCTACTGCATCCCCCAAAGCGGCGCTGGTTTTTATAACGGCAACCTTTATTGTCCAGATGGCGCGGCTCTCGTCGTGTTTGTCCGCCAAAGCGGACGTCAATCCACGCATGGTTCTGGCGGCGGTGACCCCTGCTGCTCCGGGCACAATCATCAGAAGCAGCATCACCAGGAGTCCCAAACTCATTTTGAAGGCAATAGTAAGTTTCATTGTTTCATCTCCTTTCCTTTGCCCCTCATTCGACGGGGCTTCAATTTAGTCTTTTGTGATTCTTATCCTTTGCGCCTGGAAGATCCCGTCCGGTCAACGTTGCTTTTTGAGCCTTTCGAGGGCCGTTTTCAGGCTGACCCTCATGCGCTCGATGGACTCTTGCAGTTCTCCGATTTCATCCCGCGAGGTGACCTCGATAGGCAGGTCCAGATCGCCCATGCTGATATTGTCAGCCACTTCCACGAGGCGGCGCACCGGTCTGGTCACGCTGCGGGTGATACCCCAGGCCAACGCCGCTCCCAGAATGGCTGCCGCAGTGGTGAAACCGGCCACTAGGGACAGAGTTCTGGTTTGAGTGCGTCCGGCCTCCTCCAAGGCAGACTCCATGCTTTTGTCAACCTCGCTCTGAAGATCATCCAAAACAGTTGTATAGTCCTTAACTGCTTTATCCATCCTCTCATCGAACTCTTCCCGGTTTACCGGCTTTCTTGCCTGGAGTTTGCCCCTAACCTCTTCGTACAGATCGTTGAATTCCAGATGGCTCGTCTCTAGCCTCTGGGCCAATTCTGCCTTACCTCCTGCGGATATATTCTTGTAGTGTTCTGTCCGTGCCTCCAACTCAGAGTGCCAGAAATGCGCCGTAGCGATTTCGCCCTCCGTCCCAATCTCTACTGCATCCCCCAAAGCGGCGCTGGTTTTTATAACGGCAACCTTTATTGTCCAGATGGCGCGGCTCTCGTCGTGTTTGTCCGCCAAAGCGGACGTCAATCCACGCATGGTTCTGGCGGCGGTGACCCCTGCTGCTCCGGGCACAATCATCAGAAGCAGCATCACCAGGAGTCCCAAACTCATTTTGAAGGCAATAGTAAGTTTCATTGTTTCATCTCCTTTCCTTTGCCCCTCATTCGACGGGGCTTCAATTTAGTCTTTTGTGGTGAGCGTTCAGGGGTAGGTCAGCAGACTTCCAGAAAGCTCCAATGCACTTTGGGTTGACCAAAAACCCGTCTGGAAAGCTCTAAAACCCTCGGTTGATGCGCCAATGGGGCTTTCGGGGAGTTAGGGACTGGACGCTTATTATCGAGACGTTCACAGGGTAGCCCAGCACCTCGGCAGAGAAGGACCTCTTATATAGTGTGGTTTCTTGAGTCGCTTCGCTGGATCGCATTATGCCATAATTATAGCACATTTAAGTTAGAAAAACGTTAGATTTTCGTTAGAACTTTGTCAAAGATTTTCAACTCCCTGAACGGTTGCTTTTATGGTTCTTAAGCTACCGGGTAGCCACCCCGCAGAGTGTTAGTGTACTTTAGGACTGGCCGTAGGCGGCTAGATTTGGTGGGGTGCAAGCCTCACAAACCACTATGGGTTGTAGTTGCTGGCAGTGTCTAGCCTCACCAGCACCCAACAGGGTGACTACCAGCTACGGAAGGGTCTCAATAGCTTTGAGCACGGTCTGCTGAAAGCTGGCCCTCTTATCTTCGTCTGCGATTTCAGCGCTGATCTTTTCCACCAGTTCAGCCAATCTGTCACGCGGGAACGAGTCTTTGGCTGCGCCCAGGGCTGCCACCTCATCATCCATTATCATTGTGGCGATGGGGCCCAGTATCTTGGTCAGTTCATGCTCCATCTGCGCAAAGAAGGTCCCGTCAACGGCTAATTCCGGGGGAATTGCACGGCCGGGGGCTTTCATTTTGGCTGGACTGGGGGCCTTGAGTCTCTCCCTCAACTTTTTGACGGCCAGATTGGCCGTAAGATTGAGGAGAGGGACGTTGATGTTGCGCACGCAGAGGATGCAGAGACAACCCTCGCGCAAACTTTTGACGACGATCCGTCCTTCCCTGTAGAGCAGGTCAAGATCGTTCACCCGCCGCCGACGGGTGGTCTGCAACCCCAGAATAGTCTGCATAGCTGTCCGGCCAACAGATGAGACCACCTCGCCGTCAAAGACACCAGGTACCACCGAGGCCAATACCTCTCCCTCGCTATCGCAGACAAAACAGCCCGTCACCCCCACTACGGCGTTGATGTGTTCTAATATACTTTCCACATTTGCCTCCTTTCTCTCAATCGAGCCTCAAATCCACCCCTCCAAGAGGAAGAGGCGGTTCTTCTGTAGTCACTTTCTCTAGAGTCTGTCCTAATCCCAGGCTTTCGAAAACCATTTTGTTCTGGCGGTAAAAAGGGTCATAGGCCCGACGGTACTTGGCTTCGGCTTCCTCTGGACCCAATATCCTTCTGGCACTGTAACTTATCCCTCTGATCAACGCTCCCAGAGCTTCCCCCACCTCCTTGGCGTCAAGAGACTCTGGCGGAAGCGACGAAAGGTCTACCTTGCCCTCAACGATGCGTATAAATTGGAGAAAGGGGTAACTGGCTCTTAGCTTGGCCAATCTATATTCAACAATCTTCAGCAAGTCATCTCGGCCAAATCCCTTGTCGCCTAGTTCTTCCATCAACTGCTCGATGAAATCGGACATAGCCCGAAGCGCTTCGGGAAGTTCACCAGGGGCTGCTTCCGTTCTCTCTGGCTCTTCCTTCTTCGCTATTTTGGCCTTTAACTTTTTCGCCGCCACGTTGGCCGTCAGGTTCAAGAGGGGAACGTTGATTTTGCGCACGCAGAGGATGCACAGACAACCCTCTCCGAGGTTCTCGGCGATGAGCCGGCCCTGGCCATAGACCAGATCAATGTCACCAATCTTCCGCCGATGGGCGGTCGCCATCCCGGTAATGGTCTGGACCATGGTCCGGCCAACGGCCGAAAGGATGGTTTCGTCAAAGAGGTCGGGCAGGGCAGAGGCTGACACCTGCCCCTCGCCGTTACATATGAAGCAGCCGGTCACGCCTACCACGGCGTTGATGTCATTCAGGATGTCTTCCATGGTTCGTTCTTCTCTATGCAGCTTTCATGCTGGCCCTTACAGAGTCGGCAGAGTCACGACGAAACAGAGGATTTGGGGAGACACCTCCCAATCCCCCTGTGTATTTTCCATACCAGCTCACGCCTATGCAGTGAGGGTTTCTTCCACCTTGGCCGCCACCAGGGCGGGTGAGGCCTTTTCCGTAAGGAGCAGGCCCACGAAGAAATCGGGCTGTTCCAAAACGAGCATCCTGTCCTGGCCCATGGCTACCACTCCCCAATCGAAGGGCCCCAAGGCCAGAGCTTCACCGATCTGGTCAGCTGCGTTGCCCACGAAGACGGCCACTGCTCCTTCTTTCTCTGCGTTACTCTCTACCACTTCGGCGAGGACGGTGCCATCTCTGGCTACGATGACCGCTCCGCTCACCATGGCCATTTCGTTAAGGCCGTGAGCCAGTTTGTCCAGTCTGTCTTCCATTGACATCTCTCCTTCGTCAATACGCTGCATCCCCTCCAAGAGGATGCTGTTCCAGTTTCTATCTATGGTTCTTTCAGGAGGCGTGACGCCATTTTGCAGGTGAAAGGTGCCCTCATTCCAGCGCAAGAGCTCATACACCGCTTCCTCACCTGTCAGAGGGCCCGTGGCGGCGTGGACCATGTTGCCACTGCTACAAAAGATGATGCCTTCTTTCCCCAGATATTCCAGGTTTATCTTGACTTCGTTCATTTCCTGGCAGTTCAACTGGATCA
>SOHZ01000369.1 GCA_004377365.1 Anaerolineales bacterium | reverse complement strand
GCGAGAGTTTTCAATTGTGCAATTGATTCCGTTGCGTATCAAAGTGATGCTAGATGTGTCAGCCCAGAGGGCATGGGCTTTCAGCGTCTCCATGTCCATCCGGTCGGTAGGCGCAATCGAGCAATGGCAAATAGAGGATAATCATGATGGAACAATTTTCACGCACGAGTCAGGGGACTTCACTACCGGATGAAACGTTGAAGGAATACGATCGCGTGATCATCCGAGTGTTTGAGAGATTATACACAGGTCACGAAGATGTGAACCGTTTGCCTTTCACCAAATCGGATATTGAGCGTGCCATCAGCGATCTTGGGCTTACAATCAAAAATGTGCCAGACATCGTCTAATACCTACCGCGCGGGGCGATCTCCCCTGCCCCAAGCAATTCTGGCTCATGGAAATTGGGCCATTGAGGGCACAGGTAAAGGGAAGTACGCCTTTGTCAAATTGGCCCGTTCGCCCTATGTGGACATCCCGACCGATATAGAGATAACCCGTATCCTTGACGCCACACCTCAACTCGTTCTGAAGTATCAGGGCACAGACGAGCAAGGTCTTCTATCCCGGATTCGCTACAACCGCCTGATTGATACGTTCACCGCCTTGACGACGTATCACATCCAAGGGCATTTCAGAACCACTGTCTCCAACGTTGGCCAGGTTGAGATTGATGACCTCTACATCGGAATAGATACGGACGGACACGGTTTCGTGCTGCCCGTCGAGGCTAAAAGCGAGTCTCCCAAGGATCAGCTTGGCGTCGTGCAAATCACCCAGATGGTAAAGTTTGCCAGGCAGCACTTTCCCGATCTTATCGTGCGGCCTATCGGGGTGAAGATTATGCCGGACGGATCGTATATATTTTTGGAGTTCAACGACAGTGATGACTCCAACCTCATAGCCACCAAGCGGTACAAGCGTTACGCACTGTACAGGGAGCAATAGAAGTGTCACATCGGAGGCGAGGTAACAGCACGATTCAACAACTGGAAGATGCCACCGTTCACGGCTGGTACCGCTTTGTGCTATCCTACCCCGATCACCTAGTCTCTGAGTTGATCGACAAATTCGACGTCAGGCGAAAGCATACGGTGCTTGACCCTTTCGTGGGTACAGGGACTACTCTTGTTGAATGCAAAAAGTCAGGCATCAATTCGGTAGGGATTGACGCAAACCCGGTGACCGCCTTTGCCAGCAAGGTCAAGACGACGTGGGATATTGACCTGACAGAGTTTGACCGTCGCCGACACGAATTGCTAGAGTCGATCCAAGAGCCCATTCGGTCTATTGGGACACAATATCCATTTCAACTCTCCTTTGATGACTTGCTCCCACATGGAAAAGTTCTCCTAGAACAAAGTGTGGACGATTACGAAAGTCTCAAACTTCTCTTGCCGAAAAACTGGCTCAGTGAGATGCCGTTGCGCAAAACGTTGATCGTCAAGCGGGCGATTGATGAATTGCCGGACGACGCCATCACGGATATTTTCCGTCTCGCGCTATCTGCTGTCGTCGTGGCTGATGTATCAAATCTTGGCTTTGGCCCCGAGGTGTACGTTGCCAAAAGGCGAGAGGACGCTGACGTATATGGAGCTTACGCCGAGAAGTTACGGCGGATCAGACAGGATCTGGCGACAATTCAACAAATACCCAATCCGGGGACGACGACAGTTTACTACGGCGATGCCCGACGACTGACAACGCTGGTCGAGGGGCCGATAGACTATGTGATTACATCGCCACCGTATCCAAATGAGAAAGATTACACGCGCATAACACGGCTTGAGCTGATCCTACTGGGCTTTATCACTGAGAAAAGTGATCTCAGACAGGTGAAGAAAGAGATGCTGCGCTCTCACACGCGCAACATCTACGTGGCAGACAACGACTCAGTTCATGTGGCCGATGTTCCAGAAATTCAAGAAATAGCCCAAGAGATCGAACGCAGACGAATCGAACGTGGAGCCACATCAGGCTTCGAGCGTTTATATCACCGTGTAGCTACCGAGTATTTCGGCGGGATGTATCGGGTACTTGAGCAGTTGCAGCAAGTCATGCCGCCGGGTGGGAAGCTTGCCCTGGTGGTAGGTGATCAGATGAGTTACTTCCGGGTTCCTATCCACACTGCCAGGTTGTTGAGTCTCATAGCGTGCCGAATGTTGCACTATACTGAAGTCGAGACGATCGTGTGGCGTGCCAGACGCGCCACCGCGACCAGAATGGATATTGAAGAGCATATTCTCATTCTCGAACGGCAATGAACAAGGCTGCCTATAGTGAAAAAGATAGGGTTGCTACACCACCCCAAGCTGCCGGAATCGCAGACCCTGGCCAAAGAGATCGCCCACTGGCTTGAGGCGCGAGGCGTTACCCCCTGGCTGGGCTCAGCCTGGGACGAGGAGGAGGTCCGCCGGCACGTGGCCGGCCTTGACCTTCTGATCACCTTGGGCGGCGACGGTACTATTCTGCGGGCGGCGCGCATGTCGGCCCGGCATGGGGTGCCCATCTGGAGCATCAAACTGGGCCGTCTGAGCTTCCTGGCTGAGGTCGAGCCCGAGGAGTGGGCCGAGAAGCTGTGTTTGGTTTTGGAAGGGAAATACCGGCTCGAGGAGCGCATGATGCTCCACACCGAGTTCTGGCGGGACGAGGAAAGGCGGGGCGCGTATGAAGCCCTCAACGATGTGGTGGTCAGCCGGGCCAGTCTGGCTCGCGTCGTGCACCTGGCTACCTACGTTGACGGCGGTTATCTCACCACCTACGTAGCCGATGGCATCATCGTCTCCACTGCCACCGGCTCGACGGCTTACGCCTTGGCCGTAGGCGGGCCTATCCTGCCCCCCCAGCTCAAGAACATCCTGCTCATCCCGATTGCCCCTCACCTGAGCATGGACCGGGCTGTCGTCCTCTCCCAGGGGGCTGCGGTCAAGGTGCAGGTCTTTACCGATCACCGGGCCATCCTGACTGTGGATGGCCAATTCGAGGTCGCCATGGAGGACGCCGACAGCGTGGTGGTGATGGCCAGCCCTTACACTAGCCGCTTCGTCAGGCTGCAAGACGAGACCCACTTCTATAAGACTTTGATGGAAAGGCTGACATGAGCGAATTGGAAGAGCCATTGTATTGCGTCAATCATCCCAAGACCGAAACCAGGTTGCGCTGCAACCGCTGCGGCAACCCCATCTGTCCCAAATGTGCCGTGCGGACGCCAGTGGGCTTCCGCTGCAAGCAATGCATCAAGGGCCAACAAGCCGTCTTTTACAGCGCCACCCCGGTGGACTATTTGATCGCCGTCGTCATCGGCCTGGTGGCCTCGGTCATCGCCGGGACCATTATGAACAACTTGGGATGGTTTCTAGCTCTCTTCTTGGGGCCTCTGGTAGGAGGGATCATCGCCGAAGCGGTCCGGTGGGCCATCGGCCGCCGCCGTGGTCGCTGGATATGGCTGGTGGTCAGCGCCTGCATCGTGCTTGGGGCCTTGCTCGGCCCTCTGTTCAGCGCTGCTTTCCTGCTCCTGACCATGCCCCCAGGTGGGAGCTATCTCCTCTCATCGCTGGGTAGCTTGCTCTTCCGTATCAACTTTATCTATGTTGCCCTGGCCGTAGGCACTATCTATGCCCGTTTGCGGTAGACCTTCTTACCAGGTGAGGTTTAATCTTGTTACTTGAGCTGAGCATCAAGAACTTTGCCATCATTGACGAACTGAATTTGCGTTTCTGCCCCGGTTTCAACGTGCTGACCGGCGAGACCGGAGCGGGCAAGTCCATCATCATAGACGCCGTGAGCACCCTCCTGGGCGGGCGGGCCGAGAGCGAGTACATCCGCGCCGGGACGGACGAATCTCGAGTGGAAGGCATTTTCCACCTCGACGAGGCCATGCAGGCGGCTATCCTCCCTCTGCTCAAGGAAAACGGGCTGGAGGGGGAGGACGATGAGACCCTGATCCTGGCCAGAGAGATGCGGCGCTCAGGGCGCAACATCTGCCGGGTCAACGGGCGAGCCATCACCCTGGGCACCCTGGAGCGGATAGCTCAGAGGCTGGTGGACATCCACGGCCAGAGCGAGCATCTGTCGCTCCTCAGGGTGCGGGAGCACGTGAACCTCCTGGATCGCTACGCTGGCCTATGGCCTTTGCGCAGCCAGGTGGCAGACAAGGTCTCTGCCCTACGCCAGGTACAACAGGAGTTGAAGGAACTGCTGCGCGATGAGCGGGAACTGGCCCGCCGCGCTGATCTCTTGGAATATCAGATGCAAGAGATCGCTGCCGCCAGGCTCGAGGTTGGTGAGGAGAAAAAACTGGAAGCTGAGCGCAACAAGCTAGCCAACGCTGAACGGCTCACCGAGTTGACCGACGAGACCTACCGCGCTCTGGGTGAAAGTGAGGAAGGACAAGCTTCAGCCGTTGACCTTCTGGGTCTGGTGGTGCAGAACCTGACCAGCCTGGAGAAGATGGATCCTTCGCTGGCGGAGCGGCGTCGAGTGGCCGAAGAGGTCAGTTACCAACTGGAGGAACTGGTCCAAAGCTTGCGGGCCTACCGCGACCAGATTGAATATGATCCCGGTCGCCTGCGCCAGGTGGAGGAACGGCTGGACCTGATCCATAGCCTCAAACGCAAATACGGCGACTCCATTGAAGAGGTCCTGGCCTTCGGCCAGGCAGCCCAGCGCGAGCTGGAGGCCATAACCCACAGCGAGGAGCGCGTGGAGGAGCTACAAGCCGAGGAAGACCGACTCCTTCACGAGATTGGGGATTTGGCCGCCCGACTGTCAGCTCAGCGGCGGGAGGCGGGTGACCGGCTCTCGGCAGCCATCGAGGCCGAGCTGGCAGACCTGAACATGGAGCGGGCTCGCTTCGGGGTATCGCTTGAGCAGAGCGAGGATGCCGATGGGGTCTGGGTGGGTGCCAAACGCTATGCCTTTGACGGCACGGGCATTGACCGCGTAGAGTTCCTGATTGCGCCCAACGTGGGCGAGCCCCTCAAGCCCATGGTCAAGATCGCCTCAGGGGGCGAGACCTCACGCCTGATGCTGGCCCTCAAGACCGTCCTCTCGGCGGCCGACGAGACCCCCACCCTCATCTTCGACGAGATAGACCAGGGCATCGGCGGGCGGGCGGGCGGGGTGGTGGGCTACAAGCTGTGGAGCCTGAGCCCGGAGCACCAGGTGCTTTGCGTTACCCACTTGCCCCAATTGGCTGGCTACGGTGACACCCACTACAAGGTGGGCAAAACAGTCGTCGGTGAGCGCACCGTGGCCTCTGTGCAAGAACTGGAAATGGACGGGCGACTGGAGGAACTGGCCCAAATGCTGGGCACAGCCACCGAGATCACCCGCCAGAGCGCCCAGGAGATTCTGGAAGCGGTGAAGAAAAGTAAAGAAGGAACTACTTGATTGGTTAGGAAAGATTGCTTCCACTTTCCTCTGACGGTCGCCCTTGCTGTGAGCGTATCACGGAGGGGACAAGATGAGCGAGAAATGTGGCCTCGGCGTTCG
>SOHZ01000148.1 GCA_004377365.1 Anaerolineales bacterium | reverse complement strand
GGTTTGCATGGAAAATGACCAAATCCCAATGACCCCTGTACCGCAACAGTGGTAAATGAGCAAACTGCGATTTGAGATTCGAGATTCGGTCATTCAAACAGGCATATTGCCATGCTTCTTGGGCGGGAGACTGGCCTGCTTGTCCTTGAGCAACTCCAGGGCGGCGATGAGCCGGGGCCTGGTCTCCCTCGGCGCTATCACGTCGTCAATGTGGCCCGAGGCCGCTGCCGCGTAGGGTTTAGAGAACTTGTTCCGGTACTCCTCGACCAATCGCTGGCGCTCCGCCTCCGGGTCCTCGGCTGCTGCAATCTCCCGCCGGAAGATGATGTTGACCGCCCCCTCAGCTCCCAGCACGGCGATCTCGGCCGAAGGCCAGGCGTAGCAGAGGTCGGTGCGAATGTATTTGCTGCTCATCACGATGTAGGCCCCGCCGTAGGCCTTGCGGGTGACGAGGGAGATTTTGGGCACGGTGGCCTCGGAGTAGGCGTAGACGATCTTGGCCCCATGCCGGATAATGCCCCCGTGTTCCTGGGCTGTGCCAGGCAGGAAGCCAGGCGAATCAATGAAAGTGATGAGGGGGATGTTAAAGCAATCGCAGAAGCGCACAAAGCGGGCAATCTTGTCCGAGGCGTTGATGTCTAACACTCCGGCCAGGCTCATGGGCTGTTGAGCGACGATGCCCACCACGTAGCCGTGCAGACGGGCAAAGCCGACGATGATGTTCTGGGCGAAATGCTCGTGCACCTCGAAGAAACTGCCCCGGTCAAAGACCCGCTCGATGACCTCTTTCATGTCGTAGGGCAGAGTGGGATCAGCCGGTACAATGGAGTCCAGCGCCCCGTCCATGCGCCAGGGATCGTCCGTCGGTTCCACGTAAGGCGGACTTTCCACGTTGTTGGAAGGCAGATAGCTGAGGAGTCTCCTGGTCAGGGCCATGGCCTGCCGCTCGTCGTCGGCGGCAAAGTGGGCCACCCCGCTGACACTGTTGTGGGTCATGGCCCCGCCCAGGGTCTCAAAGCCCACATCCTCGCCCGTCACTGTCTTGATCACTTCCGGGCCGGTGATGAACATGGCTGATCCCCTTGGTCATGATCGTAAAGTCGGTCAGGCCGGGGGAATAGACCGAGCCCCCTGCGCAGGGCCCCAGCATGACCGAAATCTGGGGGATGACCCCTGAGGCCTGGGTGTTGCGCCAGAAGAGTTCGGCGTAGCCGGCCAGGCTCCGCACCCCCTCCTGGATGCGGGCCCCCACTGAATCGTTGAGGCCGATGACAGGCAGCCCCCCTTGCAGGGCCAGGTCCATCACCTTGCAGACCTTCATGGCCTGAGCCTCGGAGAAGGAACCGCCAAAGACAGTAAAGTCCTGAGCGTAGGCACAGACCCGGCGTCCGTCAATCTTACCGTAGCCAGCCACCACACTGTCGCCCAGAACCTTCTGCTCAGCCATCCCGAAATCGGTGGTGCGGTGGGTGATGAAAGGATCAACCTCCTGGAAAGTACCTTCATCGAGTAGCAGGGCCAGCCTTTCGCGGGCCGTCAGCTTGCCCTTGGCGTGCTGAGCCTCGATGCGTTTTGCTCCTCCGCCGAGACTGGCTTCTTCTCTCAATCTCTTCAGTTCCTCGATACCGGATTCGGTGAACATCAAGGGTTCTCTTTCTCGTCTTCCCCAATCAGTGTGCCTCGCCGAGCCAACCACCACGAGGATAAGATCGTCATACTCTTCACGTTGTGTGTGACGTTGGACTCGACGTTGCTTTGCTTCACGGGAGGTAACTACTCACCCTGTCATTGCGAGGAACGAAGTGACGAAGCAATCTCAT
>SOHZ01000158.1 GCA_004377365.1 Anaerolineales bacterium | reverse complement strand
GGGCATTTCATCAGTTATAACGTTATAGGAGGTTTGGCCTGGATCGCTATTTTCCTTTTTGGAGGCTACTTCTTTGGTAATATTCCTCTTGTAAAGCGTAATTTTACTCTGGTTATCCTGGCTATTATCTTCCTCTCGGTGCTACCGGCCGTGATTGAATTCTTGAACCAGCGCTACCGGTCTTCACGGGATTGAATACCGGACAGTTTTGAAACACGAATGTCACAAAGAAACGAAGGGCACGAATTTGGTTGGAAACGACGGGACGACGTTCGTGAAATTCATTTGCGCTGTTCGTGATTCGAACTGTTGCAGGGTAAAGTGATGAAAGTCAGATACCGTCTAATTGAGAAATTGTAACCGTCCAGCGGGTAGAAGTTGACCTTCTACCCGCCAACCACAGTCATGCCTGGGTAACTGTTCAGGGAGGCGAGAACTTTAGCGAACCGGCCCTTTTTTGACAATACGCCCGACTTGTAATACAATTCAGATAGGCATATTCATTCTGTGAAGCTGTGGGGCATTGACATTTGGACTAGCTGTGTAGTATATAGCCATAAGCATGGATCAATACTTTGCCATCGTTGCTTTCATCGCAGACACTAGCTACTTTGCGAGGTGAAAGGGCATGAGACATTGAGAGCCGATTTTCTCTTATATAGACCAAGAGGGGGTCGGCTTTTGTTGTTGAACCCTTACAAAGCGAGATGTAGCCTTTGAAGACGGGGGGAGGAAGGAATGGCGGATCAATTTCCAGAAAGGTTCGGCAAGTACAAGATCATCGAAGAGGTCGGACGGGGCGGCTTTGCCGACGTTTACAAGGCGATAGATACCACCCTCGACCGCACCGTGGCCCTCAAGTTCCTGGAGCCACGGCTGTTGCGGGAGCCGACCTTCGTAGAGAGGTTCCAGCGCGAGGCCAAGCTGGCCGCCAACCTCAAACATCCCAACATCGTGATCATTCACGAGTTTGGCTGGGAGGCGGGCGCGGCCTACATGGCCATGGAGTTCCTGGAGGGCCGGACTCTCAAGGAGGTGGTCCTCCAAGAGGGGGCTTTGCACCCCAGGCGCATCGTGAACGTGGTCGGGCAGATTGCCTCAGCGCTGGACTATGCCCATGAGCGCGGGCTGGTGCACCGCGACATCAAACCCTCCAACATCATGGTGGGGGCCGACGACCACGTGACGGTGATGGACTTTGGCATCGCCAAGGCCGCCACCCACACTGCTTTGACCACCACCGGCCGCATCTTTGGCACGCCAGAGTACATGTCGCCGGAGCAGGCCGAGGGATTGGAGGAGCCGGATGCCCGTTCTGACGTCTACTCCCTGGGCGTGGTGGTTTACGAGATGTTCACGGGGGAGGTGCCTTTCAGCGGCACGACACCTCTTTCCATCATGCGCGGCCACGCCGACAAGCCGCCGCCCCGGCCTTCGGAGATCAAGCCTGATGTCACGCCAGCGGTAGAGGCTGTTCTGTTGAAGGCTCTGGCCAAGAGGCAGGAAGCGCGCTACCAAAGCGCAGGAGAGATAGCGCAGGCCCTGGAAGAGGCCACCGAGGCCAGAGTGGAGGTGACACCTATCCCGCTAAAACGGGAGGCCCCCGTACCTCCGCCGGTGGTGAAGAAGGAGCCAGAGGCAGAGAAGGTTGCCCCTCCACCGGTGAAACCGGCGGCTATGGTGGAGAAAAAGCCCGAACCACCAACAGCACGGCCTGCACCCCAACCAGCCCCTAAGAAGACCATGGGTGGGGCAGCGTTACTTGCTGGCGGGCTGGCACTGCTGTGCATCGTGGGTATCGTCATTGTTGTCATCTCCATAGGGCCATGGCCTACACTGGCGGTGCCAGCCCCACCTGCCGAAGAACCTGCACCGCCCACTGAGGCACCGTCAGCAGCGCCTGCTGAAGGAAAGACCTTCATCTTCGGGCGCGGCGGCGACTCTGTCCAGCTCGACCCGGCCGTGGTCACCGATGTCGAGAGCTTCCGTGTCACCGGCCAAGTCCTTGAGTCGTTGCTTCAGTATGAGGACGGTGGCACAAGGCCCATCCCGGCCCTGGCCGAAAGCTGGGAGGTCTCCGAGGATGGCACGGAGTGGACCTTCCACCTGCGACAAGGGGTCAAGTTCCACGACGGCATCGACTTTGACGCTTACGCTGTGGTCCTCAACTTTGAGCGTCAGTGGAAGACGGATCACCCGCTACACTTCGAAAGCCAGGTGTATGAGTACTGGGAGTGGATGTTTAACGGCTTTGACGATGATTGCCTTATCACCGGCATCAATGTGGTGGACGATTATACCGTCAAGTTCTTCCTCAGGGAACCCCTGGCTCCCCTACTGGCCAACCTGGCCATGGACATGTTCGCCATCTCCAGTCCCGCCGCGCTCGAGGCGTACGGTGAGGACTATGGTACACCCGGCGTGGGAGCGGTGGGAACCGGCCCCTTCAAGTTCGTGGAGTGGGTGGAAGACGACCACATCACCGTGGAAGCCAACGAGGACTACTGGGGCGGCAAGCCGACCATCGCCAAAATCATCTGGTATGTGATCCCCGAAGACGTGACCCGCTACGTGGCCTTCCTGGCTGGCGATATCCACGGCCTGGAGCAGGCCAACATCGAGGATCTTAAGGACTGTGAGGCAGATCCCAACTGCTACGTGCAGGCCACAGGTCTGAGCACCGCCTACCTGGCTTTCAACTACCATATCAAAGAGCTCCAGGATCCGAGGGTGCGAGAGGCCATCTTCCATGCTATTGACCGCGAGGCTTTGAGAGAAGCCTTCTACGGCGACTATGCCCGAGTGGCAAGCACCTTCCTGCACCCGTCCATGTGGGGCCGTCCTGATCTTGAGGATTGGACCTACGACCCCGAGTTGTCCAAGCAGTTGCTGGCCGAGGCTGGCTTCCCCGATGGCTTGAGGAAAGTCCACAACGAAGACACGGGCGAAGTCGGGCCTCTGAAGCTTTACTATGTGCCAATCACCCGTCCCTACTATCCCAGCCCCAAGGAGATCGGCGAGGCCATGGCTGCCGATCTGGCCAAGGTCGGCATCGAGATCGAACTGGTGCTGGAAGGCGATTGGGTGGCCTACCGGGGTGCCCAACGTGAGGGCAGGCTGTATGGCCTTTACATGCTCGGCTGGGTCGGCGACAATGGTGACCCTGACAACTTCCTGTGCTATTTCTTCTGCAACGTCACGGAGGAGGAGGCCAAGGAGGGTTGGTACGTCAATCCAGAGTTGGCCGAATTGCTGAAGAGCGCGGCCGTTGTCATCGAGGCACGCGAGGAGATGTACAAACAGGCCGAGTATATGCTCCACGAGGACCGCGCCCGCTTGTGGGTGATGCACAGCGATACCCCGCGCCTCTTCTCTTCAAAGGTCAGCGGCTTTGTGGTGCAGCCAGTGGGCGCCGACAAGTACGAAAGGGTCGTGATCGCAGACTAGGTCGGTGTAGCCCTTGAAGGCAGAGAGAGGAGAGAGCGATGACCGATTCGGTTCCTGAGAAACTGGGCAAGTATAAGATCATCGAGGAGGTGGGGCGGGGCGGCTTTGCCGCCGTCTACAAGGCCGTGGACACTACTCTGGATCGCACTGTGGCTCTCAAGGTCCTGGCCCCCCACTTGCTGTGGGACCCCACCTTCGTCCAACGCTTCCAGCGCGAAGCCAAGGTGGCGGCCAACCTCGACCATCCTAACATCGTCACCATCTACGAGGTGAGCCAGGTCGAGGGGGTCTATTTCATCGCCATGCAGTTCCTGGCGGGGCGGACGCTGAGCCAGATTCTGGAGGCCGAGGGGCCGTTGCCCGTTTCGCAGGTGCAGGCCATCGTCGAGCAGGTCGCTTCTGCCCTGGACTATGCCCACGCCCGCGACTTTGTCCACCGTGACGTCAAGCCCAGCAACATCATCGTGGCCGACGACGGGCGAGCCACCCTGACCGACTTTGGGCTGGTCAAGGCCGGGGAGGGGACCAAGCTTTCCATAGTTTAATCCGCGCGAAGCGCGGTCGCCGGTGGCGGCTGCGGGCCTCCGGTGAAGCCAAATTTGGTGACAGGTGCAGCCTCCCGCGACAGACCGCAGTGTCACCAAATGCAACGAGAAGTGAACGAAGGAGAGCACCATGGCCAAGACCAAGCAAGTTTTCATCAGCCATGCCACCAAAGATGCCAAGTTCGCCCACCGCCTGGCTGACGATTTGCGGCGGCCCGGCGTGCGGGTCTGGATTGCGCCGGAAAGCATCCGCCCGGGCGAGAGCTGGGTAAGCGCCATCGAGCGAGGGCTGAGGGAAAGCAGCCACGCGGTGGTCGTGCTGACGCCGGCGGCGCTAGAGTCAGAATGGGTCAAGAAGGAGACAGACGTCACCATCGCCCAGGAACGCAAAGGGCGGATACAGGTGATTCCGCTGGACGTGAAACCGTGTGCGGTGCCGCTCTTTTTGAGCAGCTACCACATGGTCTCCTTCCGCCGTGGCTACGACGCTGGTCTCAGCCAGCTTGCCGACATCCTGGGCGTGCGCATCCCGCCACCAGAGCGTCCCGACTGGCGCGGCCTGCCCATCTGGGGCTGGGGGGTTATCGTTCTGATGGCTGCGCTGGTCGTCGGGGTAGTGATTTTCCTGGACAACGGAGGAGGCAAGCCGACAGCCACGCCGGTGCCGGAAGCCGCAACTCCGACTGTAACTGTTACGGCCACAGCGACACCGATGCCGCTGACTGCTACATCAACATCTACGTTAACACTGACTAAGACGCCGACGCCCCCAACCAACACGCCTACCCCCGCTCCACCGGGCATGGTCTACGTCCCGGCCGGTGAGTTCATCATGGGCAGCGACGAGGGGGAGAGTAACGAGCAGCCGGTGCATACCGTCTACCTGGACGCTTTCTACATTGACAAGACCGAGGTGACCAACGCCCAATACCGGAAGTGTGTAGAGGCAGGGGCATGTGACGCGCCCTCGGGTACTATCTCCTATCATCCGGTGGTTTACGTGAGTTGGAACGATGCCGATGCCTACTGCGAGTGGGCGGGCAAGCGGCTGCCGATCGAGGCCGAGTGGGAGAAGGCGTGCCGGGGAATGGATGGGCGGACGTATCCCTGGGGTGAAGGGATAGATTGTGACCACGCTCAGTACGGTGAATGTGGTGGGGGAACAGTGCCGGTGGGGAGCAAGTCGAAAGGGGTCAGCCCCTACGGTGCGCTGGACATGGCGGGCAACGTATGGGAGTGGGTGGCCGACTGGTACGATTCGGGCTATTACAGCCAATCGCCCGGAAGTAATCCGTCCGGGCCCGATTCTGGCGAATATCGGGTGCATCGCGGCGGCTCGTGGGGCGACAATCGGGAGAGCGCTCGCTGCGCCTACCGCGCCGGGCTCGATCCCGGCCTCAGGGGCGATCGCCTCGGGTTTCGTTGCGCCAGGGGTTCTCCATAGTGCTACCTGTCCCCTGTCCCCTGCTATCTGCTAACTGACTTGCCGGCCAAAGTGTGGTCGCCGGTGGATGAACG
>SOHZ01000250.1 GCA_004377365.1 Anaerolineales bacterium | reverse complement strand
TGACTCGATCTCGAAAGTCAGCGTTGTGATATGTATACTCGATGTCATGTTCTCGAACGCGCCGTCTCTGTTGCCGTTCCAAATACTCTGTCAATTCCTTGCAGAAAACCTGAATGTAATTTGGATGCCCCGCCGTCATTTCCAGAATCTTTTCCACAAGATCGTCGGATTCGAAACGAAAGCCTAGCTCTTCACACATTGGTTCTTCAATCAACAAACGAGCGCTGACCGGATCAAGGTTGCCTAGCCGAATCGGCTCTGCAAAGTTCCGAAACCTGGACTTGCTATCCATACATTGACGGGCCAAATCTCGATAGCCAGCAAAGACAAAGCGACAACGTTCTCCAAAATCATTGTTCAGGTTATGAAAGGCCTCGAACATCTGATAGTTGTCCCTCCCATCTAAAACAATCAAATCATCTACTTCATCTACCAATATTAATACTCGCCCTGTGTGTGATAGCAGATAATCGCGCATTAGCCTTTCGAATGTCAAGACTGATCGGTGCTTGGCAGTCGGGATATCTAGTTCCTTTAGTAAAGCTCGACAAGCCTCAACGGATGAAGTAAAGGCTTGCGCGGTAATTGAGCACACCCGATATCCCCCTGTCTCGCCGTGCTCAAATTCTTGATCAATCTGATGCAGGAGGGAGGACTTTCCAATAAGCCGCCCTCCATAAATAGCGAAGCTATTGGATAAATTGCTCTTCAACCTTTTAATCTCATCGTGCCGCCCGTAAAACATTCGGCTTCGAACTTTGCCTTGAGTCTGATATGGTTGGAGAGCTTGAACGGATATCCGCCGGGCTACACGGTGACAAAACATCCGTTTTGAATTAGGAGACAGCATGATCTCCCTACAGTCATCTTCATCCAAGACCACGATCTCGATGCTGGACGTCTTAGCCAACTCTCTCAACTGATCTCCGTTGCCCAATACTAGCAGCAATGTTACCTTCATGGTCGCATCGTTCTTGTGGATAATATCTTTGACCGCCGCGAATTCGTTGGGGCCAGCTCGTGAATCTGTTACTACAATCATGTGGATCTCGTCATCAAAGTAGTTGAGATGAATGTCAGGAAAAAGAAGACGGAAATCCCACAGCCCCATGTCTTTTAAAGGTACAGAGAAGCTTCGTGTCTTGCAGCCAAAAAATGCGGACAGATCCTGAACCAACGGCTGAACCAAGTGACCAAAGTCCGGATTGTCGTACAGCGAAGCCCATTTTTGAGTCATAGCCTCGATCTTTGTCCATTGATCCAATGAGATCTTCAACCTGTCAAGAAGTTGTGAGTGCAAGTTTTTTAGAGAATCCTCGCTGTCGGAGACACGCCCCAGAAATTTGCGGAATTTGGGAAATGAGACTATCGAAGCATCAGAACGAACCACCTTGACTATGCGGTCGAGGGCTTGGTGAATGTCTTTCGCACTCCTAGCTTGGCTCAGTCGATTCACGTCTCGCTTTGCAATGGATTTTGTGCCAAGTCTCGCCATTTCTATATTCCTCCTCCCAAATACACCAGCCATGACGGCTGCTGAACTATGGCTGCTACAACAACCACTTCTGCCATGGCGCCTTCGGCAGACTCTACTGGCCCAGCTTCTCGATTTACGAACTGGACATTGGCAAAGATAGAGTGAATTTAAGCAATGAAGCCGCACTGTAAACTACTGGATAAGGTAAACCTCGGGATGAAAGCATCCACGCCCTCCAGCCGCTAGAGCGCCTCCGCCAATAGTACCCCCAAAAGTCCTACCACGACGCCCAGGTGGAGCAAAAGGTTGCTATCACCCAGAAAAGCCAGGCTGGGAATGTACTGCACGATGAAATTGAGGATCACAAGGAGGATGCTAATAACAATAGGAAGGCCCTTCACCCTCTCAAGGAAATCTGCTAATTTTTGCATAAGCACCAGCACCTCCTTTGATCGGTAGAATCGCCCCAAAGACCTCCGAGGTTTTCTAAGCGTGCTCACTCAATGTGGCTTCTGATCGGCATTTTTGCCGCGATGTATCCGAATCTGGGGGCAAAACCTCGGAGGTCTGAACGCTTACGCGTAGATTATAGCCCATACCCGCCCAACTGTCAATCTGGCATCAAACCAGGTAGCGGCGGAAGGTCTCCAGATACCTGGCCGGCAACCGTCCGGCCAGGACCGTCCCCTCTTTGCCGTACTCTTCTCTGTCTACTATGCCCTGCCGGTGAAAAAGGGAGACCAGGCCACTCTCGTGGTAGGGAATACAGACGGTGACGTACATCAACTCCTGGTTTAGGACCGTTTCCACGCGGCCCAAAAGCTCCATGAGCCCCAGCCTTTCTCTGGCTGAGATGGCCAGGCTGTTGGGGAACTCGGCTACCATTTCCTGTATCAGAGATGGGTTTTCCAATTTGTCAATCTTGTTGAGGGCCCCCACCACGGGCTTGCCCGTGGCCTCAATCTGAGTCAGGGTCTCCTCCACAGCCCGGCTTTGCTCCAGGGCGTTTGGATGTGTTATATCCACCACATGCAGAAGCAGATCGGCCTCGGTGACTTCTTCCAATGTAGCTCTGAAGGCCGCCACCAGGGTTGTGGGAAGCTTCTGAATGAAGCCTACCGTGTCGGTGAAGAGGACTTTTCGGCCCTCCGGCAGGGTCACCCGCCGCGTGGTAGGGTCGAGGGTGGCGAAGAGCTTGTCCTCGACCAGCACGTTGGCATCGGAGATGGCGTTGAGCAGGGTTGATTTGCCGGCGTTCGTATAGCCGACGATGGCCACTACTGGAATGGCGGCCTTCCGGCGACGGCGGCGATAGCCACGGCGGTGGGTGCGAACTTGCTCTAGCTCCCGCTTCAGGTGGGCGATGCGCCGGCTGATCTGACGCTGGTCGGTTTCGAGCTGGGTCTCGCCTGGCCCTCGCAACCCTACCCCGGTCGCGCCCCCGCGCGCCGCCCCACCTCCGGCTTGGCGGGCCAGGTGGGTCCATTGGCGCGTCAGGCGGGGAAGCCGGTACTCGTATTGGGCCAGCTCTACCTGGAGGGTCCCTTCGTGGGTGTGGGCGTGGCGGGCAAAAATGTCCAGAATGAGGGCTGTGCGGTCCAAGACCTTGACATCTTCACCCAGGGCCTCCTCCAGGTTGCGCTGCTGGCGGGGCGAAAGCTCGTCGTCGAAGATGAGGACGTCGTAGCCTAGTTCGTCGTGACATTCGACCAGTTCCTCCACTTTGCCTTTGCCGATGAGGGTGGCCGGTTTGATGGATTCCAGGCGTTGATAGGTCTGGCCTACTACCTCGACTTTGGCTGTGCGGGCCAATTGGGCTAGCTCCGCCAGAGAGTCCTCCACAGGCCAGCGGCCATCCGATGAGGGAGATCTCCGGCTCTTCAGTTCTATGCCCACCAGGAAGCCCCGCTCGGCGGGAGCCTCTGTAGGTATGGTTACGTTAGCGATAGATGCCTCCTTTGCGTTTTAGAGAAATAACATCCGCTCTAGCCGGATTTGCAATCCGGCGGTCCGGTGGCTGGATTACAAATCCAGCCGGAGCAAAGAACTCGGAATTGGAAATTGACCTCGTCTACTCCCTGGGCAAACCGATCACGGCCAGGCTGCGGGGGTGCTCCACGTTGAAATCGAACCGGATGGCTTGCTCCTCCCCAGGCTCCAGGTCCAATTCCCACTCCAGGGTGCCCAACTCGGTCTGTTTGGTTGGTTTCGGTTCGGCCATGTCCAGTCTGACTTTGATCTCCTCGTGCCGGGCCACCGGTATCTGGTCGGAGACGATTATTTTCTCCTGCCCATCTCGTAGGTTCTGCACCTTGATCCGGTAAGCGTAGTGCAGGCGGCGCCTGTCGCCGATGAATTTCTTGTCCACTTCGCTGGCCACCAGTTCCCGCGAGACCTTGATGCGCTCGTCTACCCCCAGGAAGACCTTGAACTCCTGGCCCGGGGCGACGGCCCCCGGCTCCTGGCCCGATACGATGGTAGCCAGGGTGGTGGTGCCCACGTATTCGCCCCCATAGAAGACGTTGGCTGGGCCGGGCAGAAAGACGTAATCCGTGTCGTTGGTGACAGTGGCCCGCCGGTAGGCCTGGCTGACCAGTTTGGGGGCGGCCACGTAATCCAGCCGGGGAGTCAGGGAGAGGGCAGCCACGGTGGTTTTGTGGGGAGAGCCGTCGCTGGGGATGGTGGCCGGTTTGGCGACGCGGAAGGTCAGGGCCGCGCCGGTCTCCTCCACCTCGGCGGTGACGGCTTCCATCTCCACTACTGGCTCGGCTTCTTCCTCCATCTCTATCCCGGTCAGCATCATCTCAGGGGCAGGCTCCTCTGCGGCTGTTGGGGCGAAGCGCGCCAGCATAGCTGGTGCCCGCTTAGCCGCGGGAGCAGCTATTGGAGGGGGCGGGGCGGGCACGCTGACGTACCAGGGCCGCAGCTCAGGCAGAATGGTGGCCAGGGCCGGTTTGGCCGTGGAGAGGGACAGAGCCACCTCCTCCCAGTCCTCGCCGGTGCGCTGGGTCACCTGGCCCAGGTAGGTCAGATTGAGATTTGAGATTTGAGATTGGAGATCGGAGATTGGATCTGAGTCCAGCCGAAGGTCGTAGAGGGGCTTCCAACTGGCGTTTCGCACCACGTAGGTCACTTCCAGCTCAAAGTCCCCCTGACCTAAAACCTCCGCGTCCACGGTCACGGCGTAGCGTTCCCGGGGCCGGGCCGAGCGCTGTTGCTCCAGTTCGTTACGCAGTTTGGTCAGTTCCTTTTCCATATCGCGGCGTTGGGCGGTGGTCTCCCGCAGCCCCTGGCTGGCGGCGGCCATCCCTTCGGCTATGAAGGCCAGCATCTCCTGGCCATCGGCCACCTTGGATTTGCCGAAGGCGATGCCTCTGGAGAGGTTCTCACCAGCGGCGGTGCCGAGGCCCTTCAGGAACTCTAGTTGGGCCTGGTGGGCCGCGGCCTGGTCGGCCAGGGTCTTGTCTTGGTCTTCCAGCTTTTCGATCTCTTTCTCCAGTTCGGCCACGGTGGCCGTGGGTGGCTCCTGGTAGAAGGCTTTGGTCACGTCCATGGCCAGGATGCGGGCCTGGGCCGTGCCCTTTCCTGCAGCGCGCACCGACTCTGGCAGCAGGCTGAGGGGCAGCTCCCCCACCTGCAAACGATGCTCGCCCTGCTTCAGTTCCACCGTGCCCCGCCGCGTCACCCGCGCCCGGTTGGGGTAGATGGTGACTTCGGTGATTGTGGTGTTAAGGTCAGTCATGGTTGTCTCCTTATGGGATGGTACAACGGACTTTACGAATTCAACGGACACCAGCCAGTCCGGTCAATTCTCCCCGTCCGTTGTACTGTGGTGACAGTACAGCGGACACCGTGAATTGAACGGACTTGGGACACCAGCCGGTCCGGTCAATTCTCCCCGTTCGTTGTACTGCGGTGACAGTACAACGGACACCGTGAATTCAACGGACTTGGGACACCAGCCGGTCCGGTCAATTCTCCCCGTCCGTTGTACTGCGGTGACAGTACAGCGGACACCGTGAATTCAACGGACCT
>SOHZ01000300.1 GCA_004377365.1 Anaerolineales bacterium | reverse complement strand
TAGATCAGATTGACTTCTTTGAGGTTCATGATCGCTACTCTATCTTCGCCGCACTATCACTAGAGGCCGCAGGGTTTGCCGCCCTGGGCGAGGGTTGGAAACTCGCTGAGAGCGGCGCGATCGCACTAAACGGACAGATCCCGATCTGCACTTTTGGTGGCTCGAAAGCCCGTGGAGATACAGGGGGCGCCACCGGCGTTTACCAAGCCGCCGAGGCAGCGCTGCAATTGCAGGGGCGAGCCGGTGAGATACAAGTCGCGGATGCCAGGATCGGTCTGATTCAAAGCCTTGGCGGGATCGGTTCGACAGCCGCCACACACGTTCTTTCTGCCGTCGAGACCCTTTGAGAGCGAGTTGATAGTTCCTGAGAGTCCTGATTGCATACACTGAACCGTGGTTGGATATCAACCCCAGAGGTGAAACACATGGAAATAACCAGTCATTGGAGAATTAAAAAACAACGCTACGCACTGGTAGGCGAGGTGTGCCCACACTGCTCAGCGAAGATTTTCCCGCCGCGGGACATCTGCCCCGAATGCGGCGACGAGGCGAAGGATCACTACCAGTTCAGCGGACGAGGCGAAGTCTACTCGTATACCACCCTCTATAATGCCCCTGCTGGTTATGAGGAACAGGCACCCTACACCGTCGCCATGGTTCAACTTGAGGAAGGTCCACTCGTCACCGCTCAGCTCACCGACATCGACGTGAAAGAACCAGAAGTGGGCATGCCCGTTGAAATGGTCACCCGCAAATTGGGTTCAGAAGGTGATCGAGGCATTCTGATTTACGGCTATAAATTCCGCCCAGTCCTAGAGACTGCCTGACTCCCCTAACGTTCACAAACATCTCCAGACCCTGGCATAAGCCAGGGTCTGGCTTATTATAGTCCCAATGTCCTTCGGGATTTCTTCCTTCGACCCCTGGAACTGACGGGGGTGAGACACCAAGACAGTTTGCTGTGGGGATGAGTGCCGCACTATTCCTTTATGTAGATGCCATTCCAGCATAAATATGCTATTATCCGAGTATGCGCATAACATTCAGGTATCGACTTTTCCCGACCAAGGCACAACAAACGTCGATGCAAAAATCGTTGGACGCCTGTCGTTGGGTATACAACAAGACGCTTGAGGTTCGCCGCGACGCATGGCAGCAAAGACAAGAATCTTTGTCCCGGTACGACACAATCAGAATGTTGCCAGGCTGGAAGGCAGAGCATTCTTTGCTCAGTGATGCATACTCTCAATGTTTGCAAGAAGCCTGCACCCGTGTCGATCTGGCTTTTCAGCACTTCTTTCGCCGCGTGAAAGCAGGAGAAAAACCTGGCTATCCGCGCTTCAAAGGTGACAGGTACAAATCTTTTACATATCCGCAGAGCGGTTTCAACCTTTCGGACAATGGTAGTCTTCGCCTTTCCAAAATCGGCAAGGTCAGGATCAAAATCCACCGACCCATCAAAGGCGAGGTCAAAGCGCTGACTATCCGGCGTGATGTCTTAGGTAACTGGTACGCCTGCTTCTCTTGTGTTGTTGAACCTCAATTCCTATCTCCCTGCCACAGGGTGATAGGTGTCGATGTAGGGCTGAGTCATTTTGCTACGCTGTCTAGCGGTGAGCACATTCCCAATCCGCGCTTTTTCCGTCAAGATGAAAAGGCGCTTGCGAAAGCCCAAGGCTGTCTGAGCAAATGTGAGAAAGGCACGCCTGAATATCGCAAATGCAAGCGAGTTGTCCAACATATTCATCATCGTGTTGCCGGTCGCCGTCACAATTTTGCTCATCAATTGAGTAGGCGATTGGTTAATGAGTATCAAATCATCG
>SOHZ01000467.1 GCA_004377365.1 Anaerolineales bacterium | reverse complement strand
ATCGAAACCAAGCGAGCGGCTTTACAAACAACCCGCTTGGTCTCGATACGTCGCTTCGCTCCTACTCGACCGGCGCTGGCCTTGGCCTTTTCCCAATGCTCCCCGACTTCTATATGCGCCTTTGGAATATAGGGCAACCGCCCGGAGTCACACAGCCTGAGAAGCTGGCGACCATGACCCCGGTTGGTGGCCCTTTTCTGTTTTAAAAACACACCTCGCTCCCGATGGATCGCCAGATCCGCCGCGAGCGGTCAGGAAGGACCCTGCAGGCAGTACCTAGTCTATACACAACAGAAGGAGGCGTACATGACAAGCGAAACGGAAACGCTGAACAAGAAGCGCCGCGTCATGGTCGGCGCTATCGGCGATTGCGTCCACTCTTTGGGCGTGGAGACCTTTGCCGAATGGATGGAGGATCAGGGGCTGGGCTACATGGCCGTCAAGCTGGGTCCGGCCGTGCCCATCCAGGACGTGATCAACAAAATCCGCGAGGCCCGGCCCGAGGTGGTGGGCATCTCCATGCGTCTGGGCGACCTGCACGTGGACAAGCTCATCGGCGAGTTCGTGGAGAAAGCGACGCAGCATGGGCTACACCCCCGGGAAAGCGGCATCCGCTACTCTTTCGGCGGCCTGCGACCGGCAGCCAACCTGGTGCGGGCCATGACCGGCCTGGAGATCATAGAGGACAAGTTCTCGCTGCCGCAGGACCGCCACTTTGACCTGGAAAAAGTGGCCGCAGAGTACCGCGACCGCAAAGAGTTCCAGGGCTTTTTCGAGATGGTCGTTGACGACTTTGTGACCATGGAGGAACTGGAGGATTTTGCCCAGCGGAGGGCCAATCACGTCCAGGCCCAAAAGATGGAGTGGGCTGACGATCTGATGGAGCGCATCCGCCAGGTGCGGGAACAAGAGAACCGGCCCATCATCCGCGCCCACATCGGCGTCGCCGCCGAGTCTATCGAGCCGACCGTCGAAGGCACCAAGAAACTGGCCGATGCCGAGTGTCTGGAGATCGTCTCCCTGGCTCCCGACCAGCCCTCTCAGGCCCATCTGGCCAAGTTTGTGCGCGGCGAGGAGGACCCCTCCAAGTACCTCAAAGGGCAGGGCGGCACACCCATCCGTAGCGAAGAGGACCTGCGGCGCTTGAAAGAAGCCACCCAGCGCGGGAATTACCCCATGGTTCGCATCTACTCCGGCACCGACGAATTGAAGGAACTGGCCAAAATCTTTGAGAAGACCCTGCACATGCCTTTCCCGGCGGTGCCCATCTTTTTCTACAACCAACTGGACGGGCGCGGCCCCATCGCCATCCGTGAGGGCTTTGACGAGCACTTTGAGGTGATGCGCTGGTGGGCGCAGTACGGTAAACCGCTGGAGATCAACGACCCCCACCAGTGGCAGTTGCGCAACTGCTCCGACGATATGTACGTGGTGGACCACGTCATCGCTGCCATAGTGGCCCTCAAGACGGGCACCAAAAACTATATCATGCAACTGATGTTTGACCTGCCGCCAGAGATCTCGGGGCGCAACGACCTGGCCAAGATGAAAGCCGCCTACGAGTTGGTCGAGCCTCTGACCCGGCATTTCGATTTCAACATCATCAAGGAGACCCGCGGGGGCCTCTCCAGCTTTCCGCCCAACCTGGATATGGCCAAAGGGCACCTGGCCATGACCACCCACTGGCAGACGTTCATGGAACCTGACATCATGCACGTGGTCTCCTTCTCCGAGGCCCACCACGAGGCCAAGGCCGAGGACATCATCGAGAGCTGCGACATCATCAAGCAGGTGCTCAAGGACTTTTCCAAGGGCCAGCCGCCCGATGTGTGGTCCGACCCGGCTCTGATCGAGCGCAAGAAGGCCCTCAAGCGTGGCGCCATGTACAACATCCTGCACCTGGCTCTCGTGGGCGGCTACGAGGGTCCGGTCAACCTGGACAACTTTTTCTACTACGCCGTCTCCCCTAAAGAAGCCCATCAGCGTGGCTATCCCCTTGAATGGGAACGTCACTACGAGACGATGCTGCTCAGCTTTGTAGACGAGGCCAACTATCCCACCGGCCAGTGCGGCCTGATCAGCGGCGACACCCTGGACCTGGCCATGCAGGTGGGGTTGCTGCAAGCGCCACAGATCACGGTGCTGGACAAACGCTACGAGATGGTGGGCAAATGCCGCACCAAAACCGTGAACGGGGCCTGCATGATTGACGAATTCGATGGGGTCAGGGTGCGCGACGAGATCGAGCGAGTGGACATGGTGCGGGAGCGCAGCCCCTGGTTCTTCGACAAGAACGTCAGCCAGGCCGACGAGGACACCTACATCACCGAACTGGCGGAGATGATGGACGACGAGGTCATCGCCCATACCCGGCGACAGGTCGGTATCCGCCGCCAGGAAGAACTGGAAGACAAGAAAGTGCTGGTGGTGGACTTTGGCAGCACCTTCTCCAAGATCGGCCTTTTCGACACCGCCACCGAAGAGTTCGACCTGCGCTATGTGCCCACCTACGTCGAAGACCTGCGTCTTAGCTTGGCCGAAGGTCTGGAAGTGAAAGAGGAATGTGAGCAGCGCGGCGATTGGATGCCCCTGGCAAGAGAAATGTCTAAATTTAACATCAAACTGCCCTGTTCCAGTGCCAAAGGCGGCCTGAAGATGGTCACGGTGTCCATGGTCAAAGAGGAGAGCGGTTTCGCGGCCGACCTGGCGGCCCTCACCGCAGGAGCCAAACTCATCAGCAGTTACGAAGGCAAACTGAGCGAGGAGCAAGCCCAGACCATTTACGAAGAGGACCAGCCGGAGATCATCTTGCTGGCCGGTGGGGTAGACAACGGCGGTGACACCGAGACCCAGTTGCACAACGCCCGGCTGTTGGCCAAATGGAGCAAGGCCGTTGCTTATACCAAATACGGGGTGCCCGTAGTCTATGCCGGCAACCAGGACGTGCGCGACCAGGTGGAGCGTATCTTCAAAGCCGAAGGGGTGGACATTCGCCTCACCCCTAACGTGATGCCCGAGGTCAACACCTTCCACATCGAGGTGGTCAACGAGGCCATCCGTGATCTATTCCAGACCATCATCATCCGTGGCAAGGGCTTTGACGTGGTGGAGGAATATATGAGCGCCCCGTTCATCCCCACCCCAAGAGCAGCCTTCTGGGGCGTCAACCTTCTGGCCAAAGGCTACGGCCAGGAAGAGGGTTTTGGCAACATCCTGGCTCTGGATATCGGCGGGGCGACCACCGACTTTTATTCCAACGTGTCCGATAACCCTCTGTATCAGTATCCGGGCGATGATCCCATCCGCCAGGTGAAGCGTACCATCCTCAAAACGCCCAACACCCCGTTGGCCTACCGGCGGGTGGAAGGCAAGTACGGCCTGGCCTACGACGCGGAAAACGTCAAGGAACTGGAAAGATTCCAGAGCGGGGCCATGAAGGCCGATCTGGAACGCTTCTTCAACGGCCGCTATCCCGACTACCAGCCCGACGGCAGCGACTTTGACCAGTTCCTGAGCCGGGTGAATGGGCGCGTGGAGATAGACCTGGATCGCTACCTGAGTTGGTTGACGGCTCACCCCCACAGCCTGCCCTCGACCGATGAGGAGAACGCGACGCGTTCTTTCCTGGCCAAAGAGATCCTGGCCGTCGCTACGAAGAACAATCTGGGCCACGTGGTGGAGACGGACACCTACTTCCTGCAATACGGGGTCAACTTTTTCAACCAGCCTTCCACCACCCTGCTCATTGGTGGGACCATCTACCACAAGTGCAAGGCCGATGGGGATCATAATCGTGACCTGGAACTGATCGCGCGGGGTGCTCTCTTCAACGAGGGTGAAAGCTACGTCCTCCGACCTCATGGCGAGGTACTTCTGGATGCCAGGTACATGGTATCCATTCTGGGTGGGCTCTACGGGCGCATTGAACCAGAGCGTGCTCTGCGGGTGCTGAAGCGCAACCTGGTGTCTTTGCCAATAGACGGTGAGCCGGAGACGTAAACCTGATAGAACCTGGTAAGAGCCTGCCTTGGAACTCGGCACTGCAACTTGTACAATTTACGTCAAAGAGCTGTAAAAGGGAAACTGAGCCACTGGTAGAGAATCAGTGGCTCAGTTCGATTATGCCACAATTGTGAGGTTGAAACGTCCATTCGTTTCATCCTTTCTATTGGATGTCGTATTTTGCCAGGTCAAAGAAGTGTCCAACCGGGAACGCATAGCAAAGTGACACCTGAAAGGGCGGACCGCTGCTGATGAGCGTGGTCCGCCTTGTTGCGTCCGACGAGCAAAGACGCTCCCCAAGCGAGGGGAGACGACGTTGACCGTGGCGTGGATTTATTGTATAATGAGGATATGTACATTGATGACTTCATTTGGCTACCCGATATCGTTGAAAACTGGCCGTTAAACATCACGTCGCCCAAGATGAGGTTGAGGAAGTGTTTTTCAATCGTCCACGGTATCGCTTTGTCGAGTCAGGATATAGGCCAGGTGAAGATGTGTATTCAGCCAGTGGGCAGACAGACGCAGGGCGATACCTGATAGTATTCTTCATTCACAAGAGGGACAATACAGCTCTGATTTTGAGTGGGCGAGATATGGATAAGAAGGAGCGAAGACGTCATGAGCAAAAGTGAAAATGCACAACTCACCAGCATCTCAAAGGCGCGTACACTGGAAGAGATAGCTGACTTTTGGGATACTCACAGTCTGGCAGACCATTGGGATCAGACTCGTAAAGTTGAATTCGAGGTCAGGGCCAAGCGTAGACGGCGTGTGACACTTTTACCAGAAATCTATGAGCGTATTGAAGCGCAAGCTCGTGAATGTGGTATTCTGCCTGAAACATTGGTCAACTTGTGGTTGGTTGAACGGCTACAGGAAGTGGAGTAGGCAAACGCTATTTGCGCAGTTCCCTGGCGCTCTGGGGCAGCTAGCCGTATGTTGGGGGCAGTGGGTTAGAGCAGAGCGCGGCCTGACGCTCGCTGGTGCGACACGAGGCTGCTCGGGTAGCTGTTGTACTCGAGTTTGGGAAGAGACGATGGTTGAGCAAGAAGTAACTTATACCCTTGAAGTGAATGGCAAGTTCATCATCATCGAGAATGTGCCAGCCAGGGTGTGTTTAGAAACTGGAGAGCGGTTCTTCTCGCCAGAGACCGTAGAACGGTTGCAGCAGACGGTTTGGGGGCAGAGAAAGCCTAGCCGCATCATTGAGACACCCGTGTTCGAGTTTGCTTGAGTGAAGTAGTGACAGTATGACTTCAACCGCACCAACCCTGCGTGTGGTGTGAAAGGGCGGACCGCTGCTGATGAGCGTGGTCCGCCTTGTTGCGTCCCACGAGCCAAGACACTCCCCATAGTAACGCTTGACGATATTAACGCTTGACAATATTAGCGTAACGCGTTATCATTAGGGTGATGATCAAGAGCTTTGCGTGCAAGGAAACAAAAAAGTTGTTCAATCGTGAGTTTTCGCGGAGACTCCCACAGGATATTCAACGGGTAGCGCGAAGAAAGCTTGAG
>SOHZ01000550.1 GCA_004377365.1 Anaerolineales bacterium | reverse complement strand
CCTGTTTTTCGCACCCTCCGCTATCCTATCCGTCTCCAAAAGCGTTTTTGAGGGTTGGAGTAGAGCCTTCAGGCGGGTTTTTGGGTCAGAGAACCGGCTAAAGCCTCGACTCCAAAGGACCCGGATAGGAATTTCATGGGTGCGAAATGTAGGATACAGAATCGTAAAGCATGGGGAGCAGTTGGAGACCTGATCGCTGGTGTGAACCACGTCGCGGGGGGTGACCTTAAAATCTTGGTCGGTGGGAAAACTTTGACTTGGGATAAAAGTCCTCCCCCTTCCCTGGAGGAACGCGCGGCGCGCGTAGGGAAGGGGGAGAGAGGGGATGCGGTAGCCCCCACGTGAGCAGTTGCTCACGCACCACGGATGAGTCCAGCCAATGGTCTATCCATGGCGAAGGGTAGGGGGCATTTCCGCCAGACTATCTTCTTGCAGCGCAAAGGAAGACAAAAGGGCTCGCACGTAACGTGCAGATTACACATCGCGCACCGCAACCGCGGGAGATGAGCCATAGCCTGCAAGCGATAAAGTGAAGCGAGCGACAGGTCCTCTACCGCCGGCGCAAAAAGGCCGGGATATCCAGGTCATCGTTATCGAACTTGCGCACCGGGAACTCGCGGATCTTGGATGCCCTGGCCTCTCGCGGCCTATGCTTTTGGGCAACGGCATCAAAGCCCGTGGCGATGACGGTGATGGAGATGTCTCCGTCCATGGATTCATCAATCACGGCACCAAAGATGATATTCGCCTCGGGATGTGCCTTTTCGCGGATGACCTCGGCCGCCTCGTTCACCTCGAAGAGGGTCAAATCGGGCCCACCCGTCACGTTGAAGAGGATACCCCTGGCCCCGTCAATGGTGATGTCCAACAGGGAACTGGCGATGGCTTTCTGAGCTGCATCTACGGCCCGATTCTCCCCGCTGGCCCGGCCGATGGCCATCAGAGCTGCCCCACCTTCGGACATGATCGTCCGCACATCGGCAAAGTCCAGGTTGATCAGGCCCGGCACGGTGATCAGTTCGGCGATGCCCTGGATGCCCTGGCGCAGGACGTCGTCGGCCACCCGGAAGGCTTCTTGGATGGAGGCCTTTTTATCCACGATCTCCAGCAGGCGGTCGTTGGGTATGACGATCAGGGTGTCAACCTCTTCCTTGAGCTTCTCGAGGCCTTCCTCCGCCACATGGCGGCGCTTGGCTCCCTCAAAGGTGAAGGGCCTGGTGACGACGCCGATGGTCAAGGCCCCTGTCTCCTTGGCCAGGCTGGCGATGATGGGCGAGGCACCGGTGCCAGTGCCCCCGCCTATGCCAGCGGTGATGAAAACCATGTCGGCTCCTTTGAGGACCTCAGCCAGGTCTTCGCCGGACTCTTCTGCTGCCCTTTCGCCGATGACGGGATCGCCACCGGCCCCCAGGCCCTTGGTCAGCTTGTCGCCGATACGGACACGCTGGGGAGCGTTGGATAGGAGCAGGGCCTGGGCATCGGTGTTCACGGCGACAAAGTCCACACCCCGCAGCCCCTCTTGGATCATGCGGTTCACGGCGTTGGACCCCCCGCCGCCGATACCGACCACTTTGATCTGGGCAAAATTTTCCGTGTCAAAGTTGCGCTGCATTTTCAGTCCTCCTTTGCATTGTTGGGTAACCAAGTTGACATCAATGACAGGCCATTCAGCCAGGCAGAAACGCTCTCAGCCACCGCCCTATACGGTGGTGAAGGCCCTTTTTCTCTTTGCCAGGGCGTGAGGCCGCTTCCTCTCGCAGCCCCCACAACAACAGCCCCACAGTAGTGGCGTAGGCCGGGCTGGAGATGACGTCAACCAGGCCTTCCAGATGATTGGGAGAGCCGACGCGCACCGGCAGTTGCAGGATATTGCGCCCCAACTCCTTGATGCCAGCCAATTCGGACGTGCCGCCGCAGAGGACGACACCAGCCGGCAGCAGGCCATCGTAGCCGGAGCGTTTTATTTCCCGCAAGATGAGACTGAAAACCTCCTCGGTCCGCGCCTCGATGATCTCCGCCAAAAAGCGCCGGGAGACGGCCTGACGTGCATTGTCTCCAAAAGCAAAGACGTCAATCGGCTCATCTTCGATATGCTCGGCCAGAGCGTAACCATAGATCTTCTTGATCTCCTCAGCCGCGGTGAAGGGCGTCCGCAGGCCGACGGCTATGTCGTTGGTGAGGTGGTTGCCTCCAGTACCCAGAACGACCGTGTGCCAGATGCTGCCCTCAATGAAAATAGCAATGTCTGTAGTGCCCCCTCCCACATCGGCCAGAATCACACCCATCTCTTGCTCGGTGCTCGTCAGCACCGCTTCTCCTGAGGCCAGGGGCTCCAGGATCAGCCCATCTACGCCCACGCCGGCCCCTTGAATGCATTTGACCAGATTGTGAACAGAAGCCGAGGCCCCGGTGACGATGTGAGCCTCCACTTCCAGGCGGTAACCTACCATACCTAGCGGGTCGCGTATGCCATCTTGTCCGTCAACGATAAAGCCCCGAGGGATAAGATGAATGATCTCCCGGTTGTAGGGAATAGCGATGGCCTGGGCCGCGTCCAGGGCGCGGTCAATATCGTCCTGGGTAATGCCTCGCTCCGGTCGCGAAACAGCCACCACCCCCCGACTGTTGACGGAGGCAATGTGCCCCCCCGCCACGCCGACGTAAGCGCCCTCGATCTTGCAGCCGGACATGCGCTCAGCTTTCTCAACCGAAGCAGAGATGGCGCTTGTGGCCTCATCTACGTTGACGACAACCCCTTTGCGCAGGCCCCTGGAGGGTGCTATCCCCACGCCGACGATGCGCAGGCTGTCATATTCGTCCGCCTCTGCAACGAGGGTACATATTTTAGTCGTGCCCACGTCAATGCTGACGATAGATCTCTCCAAAGCAATCCTCGCTCAATCGCCTACCGTTCATCACATACCGCATAGCCACCCGCTACTTGTAATACGGACTTCCTTTGAAACGCAAATCTATAAACTGGGGATGGATGCCTTTGGCCGCTATCTCCTGGAGCATGGCTTTCATGATGGCTACCTTCTGCTCTATGTCCTCGCCCTGACCCAGGTAAATGGGCCAGCCCTGCTCGCTTTGGAAGCTGATGCCCGTATGGGACGCATATTGGACGGTGGTCAGTCCTGGTAACAGCGAACGCAGCTTTTGGGCCCCTGCAACCACCCGGGGGTCCACGCGATCCCCAGGCTGAACCGGGCGCTCATCCAGGTCCACAATGACGGTGGCCTCTGGCAAATCTCCCCGGGCTCGCAAAACAGTACCTTCTTCATCAATCCAGTAGCGTTTCTCTCCTTGTTGCCAAATGACCTGCGGCTGGCGCTCCACAACTTTGATAGTCACCCGATTTGGCAACCCACAGTGTACCCTTGCTTCCTTGATGTTCGGTAAACTGGCTATGGTGGCTTCCACCTGGGCGGGGGTAATCCAGAAAATGCTCATCCCTTCCAGGCCGCTGTTCTGATAAATCTCCTCCCCCGGCACCAGTTGGTTGCCCACCACCCTGGCGGCATAAACGTAGAAGGCGTCCGCAGCGAAAAGTTCGTAGGTGAGCCAGCCCAGGGCCAGCAAGAGGAGAAACCCCAGGGCTTTCCCTCCTCGATCCTGCCAGAAGATCACTACCGGTCTCAGCGAGAGCTTGATTTTCGGTGCAGTGACTTCGTAGTCACGCCCGAGCCGCGAACGAGAGCGACGAGGGCGGCGCTTTGAAGGTACGATACGCATGGTGGCTCCTGCTCCAGAGAACTCGCCTCAAGCCTTGCGAAGGTTTGCCCTGGAACCTTCGCAAGGCTATGGCCTTGTCCCTTCAGTCCCCTCAGTTCTTTCAGTCACCTTCCGGCACCTGGTACGACGTCTCCGATCTACTCTTGTCCGCGTGCCGTTCCAGTGCCAGTTCAATCAGCCGTTCAATCAACTCTGAGTAAGAAATGCCGCTGGCTTCCCACAGCTTGGGATACATGCTGATAGGTGTAAAGCCGGGGATGGTGTTCAGCTCGCCCACGTAGATTTGGCCGCTGTCTTTGTCCAACAAGAAATCAACCCGGGCCATGCCTGTACAGTCCACGGCCAGATAGACTTCAATGGCTAGCTCTCGGATTCGCTGAGTCGTCTCCGGTGGCAGGTCGGCAGGAATGATGAGCTCGGACCGGTCGTCAACATACTTGGCCACATAGTCGTAGAACTCGCGGCAGGGGATAATCTCCCCCGGCACCGAGGCGATGGGGTCGTCGTTGCCCAGGACGCTGACTTCAATCTCCCGCGCATTGACTCCTTGCTCAGCCAGCATCTTGCGGTCGTAGCGGGCAGCCAGGTCCAGAGCAGGGGCCAGTTCGCTACGCTGGTGAACCTTGGAAATACCCACACTGGAGCCCAGGTTGGCGGGCTTGATGAAGCAGGGATAGTTCAGGGTATCCTCGATGCGCTGCATCACTCCTTGGGGGTCGTGCTCCCATTCTTTGCGCTTGATGACCAGATACTCCACCCCAGGCAGTCCATGAGCTCGGAAGACGGTCTTCATCAGGGCTTTGTCCATACTCAGGGCCGAACCCAACACCCCAGCGCCGACGTAAGGAATATCAGCCAGCTCCAGCAAGCCCTGCACGGTGCCGTCCTCACCGTAGGGACCATGCAAGACAGGAAAGACGACGTCAATCTCGGACAGGCGCGCCGTGGTCACGGCGGTCTCACTTTCCTCCAGGCGCATCAGGCCCCGCTGGGAGGGATCGCCCAGAAGGGCAGCGGGGAGGCTCTCCCCTGGGGTGCCTGCTTCCAGAGCCTTGAGGGGGTCGCCGGAAGCGATCCAGCGCCCTTCTTTGGTGATGCCGATAGGCACAATCTCGTATTTCTCTTTATCCATGGCATTCATGATGCCCTTGGCTGAGACCAGGCTGACCTCGTGTTCACCCGACCGCCCGCCAAAGATAACGCCGACCTTGATTTTCTTAGTCATTCCACTCCCCCACCAGTTCCTGTTCCAGCTCCAATTCGATCCCAAACTGTTTGAGCACCGCGTCCCGTGCCATGTCCATCAGGACCTTGACTTCGCTGGCTCTGGCCTCACCCAGATTGACGATAAAGTTGGCGTGCTTCGGCGAGATTTGGGCGTCACCGATGCGCTTCCCCTTGAGCCCGGCCTGCTCAATGAGGAAGCCAGCCGGATATTGAGCGGTGCGCTTGAAGACACTTCCCGCGCTGGGCTCGCTGGGTTGCCTGGCTTCCCGCTGACGGGTGTACTCGGCTACCCGTTCTTGCAGTACCTCCACCGATTCTGGTTGCAGCTTGAACTGCGCCGCCAGAATCACCGGCATGGCTGCCCTTCGCTCACGGTTTGCCCCTTTGAAACAGCTCGTCCGATAGCCGAACTCTAACTCCTCCGCTCTTGATTCCTGTATCTCACCATTCACCTGCAAGATCGTCACCCGAGTTAACACGTCGCTCACGTAACCGCCATAGGCTCCGGCGTTTCCCACCACCGCTCCGCCTACCGTTCCGGGAATGCCCACCGCCCACTCCAGGCCTGCTAGGCCACGCTGCACACTTTCCCCGGCCAGGTCCTTCAAAAGCATGCCCGCCTCGGCCCACAGAAGGGCCTCTTCCTTCCGGATCTCGAACCTGGAACCCCCGGTCCTGTTCTCGATAACCAACCCACGGATCCCCTTGTCCGAGACCAAGATGTTGGTTCCTGAGCCAAGGAGAAAATACGGCACCTGACACTCTCTGGCCAAGGCTACAATCCGGCACAGCTCATCCTGGCTTTCCACGGTTACGAAAAGATCAGCCGGGCCACCGATGCGATAGACAGTGTGAGCGAACAGAGGTTCGTCAACCAGCAGCCTATCACCGACTTCCGCTTCGAGGGCTTGCCGCAGGGTTGACAGAGTTCCTGGCGTGCCTGACATTGGGCTAACTTCCTGCCGGCTGCCGTTGGGTCCTGCTATAGAGATACCTGATGTTACTCATCCTTCAATCCTCTCCTACCACTGTTGCGGTACAGGCGACTCGCCAAGACCCTCTCCCCCACCAGGTAGCCGTCACCCGCCCCCAGGGTGATGAGCACGTCACCCGGTTTCAGACGCTGGAGCAGATAGCCGACGGCTTCGTCCAGAGCAGCGATGTGGTGGGCATCGGGGTGGGCCATGCGGGCCACGATGTCAGCGGCGCTGACGCCCAGATCGTCATACTCGCGGGCGGCGTAGATGTCCACCACGATGACGTGGTCGGCATCGCCAAAACTTTCCGCAAACTCGTGTAGCAAAGCCCTGGTCCGGCTGTAGGTGTGGGGTTGGAAGACAGCCCAGATTTCGCTATCAGGGTAACGCCCTCGCGCCGCAGCCAATGTGGCCCTGATCTCGGTGGGATGATGAGCGTAATCGTCAATAACGATCACGCCACCCGCTGTGCCCTTGTGCTCGAAGCGCCGCTTCGTCCCCCGGAATTCCCTGAGGGCCGTCCCCACACCGGCCAGGTCCAGCCTCAGGTGATCGGCCACGGCGATGGCTGCCAGGGCGTTCTTGACGTTGTGCAGCCCCGGCAGTCGCAAACCGAAGGCCCCCACGGGTTGCCTCTCCTTCAGAGCCACGAAATCGCTTCCTCCAAGCTCATTGGCTCGTATCTCTATCGCCTGCCAATCCATACCCGCACCCAAACCATAAGTGACAACTTGAGGCCTCCCCTTCTTCCCCTCAGCCGCCGGATTTGCAATCCAGCGGGAGCAGGATCCAAGGACCGCTCTCACCCTACTTTCATCCCCACAGCCCACGACACATCCATTCTCTGGCACCAGGCTGACGAACTTGATAAAAGCGTCGGTCACTTCACCCAGGTCGCGAAAGCAATCGGGGTGGTCCATCTCGATGACCGTGACCACAGCCAGGCGAGGTTTCAGTCCCAGGAAAGTATAGTCGTACTCGTCGGCCTCGATGACAAAATGTTCCCCTTGCCCTGCCTGGGCGTTGGTCCCCAGGTTCTCCACCACGCCACCCACGATGAAGGTCGGGTCCAGGCCCGCCTGGGTCAGAAGCCAGGCGATCATGGCCGTGGTGGTGGTCTTGCCGTGGGTGCCGGCCACAGCGATGCCGTAGCGACCGTCCATCATGCGCCCCAGCATCTGGTCGCGCTTGATGACCGGTATCCCCCTCTGCCGGGCCGTCACCACCTCGGGGTTGTCGGGCCGGATGGCCGAAGACATGATCACCAGATCGGCTGGCCCCACGTTTCCGGCGGCGTGCCCTTTGTAAATGCTGGCGCCCAGGGCCTCCAGATTGGCCGTCAGAGGTGACAAGTGTAAATCGGAACCGGAAACCCGATACCCTTCCTCCAGCAGGATTTTGGCCATGGCCGAGAGCCCAATGCCGCCGATGCCGATAAAGTGGATGGGCAACTTTTGCTTCACGTGGTCTTTTTCCGTTCCTTTCCACCGGTTATACTAATCCACCCTATGATAGCACCGAAGATTCTACTCAAAAGCCCCGTAAACCAACTGAAAGCATCCCCAAGCAGGAGGAAAAGGAAAAATAAGATAGCTGGTACCAGAATCTTGCTCAAGACTGCATAGGCCCCTTCTGGATTGGAGGAAAAATTAATAGTGAGTACAAAGAGCCCCTCTTGGCCCAGAAGGGCATACCCAAAGTCAAACTTTACAGTCTGCGGCCCAAGCCAGCCAGCAAGAAGTTCACGGAGGAATTCCAGGGTGAAGATACTCACGAGATAACCACTAAAGGCTCCGAGAAGCATCCCGGCCAGTCGAGTTCTAAAGGTGTGTGTGTAACTCATTCCAAGAACAAAGCCCAACACACCAATGACAGAAACAAGAAAGATGGCCTCCTGAAAGTGCGGGAGGATTTCGTCGCCGAGATCCAGCTTCATGGCAAAGTTGAGCCCACGGATTAGAAACGGTGCACACAGTTGAGCAGCGACGTAGCTCAGGAAAATTCCCATCACAAGTACACGACTCCTGATCCTATCGAGCGCGAAACCTATTAAGGCGAAAAGTAGTACCAGGAGAATAGTCGCAGCGAAAAAATAGTTCATATCTATGGTCAAGTTTACTCTCCTTTCGCCACTGTTGCGCCACTACTGAGGCACAGGCGGCACAGGTCATCCTTCAGCACTCAATCGCCGTAACTCCTGGGCGATGTGCTGCGCCGCCCTGGGCCGGGCCAGGCTGCGGGCCCTCTCCCCCATCTGAATCAGCAATTCCTCATTGCCGAGGAGATCCATGACCGTGGGCAGTAACTTCTCTTCCAGATCGGCGTTGTCAATCTTGACCGCTGCGCCGTGAGATACCAGATAGTTGGCGTTCAACTCTTGGTGTCGGCCAGCGTAGGGATAAGGCACCAGGACGCCGGGCAGGCCGAGGGCTGGGAACTCGCCCAGGGTGGCTGCACCAGCCCGTGCCACCACCAGGTCGGCGGCGGCCAGGGCCTGGGCCATTCCCTCGTGCAAGTAGGCATAAGCTTTGTAACGAGCTCGCAGATGAGCAGGCAACTCTGCTCGCTGGCTTTCCACCCAATGGGCATCCAACCGCCCACAGATGTGGACGATTTGACAGACATCCAGTAAGCGGTTCAGAACCTTGCTCAGGGCCAGGTTGATACTGCGCGCACCACGGCTGCCACCGAAGACCAGCAGGATTTTTAGATCCTCTTCCAGGTCTAAAGTCTTTTGGGCTTCGCTCTTGTCCGCGGTGAGCAACTCAGACCGCACAGGATAGCCGGTGACCGTCGTCTTGTGGGCGGGAAAGTAACGCTGCGACTCCTCAACGGAGACGGCCACTCGCCGGGCCAGGCGACTCAGAACGCGGATGGCCAGGCCCGGCTCAATGTCTGGCAGATAGATCAATATGGGCACCCATCGCAGCCATCCGGCTACCACCACCGGTACGCTGACGTACCCTCCGGTGACAAAGATAGCCTCAGGTCCGAAATCCTCTATCTCCCTCAGAGCCTGTCGGATTCCAGTCAGCATCCGGACCAGGTTGCGGACAACTGTCCAGGGTGCACGTCCCCGTATGGGGGCAGCGTTGATGCTTACGAAGGGCAATCCGGCCCTGGTTACCAGCTCAGCCTCGATACTTGGAGCGGCGCCCAGGTACCGAATTTCTCCTTCGCCTGGCTCTAGTGCCTGGACGACGGCCAGAGTTGGATAGACGTGGCCGCCAGTGCCGCCGCCCGAAATCATGACGCGCACTTTTCCGCTGCTCCTCCTGCTGCCCACCTCTGGAGACGCTGAGCAGCAAACCTATGCCAGCCATGGAGACAGCCAGGGATGAACCCCCAAAGCTGATGAAAGGCAAGGGGATGCCGGTGAAAGGCACAGTGGCCGTGACCACGGCAATATTGATCAAAGCCTGGAAGATCAGGCAACAAGTGATACCCGAAGCCAGAATCGTTCCAAAGCTATCTGGGGCTTCCAGGGCAATCTTGAAGCCGCGATAGGTCAGGGCGGTGAAAAGCCCTATCACCACCAGGCAGCCAATCAGGCCCAGTTCCTCTCCCAGAATGGCAAAGATGCCATCGGTGTGAGAAGCGTACAGATAGCCGAATTTCTGGCGGCTGGCACCGAGACCCAGCCCGCTTATCCCACCCGAGCCCAGGGCAATAAGGGTTTGCCTGACCTGATATCCACTGCCGTAGCTATCGCCCAGTGGATCCAGAAAAACGACGATCCTGGCCAGGCGGTACGGAGCCCTGGTGATCAGGAAAGCAAAGGTGGCGCTGCCTACGACGAAACAGACCACTAATTGAAAAAGGTCCGCACCGGCCAGAAAGAACATGGCCACGGCTGTAGCCACGATAAGCACCGCCGTCGAAAAGTCAGGCTGGAGGATGATCAAAGCCGCCACCAGGCCAATGAGGATGGCGAAAGGGATAAGGCCGTAAGTCACCTGGCGAATCTGATCCCCTTTCGACGAGAGCCAGTGAGCGATGTAGATGACAAGGGCCAGCTTGCAAAGCTCACTGGGCTGGATCGAGCCCTTAAAGAGACTGCGCTGGGCACCGAATCTCTCACTCCCGACAAAAAGCACAGCCCCCAGTAAGATCAAAGTCCCGGCCATAATAAGGATGGAAAAGCGTCGCCAGTTGTGATACTTGATGCGGGCCATGACCAAAAGCACCGCTACACCGATGGCTGCCCAAAGGACCTGGCGGACAAAGAAATAGGCCGGCTGCTCATATTCCTTATAAGCCAGGTCAAAGGTCGCACTGTAGACCATCATCAGGCCAATGATCAGCAAGGCCGCGACAATGACCAGGAGCAGATAGTCGAAGCCCCCTCTTGGGTTGCTGATTCGCTGATTCGCCGATTTGCTGCTTTGCCTTTTAGCTTTGGCCATCTGTCCTCTAAGTACGTATCTGAAAGAATAGCGGGCCGGGCTCCCATGCCCGGCTTCCGGCGGCCCTTCGGCTGCGCTCAGGACAGGCGTGGGAGCCGCCTCTGCCGACTTTCAGATAGGCTCTAAAGAGCTTCTACCAATTCGCGGAAGCGCTCTCCCCGCTCGGCGAAATCGCGGAAGGCGTCGAAACTTGTGCCCCCCGGGGCCAGAAGCACCACATCACCGGGTTGCGCATTCTCCGCTGCAATCTCCACCGCCTCCTCAAGAGTGCTGCATCTATGAATGGCCAATTGTGCACTGCGCATTGTACGTTGCGCATCGTGGATCGCTTTCTCTATGATGGGCCTTGCCTCCCCAAAAAGCACCAGATGTCTCACCTTACGCAGCGTCAGTTGCGCCATCTCCTCCCAGGGCAGATGCTTGTCACGCCCCCCGGCCAGAAGCACAATGGGCTCTTCGAAGGAGTGCAGAGCGGCTACAGTGCGTTCGGGCGAGGTAGCGATGGAATCATTGTAGTAGCGCACCCCTCTCAGTGTCCGGACCAGTTCCAACCGGTGCTCGAGACCGGTGAAGGTGGTCACCACTTGAGACATTGACTGTGGATCGGCGCCAGCCGCCCCAGCGATGGCACAGGCGGCCAGCACGTTCTCCACGTTATGCTGGCCCAATAGCTTAATATCAGCCACAGCGCAAATCTGCCACTCCTCTTCCCCCAATCTGAGCACAACTTTCCCATCCCTTCGACTTCTCCTTCGATTTCGCTCAGGACAGGGCTCAGGGCAAGCTCGTACAAAAGCCCCCTGTTCCACTTCGGTTCGCAGACTAAAACTCAACACCCGTCGCGATTTGCGATTCGAGATTCGAGATTCGAGATTCGCAGTGACAGGATTGTCGTAGCCCATCACGGCCACGTCACCCAGTCCCTGATAGCGCAGGATGTTGACTTTGGCTTCGATGTAGGCCTCCATCGTCGGATGGCGATCCAGGTGATTGGGCGTGATGTTCAGAATGGCAGCGATAGGAGGGCTCCAGCCCTGATCGGTGAAGGCAAAAGCCAAGTCCTCAGCACCGACGGCGGGTTTCCCCGGCCAGGGAGCGAAAAACTCCAACTGAAAGCTGGATAGCTCCATGACCACTTTGTCTTTCAGCCGGATGTCGGTCAGATGGCCGATCAGAGGCTGACCGATGTTGCCCCCCACCCAGGTGCGGTAGCCAGCCTTCTTGAGCATCTCACCCACCAAGGCAGTCGTGGTGGTCTTGCCACTGGAACCGGTTATGCCAACGATAGAGGCCAGACACAGTTGAGCGAACAACCTGGTCTCGCTGCTGATGGGTATCCCCCGTTTTCTAGCCTCAGCCAGAATGGGAATCTCCAGCGGCACACCAGGGCTGACGAAAACCACATCGGCCTCCAGGATCTCTGTCGGATGCCCGCCCAGCACGAAGCGAATCGGCAAGCCCACCAGGGCCTCGATGCCTTCGGAAAGTTCTTCTCGGCTTTTTATGTCACTGACCGTGACAGTGGCCCCACCTTCAGCCAGGAAGCGGGCCAGCGCTGTGCCCTCTCGGGCCAGACCGATGACCGTCGCCCGCTGCCTTCTGAAGTCCATCAGATGGCTGCCACCTGATCGGCTGACTGCATGGCTTCCATGACGCGGGTCATGCTGCTCACTTTTCCTACAGCGACTTGATCCCGCAGGCCAGCGTGGCTCAGGCAAGTGGAGCAGGTCAAAATCGGCACTCCTTTGGCCTCCAGGATTCGCAACTGGGCAAGCACTGGTGAGTCCTGGGTGACCAGGGAGACGCCCCCGGTGGTGAAGACAAGTTGGATGGAGGGCTCTTCTAGGGCCTGCAAGTCTTGCAACAATGCCGCCAACTGACCATCAGAGCAGGCGCCATTCTCGCCGATCACTATAGTTAGTGATTTTCCGTTTTTCTCCATGGTTGTTCCCCCTGCTTTTTATAACCTGTTTATCTTGGTCCCAACGTTCCCTCAATATACTGGCGAAACAGAATTCTGATCAGTGCTCACAAGAGGGCCAGGGCTATGCCCAGCATGTCCGCCAGGATGCCCACCAACCAGAACCGTTGGGTCACCTGGGTCTCCGACCAGCCCAGCAGCTCAAAATGATGGTGCAAAGGGCTCATCTTGAAGAGGCGGCGTCCCTGGCCATAGCGCCGTTTGGTCAACTTGAAATAGACTACCTGCAGTATCACCGATCCTGCCTCGGCTACAAAGATAAAGCCCACGATAGGCAACAGCAGCCACTGACCCGACAGCAAGGCCACTACGGCTAGAGTCGCACCCAGGGCCAGGGAGCCGGTATCGCCCATGAACAGGTCAGCCGGGTAGGCGTTATACCACAGGAAGGCCAACAAGGCCCCTACGGTGGTGAAACAAAAGGCCAACAGCGGATACTGCCCTTGCAGATAGGCGATGATGCCGTAGGCGGCGAAGGCCAGCGCGGCAGTAGACCCAGCCAACCCATCCAGGCCATCGGTCAAGTTGATGGCGTTAGAGGTGCCGACGATGATGAACATGGCCACAGGAACGTACCACAAGCCGATGTCTATCTTCTGCGCCACCGTGGGCAGGGCCACACTACGCAGGTCTAAGGCAAAATGTAACCCCAAAGCCGTGACGAGGGCGATGAACGCCTGGCCTGCGAACTTGTAGCGAGCCAGCAGCCCTATCCCCTGATGCCGTCCCCGCACACCAGCCAGGTCATCGAAAGCCCCCAACAAGCCAAACCCTACCATCACCCCCAACGGCACCAGGATGGACTTGCCAATGAGCGTGCTGCCGTGCTCAAAGCCAAAATAAGCCAGGAAAGCCCGCCCAGCAGCGAAGCCGCTCAAAAAATTGGCAAAGTTGAGGACGACAGTAATTACAAAGACCGGCACCAGGATCATCAGGCCGCCCATAGTAGGGGTACCCATCTTCGCCTGGTGGGAACTGGGGCCATCGAGCCGGATCTGCTTGCCGATGCGCAATCGGCGCAACAGGTTAATCAACGGACGGCCCCAGATGACGGCCAGAAAGAAAGATACCGTCCCCAGAGTCAGGGTGAAGGGCATGGGGGCTGCAGCCATAGCTAACTAATCCCTCATGAAGTGTGATTGATTCAGTGGGGCCGTGAGGGCGGCTACGATCTCTTCCATCTTCATGCCTCGCGAACCCTTGACCAGCACAATATCGCCCTGGCTTACGATCTGACGCAAGTGAGCGATGGCCTGCTCATTGTCCTTCAATATGAAGACATCTCCCTCTGTCATACCACAGGCCAGGGCTTCCTGACCGATAATACGGCCGCGCGGCCCCACAGTGATCAGCATGGATACCACGTCAACAGCACGCCGTCCTACTTTGCGATGGCCTTCCTCCTCGAAATCGCCCAACTCTAACATATCGCCCAGGACGGTGATTTTGCGCCCCGACAGCTCTTCCAGGAGACTGAGGGCGGCGATGGTGGAGGTAGGGCTTGCGTTGTAGGTATCATCAAGGATGGTCGAGCCCTTGATACCCTGGACCGCCACCAGACGCAGTTGCTCGGTCACGTCCCACAGCCCGGCTATGATCTCTTCCCAGGACTCGCCTTCAACCAGCCCTACGGCTGCTGCAGCCAGAGCGGTATGCACACTGTGGCGGCCCAGAAGAGGAATCTTGACGTGGAGTCTTTCTCCCTTATGGTGGAATTGAAAGCGGATGCCTTCTAGACCCTGGCTCTCAATGTGGCTGGCCCAGAGATCACAGGCTGGGTCCAAGCCATAGCAGAAAACTCTGGCCTGCGTCTTCTCTGTCATAGCCCGCACCATGGGGTCATCTCCGTTGAGGATGGCTACCCCTCCCTCTGAGGCCGGAGGCAGGGCCTCTACCAGCTCGGCCTTAGCCTGGGCAATGCGCTCGATAGTCCCCAGTCGCTCCAGGTGGGTGGGACCGACGTTGGTCACCACCCCCACGTGAGGGCGGGCAATGGCAGCCAGTCCGGTGACTTCCCCCAGAGCATACATGCCCATCTCCAAAACGACCCGCTCATGGCTGGAATCCAGGTACAACAGAGTCAGCGGCAAACCGATTTCATTGTTGTAGCTTCCCCAGCTCCTCAGGGTACGAAACCTCTTTCTCAAGACCGACCAGATCATCTCTTTGGTGGTCGTCTTGCCCACACTGCCGGTCACGCCAACAACACGAGGGGAGAACCTGGCCCGCCAAAAAGCAGCCAAGCTCTGAAAAGCTTTCAAGCCGTCCTCGGCCATGAGGCAAATAGGCAGTCGGATAGAGACATCAGGCAAGGGACCTTTAGTATCTACTATCTGACATTCGGCATCCACTTCCCTCTCGATGAGAGCAGCTACTGCCCCTCGGGCGAAAGCATCGGCCACAAAGTCATGGCCATCCTGGTGTTCGCCACGTAGGGCCACGAAGAGGCTATTGGGACGCGCTTCCCGTGAATCAATAACCACTTCGCTCAATTCGAGGTTGGGGACCACCTCTTCGGCCAGCCTTTGGCCAGTGATCCCCTTCACAAGATCGGCCAGGGTAAGCATCGCTTCTCAGGGTCCGCTAGTCATTTACCACTGTTGCACCACTATTGCGGTACAGGCGGTACAGGTCGAGGTTGACACCTATTCCGTGTGTGGACGCCCCCTTGCCCTCACCCATGTCTCCCCTCTCCTCCGCGGAGAGGGGAGACTTCCGGGATGAAGGGGTATATAGCCGAAGGTAGCCGCAGCTTTGCCTCCCGCGCCAATGGGCTACCCTGTGGCACAAAATTTGGGCTCCGCCTCGGGCTTCAGTGGGTGAGGCGAAGTCAGTTATCACTGTTGCACCACTGTTGCGGTGCAGGCGGTACAGGGGATCACCCACCGGTGGTCCTTGCCTCGTCCGGTGGAATTCCTAATAGAATGAAAAGTTGCTCGGCCACGGTCTTGAAGACCGGTGCTGCCACCTTGGAACCCCAGGGCTCAACAGCAGGTTCGTCAATCTTGACCAGGACTATAAAGGCCGGGTCCTCTGGGGGGGCATAGCCAATGAAGGAAGCAACAGTCCAGTTGGGATGGTAACCTCCTGGAATAGGGACCTGAGCCGTGCCTGTTTTGCCCGCAATTTTGTAACCCGGCACAGCAGCCAGGTCCGTCTCCTTCTGTACCGCCTCTACCAGCATCCAGGTCAATTGCTTGGCCGTCTGGGGGGAGATGACCCGACGCACAGCAACGGGCTGTATGTTGGTGCCATGCTGGCCATCAACGATTTTCTCCACCACGTGGGGCTTCATCATCAAGCCATCGTTGGCCACTGCCGCCACAGCGGTGATCATTTGAAGTGGCGTCACCGCTAGCCCCTGGCCAAAGGAATTGGTCCCCAGGTCAGACTCGTGCCACTCTCCATCGCCGGGGAGTCGCAGCCCGCCGGGGCCTTCGCTGGCCAAATCAACCCCGGTGATGCGCCCAAATCCAAAGCGCCTGACGTAGGTATAGAACCTCTCTCTACCCAAGGTAGTGCTGACGTAAGCCGCCCCCACATTGAGGGACTGGGCCAGCACATCCGTCATGGTCACCAGACCGTGTCCCCGCCGGTCCCAGTTCATGATAATGCGGCCGCCAACTTCAATGCTCCCACTTTCGTAGAAAGTGCTCTGAGGGGTGATGATACCAGCATCAAGGCCGGCGGCCATAGTGATGATCTTAAAGACCGAACCAGGCTCATAATGAGTGCTGACCGAAGGATTGACAAACAATTCAGCCGGCGTCTCGGCGAAGCGGTTGGGGTCGTATGAGGGGTAGCTGGCCATGGCCAGGATGCTTCCAGTTTTGGGCTCCATGACGATGATGGTGCCGCTTTTGGCCCCGTATCTGGCGATGGCTTTCTCTAGCTCCTCCTCCACCATGTATTGAATGGTTCGATCAATGGTCAGAACAAGGTCCCGGCCATTCTGCGGAGGGGTCAGGCGGTAGAAACCAATAGGGATATAATTCCCCGCCGGGTCTCTTTCTCCCTGGCCTTCTCCTGCCCGGCCTTTCAGGACCTGGTTGTAGTAGCCCTCCACGCCGTAGTAACCATTGTTGGTCTCATTCACAAAACCCAGGACGTGGGCAGCCCGGCTATTTTCAGCGCACACCCTTTTGGGCCTCGGTTCTACCCTGATGCCTCTCAAACCCCACGACTCGATGGTTTCGCCGATTTGCTGTGGGACGCGCCGCGCCAGTCTCACGTGAGGCCGAACCGAGTTCAACAGAGCCAATATTTCACCACGGGGTCGGCCTAACAAGGGCGCCAGCCGGTCGGCCACCTCTTCGGAGTTGGCTATCATCGGAGGGGCAGCAGTGATCTCAAACTCGAAGATGTCGAGAGCCAGGATGTGACCGTTGCAATCCCTGATAGTCCCACGTAGGGGAGCGATTTCCATATACCAGTCGTGTTCAGCCTTGGCCAAGCCCAGCAGGTGATCGTACTCCAGAACCTGCCAGCGGAAAAGCTGCCCCACATTGATCAGCATGAAAGCAAAAAGCACAGCCGACAGAAAGGAAATACGGCGCAGGGGCTTGCCTTCTGGCTCCTCAGCAGACACTTCCTGGCTCCCTAGGGTGTACCTTCGGCCATGGCTGAGCCGGGTTGAACGACTATCCAGATGTTGAACTGAGAGACCAGTTTCTCCCACCAACCAGCCAGAGCCGTCCCCACAGCCTCGTTCCCTATCTTCTTCTGCTGGGGAGAGTTCAGAGCAAGGTTCTCCTCTCCAAAGGTTGCGGCTAGTTGCCCTGAAGGCGGATGGTCTGGTGGGTAGTCAGCCACGACCAGGTACTCCACCTGTTCTGGCGGCACGAAACCTAATTGCCTGGCTCTGGCCGTGACATCCTCCAGCCTCCCCAGTTCCGCGATCTCTAGCATCAGTTTAGCGTTTTCACGCTGGAGGCGGACTCTCTCGCTCTCCAACTCGTAGATACGGTAGCCCGTTGTAGTCACTTGACTGGCCTGAGTCAGATAGAGCCAGCCAAGCAGACTGACGAGAATAAGAATGAGGAGGGAACCAGTGGCTGTCCTGGCATTGAGGCTCCCTATGCTTTTCTCAATTGAGCCTTCAGCGGAATCTCCTCTGAAGCGATGGGAGAGCGAACCTGAGTGGCCAGTAATCATTGAGGGTCTCCTAATTCATGTGCACAGGGCGCGCAACAAGTTGCCCTACTCCGCACTTTGCACCAGGCACTAGCCAGAGGCCAATCGGGCGGCAACGCGCAGCTTGGCGCTGCGACAGCGGGGATTGGCTTCCAGCTCCAGTTCCGACGGTGTGATGGGCTTTTTGGTTACTATCTCCAAAACTGCCCGGTGGTCGCAACGGCAGACCGGAACTTCAGGCGGGCATATACAGTCTTGCGATTCCTGACGATAAAACCTCTTGACCAGACGATCCTCCAAAGAATGATACGAGATGACGACCAGCCGTCCCTGCGGTGCGAGGAGATCCACCGCCTGGGGCAAGGCACGGCTGAGAGCCGACAATTCGTCGTTTACTGCAATACGCAGGGCCTGAAAGGTTCTGGTGGCGGGATGTATTCTCCCCCTTCGACCGACAGCCCTGGCCACGACCTCAGCCAATTGGTGGGTGGTGTGGACCGGGCGGGCGGCCACAATGGCCCGGGCGATGCGCTGGGCCCGGCGCTCCTCCCCATAGCGATGTAGAATGTCGGCCAACTCTGGAATGGAGAGCCCATTGACCAGCTCTGAGGCTGGCTTCCCCTGATGGAGATTGAAACGCATATCCAGAGGGCCTTCCAACTGAAAAGAAAAGCCACGCTCCCCACTAGCCAATTGCAGCGAGGAGAGCCCCAGGTCGAGGAGGATGCCATCGGTAGGACGGAATCCACATTGTGAGGCGATTTCCGCCAACCGGGCAAAGTTAGCATTGACCAGAGTGACCCTTGGCCCGTATTCGACCAGATGCCCCGCAGAGATGGCGATGGCCGTCGAGTCGGCATCAATGCCCAGCAACTGTCCAGCGGGGCTCGATTTCTCAAGGATGCCTGCCGCATGGCCACCTCCTCCCAGAGTGCCATCAATGTAACGTCCACCCGGCTTGATTTGCAAGCCTTTCAAGACCTCTTGGTAAAGGACGGGGATGTGAGTTGGCCCACCTGGTCTGCCCATCGGTCTCTAAATTCCCAGGCTAGCAAGCTGCTCAGCGAAAGTAGCCCCTTCGTTCTCAAGTTGGGCAGTAACCTCCTGCCAGCGCTCCTTGCTCCAAATCTCAAGCCGCGAGTTGACTCCGACGATGACTACCTCGTGTCCGATGGCAGCGTGTTGACGGAGGGAGGAGGGCAACAAGATCCGTCCCTGCTTGTCCAGATTGCATTCCGAGCCGGAGTAGATCAAGCGGCTGAAGTAACGGGCGTCCATTTGGGTGAGGGGGAGAGTGGCGACCTTCTCGGCCAGTGATTTCCAACTATCCGGGGGGTAAACGAACAGGCAACCATCCAGCCCTCGGCTAACAAACATCCCTTCAGCCAGTTCATCACGGAATCGGGCAGGAATGGTCAGTCTCCCTTTGTCGTCTATGGTGTGCTCGAACTCCCCGAAGAACATTTGTTCTACATCTCCCACTTTGGGACGATTTTAGGGCAAAATAGGACAAGTGAGCCCCACGAGCCTCCCACTTGCTCCCAC
>SOHZ01000463.1 GCA_004377365.1 Anaerolineales bacterium | reverse complement strand
TACTTCCGGCAGTGGCTTCAAGCTGCTCTTCGAGGTCGGGAGGCAGGGTCATCGTAATTTGTCTCAGATCACTCGGCATGGGATTCACTCGTTACTGCGCGTCCTTCTGACACCAATTCCTCCCAAAATTCGCGGTACGGTCTTAGGCGCGTTGTCTTGGCTTTGGCTTCCTGCAAAGCCAAGACAACTTCCAAATCCTCAATCCGAGCCAGCAATCCTTCATAGTCCTCCAAAGGCAAGACCACTACCGGCCCTTCAATGCTAATCGTAGCCACCGTGGCCATCGGCACACTCCTTCCTGGCTTCAAAGTAATCCTCTCTTCCAGGCATCCCCTTGGAGCTATGATAAACTGAAAGACAGGTTTTGTCAAGGAGATGGCTCTCTCCGCACCTCAGTACAACAGACTTCCCGAATTCAACGGACATGGCCAGGCGTCCGGTTCATTCTTCGCGTCCGTTGTACTGCCCCCCGCACCACTATCCGCTTACCTGCTGCCCCATCCACTGCTGCAAACAAAAAGCCCTTTCCCACACAGAGGGCTCTTTCGACGTAAAGGCAAAGCCCCCTCCGCCGCATATCCCCGCGACGAAGGGGGCTTTCCACTTCACGTTTTACGTTTCACGCTCCGCCTTGCGCCCTACTCTCCCCCGGTCACCGTAAACTTACCCCCATCACTCCGCCCGAACACCTCCGGGAAGTAAAACTCGTAGGCCACCGACGGCATCACCAGGAACTGGCCAGGCACGCTGGCCCGCATCAGGTAGGTGTACTCGTAGGTGCCCTTGCGCAGGTAGGTGGAGAAGAGGACCACTTTTTCGTCGCGGAGTTCGGTGTGGCTGAACCACCACCAGCCCCAACCCCAGTCCCACATGCGGTCGGTCACCCGGCGCACCTCCGGCGCTTCACCGACGATGCTAGTAGTCTTGAGGCTGGTGTCCAGGGCCTCGCAACCGGCCGGCAGGGGGTCTTCCACCACCACGTAGTGCAGGTCGTTGGGGGCGATGACCGTCAGCTTGACCTTGATCACGTCGCCCACCTGGGCCCCGTCCACGAACTGGTCCGGGTCGTCCACCAAAGTGTACTGGCGGGCCACGATCACCCCCCGGTTGAGGGCCTTGACGTCTTCCACTGGCAGGAAGTAGCGCAGGTACATTGAGTACCAGAGCCGGCCCTCCCCCGTCTGATCGGCGGTGGGCGGCAGGCGCTCCAGGGCCACCTGGTTGCTGACGTCCTGCAGGAGGTCCGCCACTTCCACCTGGATCTTTTGCGGCTCGTCCAGGTTGTCCTGGTTGGCCACACCTTCCATGATGGTCTCGCCGTTGAGGGTGACCTGGTAGCTATAGTCGGCCTCCAGTTCGCCCGTGGCCACCATCCAGTCGGTGAGGGCGATGATGGACCAGACCGTCTCCTGGGTGGTCTCCCAATGCCCTTCCTTGCGGGCCACCATCAGCCAGCGCACGGCGTTGGGGGCCAGGCCGCTCTCAGGAGCCAGCCGGGCCAAGGCGTCCAGGACGATGGCCGTGGAGCGGGTGTTGGTGTTCATGGTCCAGTAGTCAATGGTCTCCTCCTCCCAGTGGGCTCCGGTGGCGCTGACGATGGCCGCGCTGGTCAGGTCACTGAGCAGACTGTCCACCCGCGTCTTTTCCTTGGGGTCCAGGATGTCCAGGGCCAGGGCCAGGTAAGCCTGGCCATAGTTGGACAGCAACTGGCGATGCTGGTAGAGGGCCACCGTGCGGCCCAGGTCCCCTTGCCCGTACTCGGCCAGGACGTACAGGATAAAGGCCTGGGTGTTGCCCTGGTAAGGAGCCTTGACGTCGGCCGGACGGATGAGGTTGTCTTTCAGGAAACTGGCCGCCCGCTCCATGACGTCCTCTTCCACGGCAAAACCCGCCCGCTGAGCCTCGTTGAGGCCAAAGAGGACGTAGGCCGTCAGATAACGGTTGCTGTCGTCAGCCAGCCACCAGCCCCAGCCGCCGTCGTAATGCTGCCGGGCGTAGATGCGCTGCAAACCGATGCTGACCTGCTGAGGCAGCTTGGCTTCCAGTTCCTCGTTCTCCACCCCCAGGTCCTTCAGGGCGCGATAGGTCATCACGTTAGGCAGGAAACGGCTCACCGTCTGCTCGATGCACTCGTAGGGGAAATGCTCCAGGAACTTTAAGCCGTCGCGCATGCCCGCCGCCAGAGAGGGGTCAACCTCCACGGTCAGCTCACCCTGGGTGGGATCGTAGCGCCTGGGCAAGGCCACCACCTCGATGCGTCGCTCATCCTCCTCCACCTGGCCGGCCGTGGCCACCACCTCGGGCGTGGAGTAGTGATAGACGGGCAGCACGATCTCGACGGCGTCACTCAGACCGCCGCCCTCGGCGGAGAAGAGCAGCTTGACTTCTTCCTGCTCCTGCCGGATTTGTAATCCGGCAGCGTTCTGCACCACAGTGGACCAACTGACCTTGGCCTTGTCGTGGGCGGGCACCTCTACCGTCTGGGCCTCGCCTTTCACCTCCACGCCCTCTGCTTTCAGAGCGACCTCGGCTTCGATGGCTTTGTCCGAGTTGTTGTGCACGATGGCCGAAAGCTCGGCCTCATCGCCGATGACGAAAAAGCGCGGGGCCACCGGGCGCACCAGGAGGTCCTTGGTGCTGATTACGTCCACGTCGGTCAGGCCCACCTGGGTGTCGGCGGTGATGGCCTTGGCCCCCAGCCGCCAGGTCGTCAGGTTGTCGGGCAGTTCCACCGAGACCTGGGCCTTGCCGTCTTTGTCGGTCATCACGGCCGGGTTCCAGTAGGCGGTGTCGGGGAAGCGCCGCCGCACGACACCCTCAGCCCCGGGGCCACCGCCGCCCCCCTTGGCCTCGGGGGCCACCTGCAAGTTGAGGCGGTCCACCGAGAGTACCAGGGTCGTCCCTGTCCACACCCCCAGGTTGCGCTCCCGCCAAAAGTGCTCGACGATGTCCGCTCCAGGCATATCGGCCAGGGCCAGGACCGAGAGGTCAACCAGTTGCAGGGACATCTCGGCCTCCACCCCTTTGCCCCGATGGTCTGTGGCCAGAATGTCGTAGGTCACCGTCTCCCTGGGGCCGTAGTGTTCCCCGGCCTCCACGTCCTTGTCCGGCTTGATGGTCAACTGTAGCTCTTTCTCCTCGGTCGAAACCGGCAGGGCGGCGTAGCCGATCTTGAAGGAGGCCAGCGGCTCCGTCTCGTCCATACCCTTGACGATGACCACCGAAACGTAGACGTTGGGCGTGTACTCCGGCCGGATGGGAACCTCGATCAAGTCGCTGTTGGTCTCCAGGGTCAAGAGCTTGTGCTCCATGATGTGCCCGCGCTCGATGGTCAGCAGGGCCTTGACCGGACCCGCGTAGGGCGAAGGGATCAGGATCTGAGCCGTGTCGCCCACGTCGTAGGACTTTTTGTCCGTCACCAGGTCAATGCGGTCGTGGTTTTCCCGCCGCCAGTTGATGAACTCGTAGCCGCTGACCCACAGGTAGGTGGAGCTTCGTATCTCGTTCCCCTGCTCGTCTTCGCCGGAGGCGGCGATCTTGTAGACGCCACCCTTCTCCGGCGTGAAAGCGGCCACCGCTTTGCCTTCTTTGTCGGTGGTGACGGTGGTGGTCAGTACCGGGGTGTCTTCGACGGTGCTCTTCCAGTAGAAACGACCGTCTTCGCCCTCTTCCCACACGCTGTACCACTTGTGCTGGTAGAAAACCACCGTCAGGTCCTTCCTGGGCGCAGGTTCGCTCTCCCAATCCACGGTGATGACGTCCACCTTTTGCTCTTCGTCCACCTTGCCCACGTAGGCCTGGGGGGCCAGACCGATGTAGAAGAAGCCCTTGTGCACGATAGCGTCGGTGCGGCTGGCCACCTGCTGGTCGTTGACGTCGGTCACCGCGGCCTCGATGGTGAAAGCCTGGCTGAGGATTTTGTCGGCAATGTCGGCCGGCACCTTGAAGGTAAAGCGGCCCTGCGCGTCGGTGGTACCCTCGCCTTCGGTGACGAACTCTCCTTGGGGGCCGTAGTAGCGATATTGGGTCCAATCGTAGTCGGTGAAATCGTAGCGGCCACGGCCCGTCCAGCGGAAGAAATAGTCATTGGTCAGCACCGTCCAACGGACGTCGGCATCCGCCACCGGACCGCCGAAGTAGTAGGTAGCCTCGACGCTGACCGCTATGTCATCGCCCTGGACGTACTCATCGCGGTCGGTCTCCACCGCTACCTGGAACTCGGGCTTGCGGTACTCGGCCACCTGGAAGCCGGTGCCAAACCACTGCTCGCCCAACTGAGCCGAGATGCTGTAGTAACCCAGCGAAGCCTCCTCGCTCAGGGCCAGTTCGCTGTGCAGGGTGCCCATTTCGTTGAGAGGCAGTTTCTCCTTGTAAAGCTCCTTGCCCTGGTCGTCGTTGATGGTCACTTCCAGGCTTTTCACGCCTTCGGGCAGACTATAGCGAGCATCGTCGTCGGTGCGCAGAATGCCTTTGAAGTAGACCGTCTGGCCAGGGCGATAGATGGCCCGGTCGGTGTAAAAGTGGGCTGAGTAAGGCTCGCTGTAGGACTCGGCGGGCAGGTTGAATTCCCAGGGGCTGATGCCGTCGTCCCAACGGTTCATGGCCACGGCAAAGTCGTCCTCGCCCTGCTCACCGGCGAAGGCAAAGATGGGCGCCCAGGTATCCCGCTTCTCGTATTCGATTTGCAGCACACCGTCCCTACCGGTTTTGCCCTGGCCCAGACTGTCAAACTCGTCCCAGAAACTCACCGGCAGGTCGGCCACCACCTGGCCGCTCTTCAGGTCGGTAGCCCAGACCAGAGCCTCGGTCTGGCTCTGCTTCAGGGCCAGGTTGAGGCCAGAGACGACCATCATGACCCTGGAGGGCTTTCTTCCCCTCTCAGCCACCTCAGGTGCAGTGACTTCCAGATAGTAAAGGCCGGGGGGCAGGCCAGCACCCTCCTCGCTCTCGACAGCCGTGCCCACGATGCGGGTCTCGTTGAGGGGGGCGCTCACCTCTTTGGACCAGTGGCGCACCAGGTCGCGCTCATCCGGTGCAAAGGTATCCCAGGTCTCCCACCAGTCCTCCCCGTTGAGCTTCCTGAAGGTCCTTTGATCCATCTCATACAGGCGATAGTCCACTCGGGTGACGTTGCGGCTGGTGACGTAGGCCAGCGTCGTGGTGTAGGCATTGTAGGTGCCCACCCGGCCGGTGCTGTGCAGGTAAACCCTGGGAGACAGGGCACCGGTGGTAAAGTGCACGGTGTAGGGCTCGCCCAGCCCTTCGACAGGCTCAGGACCCAGCTTGTGGCCGTAGCGGCCAGCCATATCGGCCCCGAAGGTAACAGTATAAGCCGTAGACGGCTCAGGATTGAAAGACAGGTTGAGGTCTGTATCAGAGCGACGCCAGTAGGAGTAGACCTTGGTGACGGTCGGCAGGATGGTCAGGTTGGGCAGGAGGGTATCACGGTCCATAGGACTGGAGAACTCGACCTCCAGGCGGGTGTAGGGCTCGACCTCCGTGTCGCCGTCAGCCGGGTAGGTGCTGATGA
>SOHZ01000078.1 GCA_004377365.1 Anaerolineales bacterium | reverse complement strand
CCTTGTAAAAGCGGACTGGCGTCCGCACTCCAGCGAATTTTCCCAGCTACTGATAATACAGTCAAAGATGACTGGGTGAGGTGAATGACTCATGCCTAGGGTATTAGCGGAAAGAGTAGAAGTGGAGCTAAGCGTTGATCAACTCCTCTCAGCTATCAGGCAACTGGGTCCTGAAGAGAGAGGTATCATTAGAGATGAGTTGACCTCTGACTGGAGTCAACGTTTAGACAGATTGCTAAGCCAGGTCTGGACCAGAGTGGAACAGGAGCCCATAGCGGACGCAGAGATTGAGAGAGAAGTGGAAGCAACCAGGACAGCGCGCTATGCCCGATGTGGTCGTTGACACCAACGTTCTCGTCAGAGGTTTACTCAGAAGTGCTGTCGTCGTACCACTGATCAACGCCTGGAGAGCGAAGCGCTTCCGGCTCATGACTTTAGAGGAACTATTACAAGAACTGGTCGAGGTGCTGGCTCGCCCCAAACTTTGCAAATACTTCCAAGAGGAGCAGGTCAAAGAGCCATTTAAAGTTTGGCATGGAAAGCCAACGGGTATACCTTTGGGCTATCCGAGTCGAGGACTCGGAGTTTAATTTATGAGAAGGGTTAGTTTAGAACAGCCTCGCAAAGGGAGGTGAGGAAAATGACAATCGGCGTTGCCAGAATCTCGGCAGAAGGGCATCTTATTCTGCCGCCAGAGGTGATTGATAAGCTTGAGGGGGTAGACCAGTTTCTGGTGTTCCAAAGGAATGACACCCTCTTACTCAAGAGAATCGCCCCTCCTGCTCCGGCTAAGCGTCTGTCTGAAATCGCTGATCGCCTTGCAGCTCTAAACGAAATAGACCCTATAACTCCTGAAGAGGTTGAGGCGGAGATCCAGGCTTATAGGGCCGAGAAACGAGCCGGAAAACTGAAAAATGCGAATAGTGCTTGATACGAACACGGTCATCTCCGGCCTTTTGTGGTTCGGCAATCCACGTCAGATTCTCGACTTGGCAGAAGAAGGCACTGTCACCATTTGCACCTCGTCCGGATCTTTTGAATGAACTGGAAAAAGTGTTGGCCCGTCCCAAATTCACCGGGCGCTTTGCCGCTGTGGGAACAAGTGTGGAAGAGGTGCTTGACCGTTTTATCGAACTGGCCGAGGTGGTTGAGGTACTTGAGAAAGTGACGGTTGTGACAGCCGACCCGGACGATGATGCCGTCATCAGTTGCGCCCTGGCAGCAGGAGCCGACTGTATCGTTTCAGGCGATGCCCACCTGCTCGACCTCAAATCGTACGGAGGTGTCGAGATTTTAAGTGCCGCTCAGTTTCTGGATGAGAAAATCAATCAATGAGGGGACTCGATATGATATGCGGCTCACCAGGGCCGATGTAGGCAAAACAGCTTACATCGGCCTCGTTGCATCATTGGCTTTTCGGCGCTTGCGCCCTGGTGGAATCCGGGGTACAATACAGGGGTGCTGGCGAGGCATACTGGCAGGTTTCACTATCGGACGGTTTTGAAACACGAATGTCGCGAAGGGACGAATGGCACGAAATTGGCTCGAAATGACAGGGCAACGTTCGTGAAATTCGCCCATTCGTGCTATTCGTGATTCGAAAAATGTCCGGTAGCGAATGGCAGTTGGATGACCATTCGTAGGGCAAACGCCGGACGGGAGTAGCTCATCCGTCCAGCACGTATGCGCTGAAAGGAGTACCATAGAGGGAGATAGACACCTTCGTGGCGCGGGGCTCGTGATCACCCCGCGGAGGTGAACGTCTCCCGAATGATTTGACGGAAGCATGATAACCCTGTATAATCAAGTTACATGCCCCAAACTGGAGAGGGAAAGAAATGGCTGTCAGAGAAATCACCCTTGCTTTGCCCGCAGATTTGTACCAGGAGGCCCAGGAGGCAGGCATACTTTCTTCAGAGTACATAGAAAAGCTCCTCAGAGACGCGCTGCGCACCCTGACTTGGGAGCAACGCATTCGGGAAATCCAGCGGGAGATACAAAAAGCTGGCGGCATAAACAAGACGAAGGAGGAAATCATTGCCGAGCTCCGCGGTACTCGAAAGCATCTTTGGGACACTGAGTATAGCCGCCGATATACTCGTCCTGGATAGCAACGAGTACATTCTCGGCTTTGCCGATCCACAAAGCGACTCGGCAGCCCTCCTGAAAGCTCTCAAAGAGTGCGGTGGCAGATGCCTCGACGATGTTGCAAAAGCTCAGGGAAGGCAAAGTTGCGCTTGTGGAAGAACCCAGCACCAGCTAACAATAGTTCCAAATTCCTGCGGGCGGGTATGGCATTCCGCCTCTTTATCCTGTTGGCCCTGGCCATAGCCTTCTTCGGCCTGAGCTACGGCCTCCACGCCTGGCTCATCGCCGACCTGCCCTCGCCCCAGGAGTTGCAAAGTCGGGCCTCCGTTCCCTCTACCAAAATCTACGACCGCCACGGTCGCCTCCTCTACGAGATCATTGGCTCTCACGCGGGCAAACACACCCCTGTGTCTCTGGACGAGATCCCCTTCTATTTGCGCCAGGCCACCATCGCCACCGAGGACGCCAGCTTTTACACCAACCCCGGGGTGGACGCCAAAGCTATCCTGCGGGCGATCATGATCAACCTGCGGGGCGGGGAGGTCCTCTCCGGCGGCAGCACCATCACCCAGCAGTTGGCCCGCAACGTCCTGCTCCCTCCAGAGGAGCGGACCCAGCGCACCTTGACCCGCAAGCTGCGCGAGACCATCCTGGCCTGGCGCCTGGCCCGCACCTACAGCAAAGACGAGATCCTGGCCCTTTACCTGAACGAGACCTACTACGGCAACCTGGCCTACGGGGTGGAGGCGGCGGCCCAGGCCTACTTTGGCCAATCGGCGGCCGAATTGGACCTGGCCGAGTGTACCCTGCTGGCCGGACTCCCCCAGTCGCCAGCTTTTTACAATCCCCTGGTGGACCCCGAGGCGGCCAAAGAGCGCCAGGCCGTGGTGCTGGACCTGATGGTCAAGCAGGGTTACATAGATAAAGCTCAAGCCCGATTGGCCAAAGAGGAGCAACTGCACTTTGCCTCGGTGCCCTTCCCCATCCGCGCTCCCCATTTTGTGATGCACGTGCGGCGACTTTTGGAGGACGAGTTGGGGCTGGCTACCCTGGAGCGAGGTGGCCTGCAAGTCTACACCACCCTGGACCTGGACATGCAGGACACGGCCCGTTGGATCGTCCGCCGCCGCCTGGCCCAGCTCTCGGAGCGCAACGGAGGGCTCCCCGACCGCAACGTGCGCAACGCGGCCCTGGTGGCCCTGGACCCATGGACGGGGGAGATTCTGGCCATGCTGGGCAGCCCCGACTATTTCAACCCGCGCATTGACGGTGCGGTCAACGTCACCCTGGCCACCCGCCAGCCGGGTTCCTCCATCAAGCCCATCACCTACGCGGCCGCCTTCGATCCGCGCCGCGCCGATCCCTACACTCCGGCCACCATGGTTAACGACGTGCGCACTTCTTTCGTCACCAAAGAAGGCGATCCCTACGTGCCGGTCAATTACGATCACTTCTACCGTGGCCCGGTCCTCCTACGCCAGGCTCTGGCTTCGTCGTTCAATTTGGTGGCGGTCAAGGTGCTGGACCACGTGGGGCTGGAGGATATGACAGCTCTGGCCCGCCGCCTGGGGATCACCACCCTGGACGACAGCGAGCGCTTTGGGCTGGCCCTCACTTTGGGAGGCGGTGAGGTGCGCCTGCTGGAACTGACGGCCGCCTACGCCGCCTTTGCCAACGGCGGGCACAGGGTCGAACCGGTGGCCATCCTCCGCGTCGAGGACAGCTCAGACTTCCAAAGTCTGCCAGACTTTGGAAGTCTCAACAGAGAGTGGCGACCAGAAACGAGCGAGCGGGTGCTGGACGAACGTGTGGCCTATCTCATTAGCGACATCCTCTCCGACGACACGGCCCGCATCTCTGGCTTTGGCGAGGGGAGCGTGCTCAAGCTGTCCCGCCCGGCTGCGGCCAAGACCGGCACCACCACCGACTGGCGGGACAACTGGACCATCGGCTACACCCCTGAGCTGGTGGTGGGCGTCTGGGCTGGCAACGCCGACAACGAGCCTATGCGGCACGTTTCAGGGGTGGCTGGCGCGGCGCCCATCTGGCACGACTTTATGGAGGAAGTGCTCAAGGGCCGCCCCGTACAAGAGTTCGCCGAGATTCTTCGCTTCGCTCAGAATGACACAATGCCGGAGGGTCTGGTCAGGGTGGAGGTCTGCTTCCTGTCAGGCAAACTGCCTTCCCCCCACTGTCCCCATCGCAAAACCGAACTCTTCATCGCCGGCACCGAACCCCGCCAGTACTGCACCATACACCGGCCGGTCCGCATTGACGTGACCACGGGGATGCTGGCCACCGAGGGTTGCCCTTCTGAGCAGGTGGTGGAGAGAATCTACACCTTCCTGCCCGCCGAGGCCGTGGAATGGGGCAGAAAGCAGGGAATCCCTCAGCCCCCCACGGAATATTGCTCGTTGCACGGTAAATCGGAGGCCGATACCAGGTACACGATACAAGGTGATCAATCTCCAATCTCCAATCTCCAATCTCCAATCTCCATTGTGATGACCAGCCCCGATCCCTTCAGCGTCTTCCGTCTCAGCCCGGCCCTGCCATTGAGTGAGCAGCGCATCGAGGTGGCGGCGCGGCCTGCGGAGGAGACGGTTATTGCCGAGTTGATTCTCTACGTGGATGGAGAACCCCTGGCCACACTGGCCAGCCCGCCCTATCGCAGCCTGTGGCCGCTGACGCCGGGGGTGCACGCTTTTCACGCCGAGGGCTACGACGCCACGGGCAGACGGTTGACGAGCGAACCGGTGTATGTCACGGTCATTGAGTAGGCACTTTGCTCTTGCCACACTTTCATGTTATACTAATACTACAACGTGGCTTCGTTTCAGAAACCAGGTTTTTGGTTAATGAGACACCTTTTCGCGCTCCAGAAGACCCAAAAGCAACGGTCTGTTTGCTTAAACAGGGAAAAACCTGGTTTCTCCAGCAAAGGGAGATTTGACATGAGACACAGTAGCACGATTCTCATTGTAGATGACGAGCCCGGCGCTCGCGATACGCTGGAAGCGCTGCTGACCGGACAAGGCTACCATTTGGCTTTCGCCAGCAACGGCCCAGAAGCGCTGGAAAAGGCGGCGGAACTGACCCCGGACCTGGTCCTGCTGGACGTGATGATGCCGGACATGGATGGCTTTGAGGTCTGCCAGCGCCTGCGCGCCGACCCGCTCCTGGCCCAGGTGCCCGTGATCATGGTCACGGCGCTAGATGATCATGACTCTCGCGTGCAGGGCATCAAGGTCGGGGCCGACGACTTTATCTCCAAGCCCTTTGACCGCGCCGAGTTGCGGGCGCGGGTGCGGACCGTTACTCAACTCAACCGCTATCGTCTGCTCTCGGAGCGGGCCGAGTTTGAGCGGCTTATTGCACTCTTTCCCGAGGGTGTGATTGTTGACGCTGGGGGAGTGATCAGGTTTGTGAACCGGGCCATGCTTCGGATGCTGGCTGCCGAAA
>SOHZ01000028.1 GCA_004377365.1 Anaerolineales bacterium | reverse complement strand
TCTAACGCCAAAGCGATGGTCTCTTCACTCAGACCCTTTTGGCGCAATTCGTATTGTAATGCATATCGTCCACGGGGGTTAAAGCTCTCCCGATTTTCTACCCAATACCTGGCGAAGGCCTGATCGTCCAGGAGACCGGCCGAGGTCAGGCGTTCCACCATTTCTGCTTCAATGGTCGGGGGTACCTTCTTGCCTTGCAGATAGCGGCGCACCTCGGCTTCGCTGCGGGGGCGGTACGACAGGAACCGCAAAGTCCGGGCGTAGGCCTTCTGAAAGGAATCTCTCTCCAGAAGGTCTTCGATTTCCTGATCCGAGAGCAACTGCCCTCGCTTCAATTTGGCTGCCTCAATGGCTGCCAGACTGAAGGCATAACGCCCATCTAAATAAACGTTGACGCGTTCTTTGTTTTTCTTTTGGAGTTTCAGAGCCGTGACAGTCCCAGTCACTGTTGGGTTATCTCCACCCACCTGTACCGCCTGTGCCGCAATAGTGGCGCAACAGTGGTAAAAGAAAATAGCCGTGGCCGACCATCACCACAGCTATCTTGATTGACGTCCAGAGCCCTTGCCCTACACTAGGCCGAAGGATTTCCCTCTACCACCGTTGCTTGTCCTGAGCGTGTCGAAGGGCGGTACAGGTGGTGGCGATATGATCTCCCAATATCCCTCGCTCCCAGAGCACCCCCAAAAAGAGAGAACAAAGCCTTGGCCGGGTTCTCTGCTTACAACCCGTTGTCACGCCATCCGACCAACTTTCCCTGTTGCACCACCTGTGCCGCAATAGTGGCGCTATTGCGGTACAGGCACTACAGGCAGGTCGGTCTCGATTTGGAAGAAAAGGGCCGTACTCATTTCAGGTCCCCAACGACACATGGACCAAACGGCAGCACTAGCTGAACGCTAGAATATAAGGCTGTTGATACAACCCCAGGGGTTTGATCTAGTCCTCTACCCTGAGCATCACTGTCGCCAAAACAGCGCTGCGACGATGCAGTTAGCTTTCCTTATCTTTTCCCCGCCGTGAGTTCCCAATGCAAGGCGAGCCTTTTAGGTCCCCATAGTCTTAAAGTCAAGGGACAGAAGAGAATCAAATTGTGTCGGTGGGTTTGATCAATCGTTGTACGTTCGATAGCTGTGGCTGTGCGGGACCGAGCTATGTGGATAGAGCTCGATATCATCATTGAAGCCCCGCTCCTTATGGCAAACACCCTCGTCTGCCGCTGGCAGGCTATTTCGGAGCAGCCTGCTTTTGTAAGTTGGTGGTACTCGTTGTCTGCTTTAAGAGCTTGTATCCTCTTGAGGAAGACCAGCCTCCTCACGAATGCGATTCTCTATATCCAGGGCAACGGTAGCGTTCTCGCGGAGGAAATCTTTGGCATTCTCGCGGCCCTGGCCCAGGCGGGTCTCTCCAAAGGAATAGTACGACCCGCTCTTCTGTACGATCCCAAATTCTACCGCCATGTCCACCAGATCGCCCTCCCGGCTGATCCCCTCGTTGTACATGATGTCAAACTCGGTTTTCCGAAAGGGCGGCGCCACTTTGTTCTTCTTCACCGTCACCTTCGTCCGGTTGCCAATCACTTCCCCATCGCGCTTGATGGCCTCCCTCCGCCTCATGTCCAGCCGCACCGAGGAGTAGAACTTGAGGGCCATCCCCCCCGAAGTGGTCTCCGGGCTGCCGAACATCACCCCAATCTTGTGCCGCAACTGGTTGGTAAAGACCAAGGCTGTGTTGGATTGCTTGATGGCCCCCGACAGCTTCCGCAGGGCCTGGCTCATCAGGCGGGCCTGCAAGCCGGGGTGTGAGGCTCCCATCTCTCCCTCGATCTCGGCGCGAGGGACCAGGGCGGCCACCGAGTCAACGACCACCACGTCCACGGCCCCCGACCTGATCAGGGCCTCGGCGATTTCCAGGGCCTGCTCGCCGGTGTCGGGTTGGGAGATGTAGAGCTCGTCCACGTTCACGCCACATTTCTGGGCGTAGGCCGGCTCAAGGGCGTGTTCCATGTCAATGAAGGCGGCCACACCGCCCATCTTCTGAGCCTGGGCCACGATGTGCTGGGCCAGGGTGGTCTTGCCGGAGCCTTCGGGGCCGTAGATTTCGGTGACGCGGCCTCTGGGGATGCCGCCGATGCCCAGGGCGATGTCGAGGGCGATGGAGCCGGTGGGGATGGCTTCGACGTGCATGTGGGTGGCCTGGCCCAGTTTCATGATGGCCCCTTCTCCGAAGCGTTTTTTGATAGTCGAAAGGGTAGTCTCTAGCGCTTTTTCCTTACCCATCTCTGCCATGCCAACATCCCTTTCCAGGTTTTGGTGTCCGGCTTGCTCGGCCACGAGTATGAGTGGCGTAACAAACATCCAGAAGCAAGGGGAGCACTCTCTAACCGCCAACTTGTTACCTAAGTGTGCATATAGTTTACACCAATATCGAGGAAAAATCAAGTGGGAGCGGTTGACAATCTGATTATGATATCAGCCACTCACAAAATGCTTACGAGGTGGCGATTGTGTCAATACTGGCATCGCTTCTTGACAGATAACACCAGACGTGTCATAATTGGTAAAACAACGCAAGTTCGGCACGGGGTGCCAGACTCCATAACATTGATAATGAGGTCACAAGGAGCTTTGGTGAACTCTATCACCGTCAGAGAGGCTACGATGGCTGACAGGCCATTGGTAATCCAATTGGCGAAACGAGCCGCACGAGTCCATTCTCGCCTCGAGATAGGAGATACGGACGATTGGCTGGATGGCCGCCCCTTCCTGTTGGCCATAGCCAGGGGCAGGCTTTGGGGGTTCATCCTTTGTACCTTGTACCACTCCCAACGGGCTTTGCTGCGCGGTGTGGGCTTGGTGGATGATTGGTCCATGAGGGCCTATCTCGAAACTCTCCTGCCACCTACCCTGGACAGACTCCGCTCTCAACACATCACCAGCCTGGTCTATATAGGCAACGACCGGTGGTTGACCGACCCTCTCCTGCGAGATTGGAATTTCTCCATCCAGAACTCTGTCGTGACTTACACCAAGAAGGATTTGTCCATCCCCACGCGGGGTAACCAGCAGGTGCACGTGCGCCCTGCCCAATCTGGTGACTTCCCAGCCCTGGTTGCTCTCGATGGGGCAACCTTTGATCCCCTGTGGCGCAACGCATCCCAGACCTTCGCTCACGCGCTGGAGAATTTGCCCTACTTCGTAGTGGCCGAGCTGGCGGGACAGACCGTGGGGTACCTTTTCAGCAATCGGCAGGAAAACATAGGGCATTTGAATCGCGTCGCTGTGCATCCCGACTATCAAGGTCTCGGCATCGGCGCACGACTTCTGGCAGAGGCCATCGAGTTCTTTCGCATGGAGAAGGTAAAGGTCATCACGTTGAACACCCAGAAGGACAACGCAGTCTCCCAACGCTTATACCGCCGCCTTGGCTTCCAACCCATGGGTGAAGAGGCTCTTGTCCTCAAGCGTGATCTGGCGCTGTAGAGCTTTTTCTATGGATTTGTAGGTTTCACGGCCTGTACCGCGGTCCAGACTGGAGTCTAGAGATAGAGACCGGAGTTCGTTCCTCCTATCTCTATCTCCCGTCTCCAACCTGTACCGCCTGCACCGCAACAGCGGTGCAATAGTGGTGCCTGTGCCGCAATAGTGGTGCAACAGTAGTAGAAATGGAGAGGACGTTATGAAGCGTAAACGACTGGGTGTCGTCACTGACGGCGCCTTCAACGCCGGGCTGACTGTGCGCCTGGACCCCGGCTGCTCCACCGAGGACCTGCGCATCGGCAGCTTTGTCATCGTCGAAGGGAAGCACAACCGCTACTTCAGCATGATCTCCGACATGCAACTGCGGGCCACCGACGCCAGGCTGCTGGCTGACCCGCCGCGGGATGCCTCGCCTTTCATCGCCAGGGCCCTGGTGGGCACCAACACCTATGCCACCATCCAGGTCAAGCCCATGCTCATGCTGGAGAAAGTGGGCGAATACGAATTCGCCGCTGAAACCAGCGGCGTCCAGCCGGTGCGCACCATTCCCATGCACTTTGCCGAGTTGCGCGAGGCCGACGAGATGGACTTTGCCACCGTTTTTGGCTCCGAGGAAGGGATGAGCTTTGCCATGGGCACACCGCTGACCATGGACATCCCCATCTGCCTCAACCTGGAGCGGTTGGTGGAACGCTCCAGCGGCATCTTCGGCCAGTCGGGCACGGGCAAGAGCATGTTGGCCCGCATCCTCCTTTCAGGCGTTATCAAAGCCAAGGCGGCGGTCAATCTCGTCTTTGACATGCACTCGGAATACGCCTTCGACAAGCAAACCGAGGACGGCACCTGGGTCAAAGGCCTGCGTCAGATCTTTGGCAGCCAGGTAATGGTCTACACCCTGGACGAGAAATCGGCGGCGCGGGCCGGGCGCCAGGTAGACGTCGTCCTGCGCATTGGCCTGAACCAGATTGAGACCGGGGACGTGATGCTCCTGGCTGAGGAACTGGACCTGACCCCCACAGCCCGGGCTACGGTGGGGCTCCTCCAGGACACTTACGGCGCGGACTGGCTGCGAAAGCTCTTGACCATGTCCACCGGCGACATCGCCGCCTTCTGCCAGGAGAAAGTAGCTCATCAAGGAGCGACCGAAGCCCTACAGCGCAAGCTCAGGGACGTGGGGCGGCTGGCATACGTCATGGATAAAGCCCCCTTCAGCGTCATTGACGAGATGGTGGCCGCTCTGGACAAGGGGAAGCACATCGTGCTGCAATTCGGACGGCACAACCGTCCCCTGGACTATATGCTGGTGGCCAACATTGTCACCCGCCGCATCCGCCGCAAGTACCAGGAAAAGGTGGAGCGCTACGAGGAGACCAGGGACCCGGCTGACCAGCCCCGACCGTTGATGATCACCATTGAGGAAGCCCACAAGTTCCTGAACCCGACAGTGGCCCGGCAGACCATCTTTGGCCAGATCGCCCGCGAGCTGCGCAAGTATAACGTGACGCTGATGGTCATTGACCAGCGGCCCAGCAGCATTGACGCCGAAGTGATGTCGCAACTGGGCACCCGGGTCTCGGGCAAGCTGACCGAGGAGCGGGACATCGAGGCCGTGCTGACCGGGGTCAGTGGCCGCAGCTTCGTGCGTGGAGCCCTGGAGAGCCTGGACACCCGCCAGCAGATCCTGGTCATGGGCCACGCCCTGCCCATGCCCATTCAGGTCCGCACCCGCCAGTACGACGAGGCGTTCTACAAAGCAATGGGGGCGCGGGCGGGGAAGAAGAGCGCGGCTGCGGATAAAGTGGATCTGTTTGGGGAATGATTTGCACCGCTTGATGTGAGAGTAGAAATGGATGTAGTATCCATAATCGGGATTATGAATCCTGCAGCAGCATCTTGCCACATAAAGGCCTTTAGGCGCTGCCTTGGAGCGAATCAATTGTCACGTCGGGACATGACCCAATTGCCAAAGTCCCTATGTAAATCGCCGGGCTGGGCCAAAGGCTGGCGGCCGGAGCGCGAAAAGCGTTGCCTTGTCAAGAAAAGGGGTGGCAAGAGGCTCAGTTTCCAAAGCAACG
>SOHZ01000012.1 GCA_004377365.1 Anaerolineales bacterium | reverse complement strand
TGATAGCATTACTTAAAAGGTTTCGTACCATCTGCCCTATCCGCCCTTGATCAGCCCATACAGTCGTACCTTCCTGCAAATCATCGTCCAAAGATATATCCTTCTCTGCGGCAGCCAGGGCGAACTCGGCCAGCAGAGTCCGACAGAAGGCAGCCAGGTCAAACTCTACCTTTTCCAAAAAGATTTTACCCGCATCCAGGCGCGAGAGGGTAAGGATGTTTTCTATCAGCCTATGCAAGATGTCAGCTTGCCTCTTGATTATCTCCAGTAGTTCTGTCCTCTTCTGGCCGTCGAGGCGAGCGTAGTATTGCAACAAATTGGAAACAGTCAACTTGATGATAGTGATGGGGGTGCGCAGCTCGTGGGAGACGTTGGAGACAAACAGGGTCTTGAGTCTGTCCATCTCTTTCAGTGCGGTGATGTCACGCATCACGATGACCGTGCCCAGTACTTCCCCTCGTTCGTCTTCCACTGTGGAAGCACGGGTTTCGATGGATAGCCTGGGCAGATTGCTGTAGAAAGGACAATCGAATGGATGCCAATCTCCCGTTTTCTCAGAGGCCGACTCCTCCGGTGCCACCAGGCCTGTCCTGAGCGGAGTCGAAGGGCCTGTCCTGAGCGGAGTCGAAGGGCCTGTCCTGAGCAAAGCTTGTCCTGAGCGCCGTCCTGAGTCCTGTCCTGAGCTTGTCGAAGGGCCCTGCCGAAGGGGCGAAGGGTCAGCTTGGCTGCATCGTGTCCCTGGGATGGACCAGCAGCGGGCTTCTGCTTTTCCGTAGGCCGGGCAGTCGGAATGTTGGCAATCCTTCTGTTCCCAGCACCTGACGAGGCCAATCTGGGTGAGGTCGGGGATTTCCAGAGTGGTCGGCGATACGGGGTCAGGCTGGTGAATCAGGTCGGAGATGAAACCTTTCAATAGAGGGCCTAACACTTCCCCTATTTTGTGGCCGATGGCTTCCTCCAGTTTGAATCCCAACACCCTGGCAGCCACCGGATTGGCCAGGATCAGCCGCTCTTCGGTGTCTACTACGAGCAGCCCGCCGGCGATGTTGTGCAGGATGGCATCCAATTTGCTCTTTTCTTCGGCCAGGTTGCGGGTCCGCAGGATGACCTTCTCCTCAAGGGTCCTGCTGTATTCCTCGATGGCCTCGTACAGCCGGGCATTCTCGATAGCTATAGCCGCTGACTGGGTCATAGAAGACAACAGTTCCACATCCGGCTGACTGAAATCACCCTCGGTTTTGTTCACAGCTTCGATCACCCCGATCACTTTCCCTTTAACCTTCAGTGGGACGGCGAGGACCGACCTGGTGACGAAACCGGTGGCACCGTCAATACCAGAGTAGAAGCGAGGGTCTTCCCTTACGTCGGGCACCAGCAACGGCTGGCCTTCCCGTGCTACCCATCCGGCGATGCCCTGCCCCAGTGGCAATCTGAGGCCCTTCACCTTCTCTGCTCGTGCTCCGACCACAGTTTGTAGGACCAACTCTTTATCTTTGTCATCAAGCAACAGAACAGAGGCGGCTTCTACCTTGAGCACATCAGTGGCCTCTTGCATAACCGTCGTTAGGACTTGCTCCAGGTCCAGGCTGGAAGTCATGGTGCGGCCAGCCTCGTGGAGAAAAGCCAACTCTTGCACTCGACGCTGAGTCTCCTCATACAGTCTGGCGTTCTCGATGGCCACACCGAGCTGTCTACCGATGGATCTCAAGAGCTGGACATCCTGTGAGGTGAAGAGGCGCTCCTTTCTGGTAAAGATATCAAGCGTTCCCAACACCTTGTCCTTCGCGGTCAATGGTACACTGACCCAGGCTTTGAGCCTTTCCCCTCCGACTCCGGTCATGGCTTCTGGATCGGCTGATATGTTATCCATCACCATCGGTTCGCCTGACTGGACTACTTTTCCCAATAAGCCCTCACCGACCTTTGTCGGCGGCGACATCTCTACTATCTCCCGAGGCAGCCCCTGGTAAATGGCAGGGATCAGTTCTCCTTGCTCATTTACCAAAAGGACCATGCCAGCTTCGACTTTCATCACCTCCATGACTTTATCCAGGGCCTCTCTCAGAACCGTGTTCAGGCCCAATGGTTCACCTACTGCGGCTATAACGGCATTGAGTGCTTCCAGTTGCGAAGATCGTATCCATTCTTGCTCAGAGACCTTCTTCAGGTCCCCAGCATAGCGCTCGGCCTGTTTATAGGTTCTGGTGAGCCCATTTTCCTGCCCGTGAGCAAAGTTGAGCAGGCGGGCTTTCTCAACAGCTACGCTGAGTTGGTGACTGACGGTCTCTATGAATTGAACTTTGGGAGCCCCAAAGCGATCCAGGTCTCGACTGGCCAGGGCCAGGCATCCGATGAACTCTTCTTTGCTTGCGAGGGGAACGGATATCCAACTTTGAATGCCCTCCCTTTTCCTCCGTTCATCCATCTCCTTGGGCCCTTCATCCAGTCTCTCCCTGACCAAAGTCTTCTGAGTGGTCCACGGTTCCAGATCGAGTTCCTTGTTTTGATTGACAAACTCGTCAGACAGGCCAGCGTGACATTTGAGAATCAACCTGTCTCCCTCCAGCAAATAGACCCCCCCAAATTCAACCTCCAAGGCCCGCATTGTCTCGGCCAGGGCGACTTTGATTATGTGCTCCAACTCCAGTGACTGGCTCACGGCGACAGCGATGGTGTTAAGAGCCGTCAGTTGGCGGGCCCAGAGTTGTTCTTTATTCGCCACTATCACTTTCTCTCCTGTGACCTAACCACATAAAATGTATCATAATTTGGCCCAACATGTAAACGAATTTCGTGGGGAAATTGTGTGAAGAAGGCGTGGTAGGGACATTGAGGGCAGTGCATCGTTGTGGAGGGAAGAGAAGAAACTCCAGTCAAAAGAGATTTACAAGGATAGATGGGACACCAGCTTGTAGCCTACCCCGCGTACATTGACGATGTAGGTAAAGTGGGTTGGATCGGGCTCAATTTTGCGTCGCAGGTTCTTAATGTGGGGCCTGATGATTTCGCGGGCTTCGCTTTCATCGTTGCAATGGTACTTATGGACCTGCTTGACCAACTCTTGACACGAGACTACAAAGTCCAAGTTGTTGGCCAGACAGGCCAACAACTCGAACTCTGTAGGAGTCAAATGGACTGGTTGTCCCTTGACGGTGACGACGTGTCTGTCCAGATCCATGATCAGTTCACCCGTCTTCAAGGCACCTTTTGGTGCAGGGCCTTCGAGACCCTCTTGCGCAGCCTCGGCCGCTGCTTTCAACTCTGTGACTCGCTTCAGCTTGCCGCGTATGGCTGCTATCAGGTCTTCTTTTTCAACGGGTTTGACCAGATAGTCATCAGCTCCCATCTCCTTGCCCAATCTGATGTCCTCCTTATCAGTCTTGGCCGTCAGGAAGATGAAAGGGATAGAGAGCCACCTATTGTCTTGATGGGTTGCCTCGTAGAGCTCATAGCCGTTCATGCGTGGCATCATAATATCGGCTACGATGAGGTCCGGCGTCAGCCTCTCTAGAATCCGCAGGGCCTCCAGACCATCGGCCGCGGCCAAAACCTGATAGCCTTCCATCTCCAGAGCGAGTTTGAGGACGGCTGTCATGTCCGGATGGTCTTCGACTACCAGAATCATCTCTTTCATCGCTCTCGTTACCTCTTGCCCTGTCCTCAATAGCCTTTTCCGTCTGCTGATCGGCATCTCTGCTCAGCCTCTCTCCAGGCCGCCTTTATAGAGAAAGGCTCACTATCCAATTATACCACAAAAATGCTCTTTGGTCATCGCAGACATAGTATATCACGCACTTGACCATCAGTCAACACAACCCACTTTGACCGTTCCCTCTCAGTTGAGTCCAAACCAAAAAAGTAGTATAATACCAGGGATCACATCAAGGAGGTAATAGATAGACCATGAACCGAGAACAGGCCTGGGAGCTATTGACTGAATATACCAAGAATCCTAACCTCATCAAGCACGCTCTGGCCGTAGAGGCAGCCTTGCGAGCCTACGCTCGAAAGTTTGGCGAGGATGAAGAGAAGTGGGGCATTGTGGGACTCGTCCACGACTTTGACTACGAAAAGTTTTCCACTGTGCCGGAGCACACCACTGAAGGAGCCAGGATCATGCGCGAGCGAGGTTGGCCCGAGGAGTTTATCCACGCCATGCAGTCCCACGCTGATTACAGCGGCCTCCGCCGTGACAGCTTGATGGAAAAGGCTCTCTTCGCCGTGGACGAACTGACGGGCCTCATCGTGGCCGTGGCTTTGGTGCGACCATCCAAGAGCATCATGGACGTCAAGGTCAAATCAGTCAAGAAAAAGTGGAAGGACAAAGCCTTTGCCGCAGGAGTGAACCGCCAGGACATCGAGCAGGGGGCAGCCGAGTTGGGCGTGGAGTTGAGCGAGCATATCGCCATTGTCCTGGAAGCCATGCAGGGGATAGCCGACGAATTGGGGCTGGCGGGGCAGTGAAGAGGTCTTTACCTATTGCAACCAGCTTGCCCTTTCTCGCGGGCTCCTCTCTGCAGGGGTCTCAACTGAAGAAGAGCCACTCACACCAATCGGTGAGTGGCTCTTTGTGTATGCATAGGGCGGGTTCCCAACCCTAACTTGTATCCCTGGCCCCCATAGTCGGCGCTGGATCAAGTCCTTTTCACCACAATGTCTCCGATGATATTGGCTGCCTCGTCGCCCCTGTCGGCGCAGTTGCTGAGATGGCGGTAAATCTCCCTGAGCTTCAACATCTTGACGACCTGTTTTACATTCTTAGTAGGTCCCCTGAAAAGATCAGCGATGGCTTCCCGGTATATCTGCTCCACCTGATTCTCCAGAGCCTTGGCTCGCACAGCATGATCGTTGGCTACGTTGGGGTGGTCCTCCAAGCGCAGGACGCCCAGTTGGATCTCCTCCGCAGCTTTCCGCAGCTTGGAGACCATGTGCTGCAAATGGGGATTCGGATCCACATCCAGAATCTCCATCTCATCAACGGTAGTGTAGCCGTAATCAATGATGTCGTCAATAGCCCGAGAGAGAGCAAAGATGTCCTCCCGGTCAATGGGAGTAATAAAGGTATGGAGCAACTCGTCAATGAGGATGCGTCGCATTTCGTCAGCCTCTTTCTCAGCTCTGGTAACCCGACTGGCTGCGTCCTCATCGGCATTCTTCATATAGTCCTCCAGGGCCTCCATGCCCTCCAAGGTCTTTGTTGCCTGCTCTGTGAGCAATCGCAGAAACTTGTCCTGTCGCGGTTTGAATAAATCCTTCCAACCCATCTTCTATCTCCTCCTATGCCTATCGAAAGAAATTCAGCAACACGCAGAACAGGGCAGCCATTAGAGCAGTGACTGGAATAGTGACCACCCAGGCGGTGAAAATGTTGCCGGCTACTCCCCAGCGCACTTTAGAGAGTCTCTCCGCCGAGCCCACGCCCATGATAGCCGAACTGACCACATGGGTGGTGCTGACCGGTCCGCCCAGAAGGGCCGCCCCCAGGATGACAAGAGCCGAAGTAGCTTGAGAGGTAAAGCCATGGATGGGCCTGATCCTGTATATCTTGGTTCCTAGAGTCTTGATGATCCGCCAACCCCCGAGAGCCGTGCCCAAAGAGAGGGCCAGGGCGCTGACTAGAATGACCCACCAGGGGACGATAAAATGCGGCAGGTAGCCGGTGGTGACCAGCCCCATAGTGATGATGCCCATCGTCTTCTGAGCGTCATTGGTGCCGTGGCTCAGAGCCAAAGCCAGAGAGGTCACGATTTGCAAGCGTTTGAAAAGCCAGTTGATTTTGGGGGAGGCCCCTCGCGCCAGGAAGAGGACCAGTTTCATAAAGAGGTACCCGATCAGTAGACCCAGGATAGGTGAGAGGAAAAGAGCCACGAGCACTTTTTCCAGGCCTGTCATCTTGATCGTGCTCAGCCCAGAGTTTGCGCTCACAGCCCCCACAATCCCGCCGATCAAAGCGTGGGACGAACTGGAGGGGATACCGAGGAACCAGGTGACCAGGTTCCAGATAATGGCACTTGAGAGAGCAACCAGGATCACGCTGATGGTGATGGTGGTGGGATCCACAATGTCGTGGCCGATGGTGGTGGCCACCGCCACGCCGAAAAGGAACGGGGCGCAGAAATGAGCCACCGCGCTGAGAGCAAGCGCCATGCGTGGAGACATGGCTCGCGAGGAGATGATGGTGGCCACCACGTTGCTGCTGTCGTGAAAGCCGTTCACGAAATCAAAGAGCACCGCCACCCCGATCAAGGTGCCGACGACTGGGGCTATTTCGCTCAAAAAAGTCTCCTTTCCGCGCACGTGTGCGGGCTCAACCTAAAGAAAAAAATTCGTCGCACTATCTCAAAGGCGACGAAGGCTCTCCCCTGCGGCGCAACAGTGCGGGGTGAGCTTGTCTGACCCCTCTGGGAATCAGGTTCTCTCCGTCGTGCTGTTAGTACTATGTTAGCGCAAATTCGGCTTTTTGTCAACTTTGCAAGACATACCCTAAGGGTTTCTAAAACCCTTAGGGTCTTGCTTAGCCTCCAATCTCCGACATGGCCCTCTCTCTTGGGGAAACACTTTCATCCAAGTGATGGCGCTCCGGCTTGGCCCCTATGGAGCGGATGAGCAGCTCCCTGATTTCTGCCAGGTCAGCCCCCTGGCGCAGAGGGGTGCGCAGGTCAATCTCGTAATCGGAAAGCAGGCAGGGGCGCAGGCGACCGTCGGCGGTGAGGCGCAAGCGGTTACACTGGTAGCAGAAGTGCTCACTGATCGGGCTGATGAAGCCAATGGTCCCCACCGCTCCGGGGAAGCGATAGTACCTGGCCGGGCCGTTGCCAACCCCCACTTTGGCTGGCATGAGCTCGCCCAAAGCATCCTCGATCCGGCGGCGCACCTCGCCCACGGAAACGTAGCCATCACTTGCCCAGGCGGCGTTGGTTCCCAGGGGCATCCATTCAATGAAGCGCACGTGCCAATCGCCCTCCAGAGTCAGCCGGGCAAGGTCTACCACCTCATCGTCGTTGAGACCCCGCACCACCACAGTATTGAGCTTCAGGGGCACGAGACCCGCCTCTCTGGCAGCATAGATACCTTCGAATACTGTGGCGAATTCCCCCCGCTGTGTTATCTGACGGAACCGCTCAGGTTGCAGGGTGTCCAAGCTGACGTTGACCCGCTTCAGCCCCGCCTGGGCCAGTTCCGCCGCGTACTCTGCCAGAAGAGTGCCGTTGGTGGTCATAGCCAGATCGTCAATGCCGGGGATACGGGCCAGCATACGCACGAACTCTACAAAGCCCAGGCGGACCAGCGGCTCGCCGCCTGTCAGGCGGACCTTGCTGATGCCCAGGGAAGCTGCTGCCCGAACGATGAGCTCGATCTCTTCGTAGCGCAAGATCTCATGGTGCAAGCGCCACGACACTCCCTCCGGCGGCATACAGTATACACAGCGCAGGTTGCAGCGGTCAGTGATCGAAATCCGCAGATAGCTGATGGGCCGGTTGAAATTGTCTAGATAAGGCATTGTTCGTGATTCGCCGATTCGTTAGAAACATCCCAACTGGCAGGGTCCGATCTTTAGCCCTAGAGTCTCGGCAGCGTTACTCACTGCCAGCCGCTCCAGGCCAAATTCGGCCGCGATCTGCCACAGGCTGATGCACGGTATGCTCCCCTCGACGACTATTGAGCGAAGGCGCTCCATGAGTTTCTCGTCTTTTTTGGTCGTCGGGCGCAGAATCTTGCTTTTCCCTTCAGCTTTAGGGCCGTAGCCAAAGCAACCCAGTTGGCACAAGGAAAGGGCGACTTCCATCTCGTCGGCTGTCTGGCCCACCTGCAAAGGCTTCACACCGAACTCATAGGCAATGACGTGGGCCACGGTACACGGTAATTGCCCATTGACCAGCGAGCTTTTAATTTTTGCTTTGATCTCTTCTATCATCATGTCTCTCCTCATTCCCGATCTGTACCGCAATACTGGTAAATGATTAGCAATATGCGTCACAAAAAACCGGCCTCTCCCCGAAAGGAGAGGCCGGCAACCTGTCACAAAACTCAGGCCAACTTTCCCCTTTCCAAATAACGGGGGGCACCGGCGTTTCCACCGATACCGTTGGGACAGACAACGGAGGCGGGAACTGGGCTGACTTTCGGCGGGACCTTCACCCACGTGAACTCTCGCTCAAGCCGGCCAATCTCTGGAGGCCGTTGGCAGTCCACTGCGGCCACAGGCCATAGGCCCTCAGCGGCGAGGTGCCCTTAGGCCATGAGGCTCGGAGAACTGGCTATGCAATTGACGTTTGCTATTTTACACCATGTCGCCCAAAAAGGCAAACGGATGGGCGCTTATTCCGTACTCGGGTCTTATATCTACTTACTGCTGCGTCACAGCTCCACAAAATAAGCCTCGCAGGCCTGGTCAATCAGATCCTTGGTCAGAACGGGCGGCCTGTTCTGATAGCGCGCGATGTCAATCAACTGATCAATGATATCACGCGGATGACAGGCCCGCATCGGCACTTGGGGCTTGATGTAATGTTCCTGCAAAAGGTAAGCCAGAGCCTTATCGTCGTAGGGTACTCCTTTGTAGGCACAGACACGCTTGAAAATCTCACGGTATTCTTCAAAGGAAGGATCGCGAATTTCGATCTTGTGCCGGATACGGCGCAGGAAAGCCTCATCAACGAGGTCCGTCGGAGCCAGGTTGGTGGCGAAGACGATCAACACATCAAAGGGGATCTCGATCTTCCGACCGGTATGCAAGGTCAGGAAATCCACCCTCTTTTCCAGAGGCACAATCCAGCGGTTCAAGAGGTCGCGAGGCCGTACCTGCTGACGTCCAAAGTCATCAATGAGAAACATCCCACCGTTGGCTCGCATCTGGAAAGGAGCCTCATAGAATTTGGACGAACTGTCGTAGACCAGATCCAGGCCTTCTAATGTGAGTTCACCACCGGTAACTATGAATGGCCGATGAATCTTGACCCATCGCCTGTCAGTCTTGTTCCCCCTTTTGGATGAACTCGCTTCTCTATTTCCTTCTACCGGCCTATGATTGATACTGTCAAATACCTTGATAATCTGACCATCCACCTCAACAGCGTAGGGTACGTAGATATTGTCTCTGAATATCATCATTCCGATGGATTCAGCGATGGTTGTCTTGCCATTGCCTGGCGGCCCGTAAAGAAAAACCGAACGGCCTGAATTCACAGCCGGCCCCAGTTGTCTGTAAATTCGTTCGTTGAGGACCACATGTGAGAGGGCCTGGAGCACGACCCTTTTATGGATAGCTACGTTCTGCAAGGGTTGTTTGTGGAAAGCATTCGTATAATCCTCGAGGGGCACTGGTGCTGGACCGACGTATTGGCCTCGGTCCAGTACCTCCCGTGCCTTCTCACTTCCCTTTAATGAGATGACGTACTGGTATGCTGATTCCCCCAAGCCGCCAGCTCCCTTGACTTCACAGAACTGCTCTCGCTTTAGAAATTCCAGTACCTCATCCACTACTCCGGAGTAAGGTAGCTTCATCGCCTCGGCGATCTCATAACCTGAAATATAGCCTTCAAAGTACATTATCTTTATAGCCAGGTCAGCTAAAAAGCCCAGCGTCAGCCCTGTCCCCTCAATGGATTTGGGCATGTGCGGCTCAAAAGGCTGGGGGGCTGGCGCGGCTTCGATTTCCTGAACGTTCAGAGGCATATCCATGATCCACTCTCCTCAGCTCTCAAACACCATTATTTATCAAAGGCGCTTCGAATAGCGTTTCATCAAGATGGTTTCTCTGGCCTAGTTATGAAAAGTATACCACAGCAGAGGCAACAAATCAAATTGTAACGCAGAAATTGACGGAGTCTCTAGAAAGTGTTATACTTGTAGTATCATTTCCTGGAAAAGGAGGAGACTTTAATGCGAGTCGCGAGACAAACCCTTGCCAAGTTGGGCATTGTCGGCGAGATTTTCGTCTTTCTCTGGCGACGCAAGCTCTGGTGGCTCATCCCGATGGTCACAGTGTTGATCCTTTTTGGATTGCTGCTCATCTTCGCCCAAGCTTCCGCCGTAGCACCCTTCATCTATACGCTTTTCTAGTAGATCATCGGTTCTATGTCCGTCGCTTGCGGCGGAGGTAGGGCACCGATGTCGCAGGCTAACCGGGCTCTCGGAAAGCGGAGTCCTGAGCTTAACGAAGGGTCGAGCAAAGAATTCTTTGACGGGTAGCAGGCCGATGCAATTGGCCGTTTTGGGCTTTGTCGTGAGATCAGCCAAATGGCTGAATGGCGCTCAACGTGCCTGTACCGCAACAGTGGTAGTTGGACTACTACCCTTTTCCGAGAGGGCTCTAACCATCATCGGAGGTGAAAGAAATATGATAGAGAACATCCACTGGCTAGGTCACGATGGCTTCAAGATTGATGGCAAGGCGACTATCTACGTTGACCCCTGGAATCTCAGTGCCAAGCCCCCCAGAGCGGACCTGATCCTCATCACCCACGATCATTATGACCATTGCTCGCCCGATGATGTGGCCAAGATCAGCAAAGAGGGCACGGCTATCGTCACCATCGCCGCCGCAGCCCGCCAACTCAAAGGCGACGTGCGCGTTGTCAAAGCAGGAGATAGCCTGACTGTGGGCGATACCTCCATCGAGGTCGTACCGGCCTACAATGTGAACAAGCACTTCCACCCGCAATCAGCCGGTCATGTCGGTTTCATCTTCACCGTGGGAGACAAACGCATCTACCACGCCGGTGACACCGATCTCATCCCTGAGATGGACGGCATTCAGGTTGACATCGCCCTGCTGCCAGTGAGCGGCAAATACGTTATGACTGTCGACGAGGCCGTCCAGGCTGCCCAGAAGATCAGGCCTCAGGTAGCCATTCCCATGCACTACGGCGCGGGTGTGGCTGGCACTATCAAAGACGCCCGCCGCTTCCACGACCGACTCCAGGGGAAGGTAGAAGTCGTCATCTTGCCCCAGGAGTAACTCTGCCCAGGCGCATAAGGAAGGGGGTAGTCTCTTCTTGAAAGAAGAAGCCTACCCCCCTTCTCGCTTATTTCCCACGATCCAGATGCGGGAGATACCGGAGCCGCCTCTCCGGTCTCCCTGACACAAAACTAAGCTGTCTCCTCCAAGTCCCAGACCACAGGATGCTCCGACCGGGTCAAGAGCAGAGGACCTGCCTTATCCAGGATGGTCTCAGCCTTGATGACACATTTTTTGATGTCACGCCGCGAGGGTATCTCGTACATCACATCCAATAGGGTCTCCTCGATGATGGTCCTGAGTCCCCGGGCTCCGGTTTTGCGCTTCAAGGCTTCCTCGGCTGCCATCTCCAGGGCTTCGTCAGTGAATATCAATTCCACGTTGTCTAGAGAGAAGAGGCGCTGAAACTGCTTGGCGATGGCATTTTTGGGCTCGGTCAATATGGCGACCATCGTCTCCTTATCGAGGGGCTCAACACTGACCGTCACCGGTAGACGTCCCACGAACTCTGGGATCAAGCCGTACTGCAGCAAATCATCGGGAATGACCTGGCGCAATAGCTCAGCCGAAGTCAGTTCCCGATTCTTTTGACCCTCCGTCCCCTTGGCAAACCCTACCGTACCCCTGGCGCCGACCCGTTCAGCTACGATTCTGTCCAGGTCGTCAAAGCCCCCTCCACAGATGAAGAGGATATTGGTGGTATCGAGCTGGATGAAATCCTGGTGCGGATGCTTGCGCCCGCCCTGAGGGGGGACATTGGCCACCGTGCCCTCGATGATCTTGAGCAGCGCTTGCTGTACGCCTTCGCCGGAAACGTCGCGAGTTATGGAAGGATTATCGCCGGTCTTACGAGCCGTCTTGTCAATTTCATCTATGTAAACGATGCCTCGCTCAGCCCGAGCGATGTCGTAATCAGCGGCCTGGATTAAGCGGAGGAGAATGTTCTCCACATCCTCTCCCACATAGCCCGCTTCGGTCAGGGCCGTGGCGTCAGCGATGGAGAAGGGGACGTCCAGGATTCTGGCCAAGGTTTGAGCCAGAAGGGTTTTGCCACACCCCGTGGGTCCAATGATCAGGATGTTGCTCTTTTGTAACTCCACATCATCAACCTTGCCCTCAGCCAGTATGCGTTTGTAGTGATTGTAAACGGCCACAGACAGGACCTTCTTAGCTCGATCCTGACCGATGACATATTCATTCAAACGCTCGTAGATTTCCTTGGGCGAGAGAATTCTAGCGGTGAAGAGCTCATGAGGCAGCGCAGGTTGGTCTTCCGCCAGGATCTCCTGACACAACTCCACACATTCATCGCAAATAAAGACCTCGTCGGGACCGGCGATCAGACGGTTGACCTCATCCTGTGTTCGCCGACAAAACGAGCAATATTGGATGTTACCCTGACTGTGTCTAGCTGCCATCCTGGTCTGCTCCCTCCTCTTTCTCACCAGGGCTGCTTAGCACTTCATCAATGATGCCGTATTCCACAGCTTCCCTGGCATCCATAAAGTAGTCACGGTCGAAATCCTTGGCCAGGCGCTCGAGGCTCTGGCCGGTGTGTTGGGCCAAGAGATTTTTGATCAGGTCTTCAACCCGCAGCAACTCGTTGAGCTGGATGCGCACGTCAGGGGCATAGCCACGGGCCGCGCCACCGGCCGGATGCATGTGGATGGTGGCATGGGGCAGAGCATAGCGCTTGCCCTTGGCGCCAGCCGACAGGAGGACGGTGCCCAAACTGGCCGTCCAGCCCACAGCAATGGTGGAGACCGGAGCTCGTATCAATTGCATGGTATCGTAGACGGCCAGACCGGGGTAGATTTCGCCACCGGGGCAATTGATGTAGAGAGATATTTCTTTCTCAGGGTCCTCGCGGTCCAGAAAAAGAAGTTGAGCCACCATCAGGTTGGCCACCTGATCGCTTATGGGCGTACCCAGGAAGATAATCCTTTCTTTGAGCAGCAAAGAGTAGATGTCATAAGCCCGTTCACCGCGCCCTGTGCTCTCAATAACCATGGGAATCAAACCGCTCATAGTGTCACTCCTTTCTAGCAACTCACGGCGACAAAATAGTGACCCTCCAACGTCTAGTCAGCAGGGTCAGTCTCACTATCCTCCGCTGAGTCAAGTTCTACAGCCTCTTCGTCCTCCGCCGGGAGCGGAATCTCTACCTGGACTTCTGAAGCCTGGGCATCCTCTGGCCCTGTCTCATCTACCTCATCTATCTCGCCCTCCACCTCGCCCCTGGCGATGGCCGCCAAGCGTTGGAGGGCCTTGTTGGTCAATAGGTCCGAGGCAATGGAACGCATGTTATCCGGTGAGGAAAAGACTTCGCGAGCCTTGTCGGCCTGCTCGCCAAAGGACGAACTCATGCGCTCAATCTGGGCCTCGACCTTCTCTTCCTCGACCGTGATACCCTCCAACTCGACCACCTTTCCCAGGGCCAATCCCCGTTTCAGGCGCTCCACAGCCCGGGGACGTAATTCGTCTCGATATTCTTCTTTGCTTTTCTTATTTATCTCCAACCAGTTATCAAGATTCAAGCCCTCTCGCCTCAAGGCCCGATCTTGCTCTTCCAAAAGACTATCCAGTTCACGTTCCAGCAGAACCGGGGGAAACTCTATGTGGGCTCTTTCCACCGTGGCGGTCAAGACCTCACTGGTGAAACGGCTCTCAGCCTCCCGTTCAGCTTCAGCCTGCAAGCCCTCACGTACTTTGGCCTTCAGATCGTCAAAGGTTTCGAAATCGCCAACGGTCCTGGCCAAATCATCGTCCAGCTCTGGCAACACCAGTTCCTTGAGATCGTGGAGGTGGACTTTGAAGTGGCTCTCTTTATCTGCTAGCTTCTCGTTGGCCAGATTCTCTGGATAGGTCAGGTCAAACTCTCGATCCTCGCCGATGATCATACCCACTATTTGCTCGTTGAATCCAGGCAGGGGATAAGAGGACTCTGCCTTCAAGAGGAGAGCTCGTTCCTGATTGCTGAGAACCACCTCCCCCTCGACCGTGCTCTCGATGTCTACAATAGCCTGGTCATCCAGTTGGGCAGGCCGTTCAACTGGCTGCCACTGGCTATGTTGTGCCTGGATGTGCTTGAGAGCAGCTTCGACGTCCTCGTCGCTGACCGTCACTTCGGGCGGGGTGAGCCGCAACTGGCGATAGTCCCCCAGTTCAACGATAGGGGCTACAGGCACCACCATCTTCAAAACCAGTGGCTCGAACTGGACGTCCATCAGTTCGGCCTGGGCAAAAGGTTCGACGCCCTCTTTCTCCATGGCTTCCTTGAAGACAGCCTGGCCCAAGTCATCTAAAGCTTCCTGGTATAGAGCATCCTTGCCAAACAAACGTAACACAGTGTCGTAGGGGGCTCTACCCGGTCGGAAGCCGGGAATACGCCTCCGTGTGGAAACGCGCCGCGCCGCACGCCGCAACCCCTGCTCCACCCGTTCCTCATCAACTTCAATAGTCAACTCAACCTGACAGTTCTCAAGTCTCTCCGCAGTAACTTTCAAAACCCTTTCTCCTTTACCACTGTTACACAACTCCTGCACGGCAGTAGTGATTGCGGTGCAGGCGGTACAGGTAGCGCGGTTCGCTGTGGCTTCACCGCTGCCATTATAGCACAAAACCCGCACACGCGCTAGTTTACGCGGCGATTATTATACAGCAACTTGTGGAAAAGGCAAAATGGCAGCCCTTCTTCAGCAGACAGAGCTTCCCAACTCAGTCTGAAGCACTTTTTGTCAACATGGGTGAAATCTGTTATAATAACCTCGTTCGCTGGAGCAGGATCCCACTTTCTTTCAAAGGATAATTGAAAACATGGACCTAAAGTTAGAGTCGCTAATCGAAGCTGTACCTCTCTTCAGTCGTCTCTCTAAGAAGGAGAGGGATGAGATCATCCGACGGCTGCGTCGCCAAGAGCATGACCAGGGCACCGTGATCTTTACTACCGGCCTCCCTGTTGATGAGATGTATTTAATCGAGTCGGGGTCGGTTGAACTGTCAACCGATGAAGGGGCAGTCATTGGCAGTGTTGGAGCGGGAAGTTTGCTGGGTGATATGGATTTGCTTCTGGGGCGGTCCCGCTCCGTGGAAGCGCAGGCCAGATCAGACGTCGTGCTTTGGACTCTGAGGGGCCGTGACCTCAATGAGCTAATTGAGAAGCACCCCTCCCTGGGCGTAAGGCTGAGTCTGGCTTTCGGCGCGCCCATCGTCCAGTTCAAGCCGTCCTTGATAGAAAAACGCCTCAAGCCTCTCCCTATCCTGGCCAATCTGAGCCCGGAGGAACTGGCCGTTGTCGTGAATGTGCTAGGCATTAAAGAGTTCCCCCAAGGTGAGTTTCTCTTCCGAAGCGGCACCCCGGTCGAAATGATGTTCATTCTTGAAACCGGTCGCGTGAGTCTAGTACCCACAGAGGCTGAGGTGAAGGAAGCAGGTGAAGAATTAGAAGAGGGAACCACCTTGGGCCAGATGGAGGTCATCATGGGCAGCCCTTATTCCGCCACCGCCCAGGCTCGGACCGACGTCATCGTCTGGACCCTGAGCCGCGACGCCCTCCAAGATCTGGCTACTCAACATCCGACCATCAGTTCCAACCAGGATCAACTCTTGCAGGCCTACCTGAGCTCTAAAAAAGAGGAGACCCCATCTACCAAAGGATTGAGGAAGCTCCCGCTTTTCGCTGACTTACCGGATGAAGCCCTGCAAGAGGTGGCTGAACGGTTGCTGCTGCGACAGGCCTTGCCGGGCGAGGAAATCTTTGTCAAGTGGTCACCGACCGATGCGCTGCACCTGATCGAATCGGGCCAGGTGGAAGTAGTGGCTCGTCTGGAGGGGGACGACGTGTTCGGCGACAAGGCGCTCCTGATGCCCAAGAAGCGAGAGATGACAGTCCGAGCGGTGACCGAGGTCAAACTCTGGATGCTGCGCCGATCTGACCTCGATGAACTGGCTCTGCGATACCCCAGCGTTGGCGTGGCCTTACACAAACTCCTCTCTCAAAGCCTGACCAGTGTAGCCCGCTTTGAAAGTGTGTCCCGAGTGAAGGAAGCGATAGGTGAAGAAAAAGCTCCTCCGTTGCCTGAAGCTCGCCCTGCTCCTCCTTCAGCCCATCCGCAGCCTGAAGCTCGCCCTGCTCCTCCTCCAGCCCGTCCGCTGCCCGATGCTCGCCCTGCCCCTCCTCCAGCACCTCCACGGCCTAAGCGTCGGAAGACAGTCGGCCTGGCGGAAACGGCGCAAAATGTGACACAAAGTATCAGAGAGAGTGTTCTAGGGACAGCCCTCTGGTTGGTCTCGTTGAGCACGGGGGGCAAGCTACGGCTCTTGCTTCTGCTGTTGCTGATCGTCTGGCTCTGCGGCGTCACCATACCGGCTACGCTGTTTACTATCTGGTCGGATGAGCGAGGCTGGGCGGCACTCTGGCCACGGCGTGAGGCCGAGCCGCTCGTGACCCTCCAACCAACGTTGGCCTTGTCACCATCTCAGCTTATCCCCCCAACGTCCATGGCCTCTCCCGAAACCGCCGAGACGGTGGAGGCAACCGCGTCGCCTGCTGAAGGCGAAACCATGGAACCCACAGCCACCTCTCTGGCCACTGAAGCGCCCTCACCAGCCGCTACCTCCAGCGTGCCTACGCGGGCGCGCATCACAGGCGATGGTCTGCAAATGCGAGTTGGCCCAGGGACCGCTTACGAAGTGACGGCCTCTCTGGCAGAAGGTGACGAGGTGAACGTTCTAGGGCGAGACGAGATGGGCGATTGGGTAAAGGTTGGTCTGGATAGCGGCGAGGAGGGTTGGGTGGCTTCAGAGTTCGTAGATGTGGGGGGCAAACTGAAAGTGGTACCAGTGATTACACCGGAACCCATCGCGACCCCAATAACGGAGCTGACGCCCACGGCCATGCCCTCGCCAACGGTTCCCTCCGAGGCCACAGCCGCTCTAACTCCAGTGTCCACGGTCACGGTGCCCATACCTGCACGCACCACCGGCGGTGGCCTGCGCATGAGGTCCGGTCCTGGGACCGACTATAAAGTGGTGCTTTTCCTGGCCGAGGGCCAGGAGGTAGACGTGCTGGGGCGAGATGAGGCAGGCGAATGGTTGAAACTCAGTGTGGACAGCGGCGAGGAGGGCTGGGTGGCTGCCGAGTTCATAGATGTGGGCGTTGCTGTGGAAGTTCTGCCGATAGCAGCGCCTTGAAAGTGTTGGCCGAGGAAGTTGTAGCACGTGAAGGGCCACTCTCATCACAGGTGAGAGTGGCCCTTTGGCATGGGGAAGGCGAGATTTGAACTCGCACGGATTTCTCCACGTGATCCTAAATCACGCTCGTCTGCCCATTCCGACACTTCCCCATCACTATGAACATTATACTATCAACGACCGATTTTGGCAAGTGACTGCGTTGTGATGGAGCGTTGCGCGGCAGTGTTACAACTGGGGCTGCAAGCAGCACGCTGGTATCGTGTTTGAACGGAGCAAGTTGCAACCCCATCTCACCATCTTGATGCCGAGCCAGTTAGCAGCCTTCCGATACAGTCCTTCGCTGCCAGTTGGCCGGGGCCTGGCGGCTCGGATCAGCCGCTCGTGTACCGCCTCTCCCAACAGGTCTTTGTACTGCTCTTGACGAACAAGAGCATCTACCTCTGACACAAACATAAGTAGTTCCTCCCTTCTTGTCAATTTCATCTCAATGCTGAGAACAGTATACCACAAGCAGCGTTTCCAAAGCGTTTGGTGGAGCGTTTCAAAGAAGTTGAATCCAACGAAATGCTTGCCCAGGGTGCTCACAGAAAGGTAAGGGGCTGGTCATCTGGAACCGAGTATCCCAGATGACCAGCCAAGTTACCGAATCGGTGTTTGACATGTTTGGGCTTTACGGATCGGAGGTTGCTTGGTTATTCTATGAGCCCTAACTGGCGACCCATCGTAGCCGAATCGTAGTACAGCCGGGCACGTTGGATCTTGCTTCCCTCGACTTCGTAGACCGCGATCATTGGCACGGCCACGGTCTTGCTGGTGGGAGGCGCGCCCATCAGGGAGCCAGTGTTCTTCCCGTGGAAGATGAACTCGGCCACCACCGCGTTCTCACCGGCCATCAGGCCCTGTGACTCGGGGCGGGCGTCGGAGAACGCTTCCTGGTACATCATGTGCATCATAGCGCCGATGGCCTCGCGGCCGCGCAGTGGCTCCGGCTGGGACATGTCGTAGAATTCGGCGTCCTCAGCAAAGAAGGACACAGGGTCGTGGCTCTCAAAAAAGGCTTGAATGACTTGTAGGTTCTCTTGATATGTGATCTTGGCTGACTTATGTTGAGAGACCATATCTGAGTACAGGCGTTATCCGCTCCTGCCCTTCTTCCTGAATCACGCTTGAAACTGACCCGGAGGCAGGTTATTCTGCTCTTGCACGATCACAATTTCATGGCGTATCCAGTTTAATAACACGTCAAGCTCCTCAAACCTGCACTGCCGTTCGGTGCCCACCCGCTCCGCGATACCCCGCCACGAGGACTCGTCTGCTGGATCGCCATCCGCCCAGAGGCGGACGATGAAGGTGGTTTTACGAATAGGTGGTTGCATGTTCTGCCTCAGTGACTACCGCACAACGCCTCGATTTCCGGCAAATGGGCCTGCTCGTGAAAGGCCATATAAGCCGCCTGGCGCAGAATGGTCAATTCGCCAAATTCTGGATGCTGACCGGTCCGGTACAGGTCTTGCAACGGCCGTTCTCTCAGACGAGCAACACAGGCCGCCCGTTTCTGGCGGAATTCCTCCAGCGTGCCTCGCGCTGTCGGCGGATGCCGGTCCTCTTCGGTGGCAAACTCGTACACAGCCATTGCCGCCAGGTCGGGATTGTCATAGGTTAGCATCAGCTCAACACGTGTATCCAGCATTCCCTGCGTGTCGTAGAAATGGGCGATATGGTCGCGAATAGACCATCCACCATCAGCCGGTTTGCGATCCATCGTTTCTTCAGATAGCCCGTCTACAAGCCGCGCCAATGCGGTTGCATTTTCTTCTAGCAAATCAAGCACAGATGTTGGGTTTAGCGGCTCGATATTATCTCGGTTGAAGAACGCCACAAACTTGCGGAACTGGCCAGGCCACGCGCCGCAATCGGGACAGTGTTCGGGCGGCTGGCCCAGAGCCGTATGCCCGCACACGCGACAAACAAAGACGTCTGGGGCTTCCTCTCGCAATAAATCGGCGCCCCGTTCCGACTGTAAGGCTTGCAGGCCAATTTCCATCGCTGTGATGAGATCAGGCGATGCGCCGTTTTGTTTCAATGCCTGTATGGCGCTTGCTAATTCCGCCTGCATCGAATCGGTTGTGATCTGGGGGCGATATTGCCAGCCGGCGCGGCGGATGTGGGCATAAACGGCCGCTTCCGCCAGCTTGTTGAGGCTCATTTGTCCCTCAGCGGCAAAACGCTCCGCCAGGGCCGTCAATCTCGCGATTTCGTGGATCAAGTTTTCAGACACGT
>SOHZ01000470.1 GCA_004377365.1 Anaerolineales bacterium | reverse complement strand
TGGATCTGATAGACGCTATAGCCAGCTTCAGTTAACGCTCGTTCGTGATGTTCCACCTCGGTGTCTGTTTCATCAACGACGCCATCAGCACCGACGAACTTTTCCTGAATCGCAAAGCTTCCCCGCTTCTTGTTTAGCAAGCCTATTCTTAGTTTTGCCATTGTGGTCTACCGTCCTCCACTGAGTGTCTATACAACTTCCGCTCCTCATGGCCGAAGATAGCCGCTTTGCGCTCCGGAAAGCGCCGGATTCTCATCCGGCGGGAGCGGGTGAGGAAAAGTGTCCGGTAGAGAATCAACGAATAAGAAACCCTGTTCATTGTCGAGGGTGATGGTCTGATAAGAGCTCTGACACGGATAACCGTGGCAAAATCTCAAGGCCCGGCGCGCCGGTTGGTAAATAGTTGTGGCAATGGTGGCCAATCGGCCATCGAGTTCCAGGTGACGGCAGATAGAGGCCAGGGGACCGGCGTGGGTGGCCATCAGGCGTTGGGCCAAAGCCACGTCAATGCTCCCACGGGCAGCTTCCAGTTCTCTCCTCACGAGAGCGTAGCGGTGAAACGAGTTGCCCTTCACGGGGGTCGGTGTGCAATCTACAAAGCTCTCTTTCAGCCTCGGGCTGACAAAGTGGTTGGTGTTCACCACTATGCTGTTCCGGGCTTTGACGATAGCAAAGTGATGGTATCCCAACTCGACAACGGCCACATCGCCTCCCGCATCGGCCAGAATAAGGTTGTTGCGTCCCATCCGTGGCGCCGAACTCGCATAATCCAGGGCCGAGCACACAGTGTCGTGCTCTTCCAGGATGTGCATCATCAGGGAGTAATCCGGCAGACCGGGGCCAATGTCTGTGGAATGGACGCTGGTGTCGGCTATGGCCAGCCCCCTCTCGTTCAGCCCCGAGTTAAAGACCCCGGGGCTGCCCGCGCTGGACCCGTAGATATAGCGATAGCCAACTGCGGGGGTAGCCGTGGCGAGGACCTGCAATGGCAAATGCTCGGGGCGGTAATCTCTGTTCTTGACCAGCAAGGGCTCACCGTTGGCTGTGGCTGACCCAACGGCTGCCCAGGTAGTGCAGCCCTCATCAGCCGAGTTCGCTGCGCGTCTGGTGATCAGATCCTCACGCAGGTAGGAAACGAGGTCATAGCGCAGGAGGATATCGAAATCTAACTCCAACGCCTCGGCCTGACCACGGATCATCTCCAGGATGGGCGGGTCAACCTCTCGCAGTACCTCGGTGGTCTCTCGCACCAGGGACTCGAACCGCTCGTCGGGACCGTCGGATTTGATCTGGGCGAAGCGGGCTTTGATGGCTTCTACGATGAGCGGGCGCAGGTGCACCACCTGGAGCCCGTGCTGTCGCCCCATCTCATAGGGCGTGCCACCGATAGTGATCAGTGGGATTTCAGTGTCCAACGATGTGGCACCTCCTGTTCAGTCATGTGATGTGCTCGGAAATGGCTCTGGCGACCCGACTGAGCTTTTCCTGGGTCTGTTCCCGCCCTTTCACGAGCATGGCTTCGTAGATGACATCTACCACCGCCAGTTGGGCGTTACGCACGCTGGGGGAATCCTGGGAAGGCGACCCCCAGGTCGAGGTATACAACGCTATATCTGCTTCCGCGGCCACTGGCGAATCGGGGTAGCTGGTCAGGCTAATGGTTGTAGCGCCGGAGGCCCTGGCCAGGCGAAGAGCCTCAGCCGTGTGACGATGCAACCCTGAGTGTGAGATACCGATGCCGACGTCACGAGGTGTCAGCACGGAAGCGGACATCATCTGCATTTGCGAGTCGAGGTAGGCATTGGCCGTGATGCCCAGTAGCATACACTTGAACTCC
>SOHZ01000102.1 GCA_004377365.1 Anaerolineales bacterium | reverse complement strand
AGGCCAGGTCCTTCGCCCATTAGACAGGCGAGTCGGAGGCTAAATGCTTTGTGAGAGTTGTGGGGCTAAAATAGAAGAGGGGTTCACATTTTGCCCCCATTGTGGACATACAATTGGCGAGGACGATGCTCATGCTCTGGAAAGAGGCCGGGTAGCCATTTTTCCGACCAGGGAGCAACTATTTCCGCATTGGATCTGGCTGTTAGGGTTTGGCCTGTTCATCGGCTGCATTTTGATGAGCGTCCTCGGCGTTGGCATGGCGGGGCTTTACGGGGGCCTTAAGGAACGGGCGGTTCTGGCTCATCAGGAGGCAGAGGAACGCTACAACAGGGGCCTTGCCCATCTCGAAGAGGGCGATTACAACCTGGCCGAGGCCGAGTTCAGGGAGGCCCTCCGCCTGGCACCAGACTATTGGGAAGCCGCCGATAAACTACGAGAAGTCCGGGCTCAGGTCGCAGCTATGGCCACACCCACATCAGAGACCAGGAACGAAGCCACGGATCTCATCTACCAGCAGGCCCAGGAGCTTTACAGCCAACAGAACTGGATAGAGACGACTCTGAAGTTGGAGCAACTGCGAGGCCTTGATCCTTACTATGAACGAGAGAATGTAACGGAGATGCTCTTCTCCAGTTATTATAACATGGCTTTGGACCTGGTAGACAAAGATCGCCTGGAAGAAGCTTTGCGCAGCTTTGACGGGGCTCTGGAGGTGAAACCTGGAGATCCAGAGGCTCTGGTGCAAAGGGAGTTGACCTCCCTGTATTTAACTGGCCTGGACTATTGGGAAGCCGATTGGGTCAGGGCCGTTGAGAGCTTTCTGGCCATCTATCAGATAGAGCCAGAGTATAAGGACGTCAAGCAACGCCTGTACGAAGCCTATCTGAATCACGGTGACCTCTACGCCAGCGAAGAGGCCTGGTGTCTGGCCGAGGAAAGATACGAACAGGCAGTAACTCTGGATTCCAACGAGGACATTATCGCCAAGCGAGATGACGCGGCCTATCGTTGCCAGGTTGCTGTGGCCCCCACGCCAGCCATCGCCGCTACCGCGACACCGACTGCCACCATCGCTGCTGCTGCTACCGTTACTGCTACGGTGGCTCCCACTGTCTCTGTTTCCACTGTTGGCAAGATTGCTTTTGCTGCCTATGACGCCGAGGGAGGAGCTTACACAATATACGTGGTCCAGGCCGACGGCAGCGGCCTGACCCCTGTGGCGGTAGAAGCCAGTCAGCCCACCTTCAGCCCCGATGGACAGACGATAGTTTTTCATTCCTGGCGACGGGACAGGTTGGGGCTCCAGTCTGTAAGCGCCGGGGGCGGTGAGATGACCGACATCATCTTTGGCACCCGAATAGAAGATGGCGTCCCTAGCTGGTCACGGGACGGAGAGAGAATCACCTTTGCTTCCAACAAAGAAGGTGACCGCCAGTGGCGCATCTATGTCAGTTGGCTCGTTGGAGAGGGCGAGCCCATCGAACTGCGTCTGGGAGAAGCACCCGATTGGTCGCCGGAGGGCGACCAAATCGTCCACCGGGGGTGCGATGAAAGGGGCGACAATTGTGGGATTTACATCATGAATGATAACGGTGCTAACCCTACCAGGTTGACCACCGACGCCAGCGATAACGCCCCAGCCTGGTCCCCCGATGGCAGCCAGGTGGCCTTTATGTCTGCCCGGGACGGCAACTGGGAAATCTACGTCGTGGACCTGGCCAATCCCAAGCCCCGGCGGCTGACGACGAACCGGGCCAACGATGGTCTACCGACCTGGTCGCCTGATGGCCAACGTATCGCTTTCCTCTCCGACCGCGGCGGCATCTGGGCCATCCATCTCATGAACCCTGACGGCAGCGACCAGCACCAACTCGTCCCTACCGGCGGCACCTACGAAAACTGGCTCAGCGAACAGATTTCCTGGGCAAGGTAGGATCAGTCTCTCGGCCAGGAGCGACGGCCTAATTGACCTCTGATAGAAAGGAGGGGTGTACTGTCAGTCAAGTCGCTCTGACTACAGTATACAAGGTTACCATGACTTTGATTGAAGAGATAGTAGCTCGTGAGATACTGGATTCGCGGGGCAACCCTACTGTGGAGGTGGAGGTGATTCTGATCAGCGGGGCGATAGGCAGAGCGGCCGTGCCCTCGGGTGCCTCCACCGGTGTCCATGAGGCCGTTGAGCTGCGTGATGGGGATGAGGGCCGCTATGGAGGCAAGGGCGTGCTCAAGGCAGTAGACAACGTCAACGCTGCTATCGCCGACGAACTCATCGGCTGGGACGCTCTGGATCAGGTCGGTATTGACGAGTTCCTGACGGGTCTGGATGGCACACCGAACAAGGGCCGTTTGGGAGCCAACGCCATCCTGGGCGTCTCTCTAGCGGTGGCCAAGGCGGCCGCCGACGTCCTGGGCCTGCCCCTCTACCGTTACATTGGCGGCGTCTCAGCTCGCACTCTGCCCGTGCCGATGATGAACATCCTTAACGGCGGCAAGCACGCCGTGGGTTCCACCGACCTTCAGGAGTTCATGGTCATGCCCGTGGGAGCCGAAAGTTTTGCCGAGGCCCTGCGCTGGGGAGCTGAGACCTATCATAGCCTAAAGAAGGTACTCAAAGACAGGGGCTACAACACTAACGTGGGCGACGAAGGTGGCTTCGCGCCCAGCCTGGGCTCCAACGAAGAGGCGGTCGAGGTCATCGTCGAGGCCATCGAGAAAGCCGGCTACCGGCCTGGTGAGGATATCTACATCGCTTTGGATCCGGCAGCCAGTGAGATTTACGAGGACGGCCAATATCACCTGAAGAAGGAGGGCCGTGTGCTCTCTGGTCAGGAGATGGTGGCCTTCTACGAGGACTGGGTCAGCAAGTACCCTATCATCTCCATTGAGGATGGCCTGGCCGAGGACGATTGGGAGTCCTGGAAGCTGTTGACAGCGCGCATTGGAGACCGGGTGCAGATTGTGGGTGACGACCTGCTGGTGACCAACGTGGAACGAGTGGGGCGAGCTATCCAAGAGAAAGCGGCCAATTCCCTTCTATGTAAGGTGAACCAGATAGGCACCCTGACCGAGGCCGTTGCTGCCGTGACCATGGCTCAGCGAGCCGGGTGGACGGCAGTCGTCTCCCATCGCAGTGGCGAGACCGAGGACGTCACCATAGCTGACCTGGTGGTCGCTCTCAATGCCGGGCAAATCAAGACCGGCGCACCGTGTCGAAGCGACAGGGTGGCCAAGTACAACCAGTTGTTGAGGATTGAGGAGGAGTTGGGAGAGACGGCGGTGTACCCGGGGCTGGCGGCATTCTACAACATAAGCCGCTAGAAATAAAGTAAAGCGGAGGGAAAATGATGGCTGTGAAGACGTTGCCTCGGCTACGGGAGGCGCTGGGCGAGGAGGGGGTTGACGAACTGGTGCGCTGGCTCGATGATCGGATTGCGGAGTGAGCTGTGCCCCGTGATGAATATCGTGAGGTGCTGTCACGGCTGGACATCTTGGAGCACGACGTGTCCGACATCAAAGTGGACCTACGGGACCTGCGCCGGGAGATGAACGAGCGCTTCGACCGGATGAACGAGCACTTTGACCAGATGAACGCCCGCTTTGATCAGATGTATGATCGGATGCTGGTGCAGACACGCTGGCTCATCGGGTCGCTGGCTCTCATCGGGGTGGTGGTCAGTGCGCTATTGGCCGTCGGGCAGTTCGTCAAATGAGCTCCGGCCTGGGTTTTAGCGGAGATGGAAAGGGATGATCTGTGAGCGAAGAAGAGAACACTTTGCGTGAATCAACAGCAACCTATGTGACGGCACTGCTCGACCGACCGGTTGGTGAAATTACCGTGCGCCAATTGCGTCAGATCATCCAGGAGGTTATCCGTGAAGAGCAGCGGGCTGCGGTGAGCATTGATGCCGAAGGATATCTCGTGTTTCCAGATGAAGCTTCGTATGCTGCTTACCTGGACACTCAGCCTGATAGAGACCCCAGCCGGATTCGAGCCTATTTCATTAACGAGCACGGTTTCAAAGTCCTCTACTCCGACTGGGTGCCCACGCCCGAGAAGGCCCGAGAACTGGAGGAGGCACGGCGGCAGATCACAGCCGGTGAGGTGGTGGATGGCGAAGAGGTCTTCAGGGAATTGGGACTATGAGCTATCGCTTCGCCTTCACCCAGAGGGCCAGACGCAGGTTGAGCAAACTGCCTCAAACTGTGGCTCGAAGCGTTGCCGACAAGGTTCGTTGGCTGGCTGCCCATGCTGAAGAGGTACGCCATGAACGGATGAGAGGACACGAGGAATACAGCTTGCACATGGGCCAGTACCGCATTCTCTACACCATTGATCACGGGAATCGCTGCATTTACATCGAAGACGTCGGCAAGCATGACGAAGCCTATCGCCATCTGCGGGGGCTGTAGCTGACTCTCTTATGTCAGATCTGTAGGAGCGTGTAGTTAGTGGACAGAACCGAAATCCAAGTCAGTATTGTCATCCCGGTGTACAACGAGGAGGGAGCCATCGGCGACGACCTCGACACCATCATCGCTACCATGAAGAGGAGTGGCTACACTTACGAGCTCATTGTCGTGGACGATGGCTCCACCGACCGAACGGCGGACATCGCCAGGGCCAAAGGGGTGAAGATGATCCAACACCCTATCAATCGAGGTACGGGGGCAGCGCGACGGACAGGTATTCTCCAGGCCAGGGGCGAGATCATCGTCATGACCGACGGCGATGGCACCTATCCCAATCAGGACATCCCCCACCTGCTGGAGTATCTGCCTGCTTTTGATCAGGTCGTAGGAGCCAGGACCAGCGAACAAGGCTCGTTTCGTTTCCTGCGTGCGCCGACAAAATGGTTCATCCGCAAGCTGGCTTGCTATCTCACCGGCATGGACATCCCGGATCTCAACTCGGGGCTGAGGGCTTTCAAAAGGGAAGTGATGCTCAAGTTCCTGTATCTCATACCCGATGGTTTCTCCTGTGTGAGCACCATGACCTTGGCCTTTCTCTGTAATGGATATACCATCAAATATGTGCCCATTGATTATTACAAACGGATAGGGCGCTCCAAGTTTCACCCTATAAACGATACGTACAATTACGTGCTGACGGTTATTCGTATGGTGATGTATTTCAATCCGTTGAAGGTTTTCTTGCCCTCGAGCTTTGTCCTATTCCTATTAGGGGCGGCAAAGACGATTTACGATAACTTTGTTAACCTTCGCATCCGTGAATCTGACGTTATAATGATCGTCGTCTCGATAGTGATTGGTATGATGGGGTTGCTCGCCGACCTGATTGTGGTGCAGCACAAACGTCCATGAACTCGAAGCGTGAGTGGATCTTGGGTGTTACCCTGAAAAAACAGTGGGAGAGTATTACTCTCCTTCTTATCTTGATCGTGGCTCTGGCAGTCCGAGTTTATGGCATTAGCTATGGTCTGCCTTATGTTGGGTACCAGCCAGACGAATACGCAGTCACCGACAGGGCCTTAAAGATGCTGATAGAGGGCGACCTTGAACCCCGCCATCACCCTGGCCCTCGATTGCATGAATATGTTCAATACTTGGTGGGTCGAGTTGCCCTTGCATACAAA
>SOHZ01000203.1 GCA_004377365.1 Anaerolineales bacterium | reverse complement strand
ATTCAAACGCCCCTCCACCACCCCAACCTCCTCCTCCGTCAACCCATACAACTCATACACCAGCCCGTCAATCTGCCGATCCGTGGCCTCGATCTGCCGCTGGTAGAGTTCCCTGTCGGCAGGGATGGTGGCGGCAGCCAGCTTTTTGTGCAGCGCCAGCATGCGCTCCACCAGCGTCACCATTTTATCGTGGCGGGCCACGTCCTCTGGGTCATCGAAGTTGATAGTGCGGATGGGGAACGGTTTCAGATAATTTGTTTTGAAAGTGAAGTAACCACCGCGAAGAACATAACCAGTATTGGAAAGAAACCACCACAATATTTTCGAATTTAACAAGCCCAACCAATAATTTCTTTGTTCCGGCCGTGTCGTTGACGGCAGAAGACTGTAAACCTTCGTGTTATGATAGATCCCGGCTGGAGAAAGTGTCATATTGCAGCCAAGGCTAATCTCCCGTGTGATGATTCGGCCACTCTCAAAAAGAGACATAGAACGCGCGCGATGGCAAGAATACCAGTATTGCGGGTTAGTCTTGTACTTGATGCGTAAATCTCTCAGTTCACTTCGATACTGCCTGAGATATTGGTAAGCCAGAGGAAAATCAGTTGACAGTTCACTTTTTTGAAGGATAACCGTCTTATTTCCAACGAGTTTATAGGGATAGATGCAAAAGTGTTTGAAATCAGGCTCAGTATAGCGTGATACATCTTCTCCCTTCAGCATCGGTTTAAGAATAGCCCTTTCAATCCTAATGTTTTTACCTTCCCGCTGGGAGAAAACTTCTATTACCTCTTCTTCGACATTCGATGTTCGACCCAGAAAGTATATTTCATCTGCGCCAGTAACAACACCCTGAAAGACGTGTGCAAAGACTTCTCCAAGCCTAGCGGGCTGTTGTTTCACCTTGTTTAGAAGCCTTTGGTTCGAGGCTGATGTAAGCATCCAAGGCTTTGAGGTAAAGTCTGCAAGGTCATAGTTTGCGAAATCTTCTTTCGTCAAAGTCGCTAAATGGTTCGGGAGTTCCAGTGCTGGCATTTCAGGAAATTCGTAATAGGTAAATGATGAGTTGTCTTTTTTCCGAAGCAACAGGATACCTGTATAGGTCGATGCCTGACTGAAGACGAGGTTGTTCCCAAAACTAGCGAAAGACTCAAGGGCCGAGTTGTTGATAAAGAATTCCCTCAATCCGGAGCCAAAAGCAGAGTTAAGAAACTTGTGAGGACAAATAAAGCCAAGATGTCCGCCTTTAGTTAGCAAGCTAAATCCTCTTTCTGCAAAGAGAAGGTACAGGTCAAAGCGTTTCACGGCGCTTTGATAGCGCTTTGTGAAATAGTCAATCTGATCGCCATAGTATTCCTGCAACCCTTGAATTCGCAGGTACGGCGGATTCCCAATCACCACATCAAATCCCCCCGCCGCCATCACCTCCGGAAACCCCGCCTCCCAGTCAAAGGGATTCACCCGCCGCATCTCCTTCTCGTCGGGCATCAGTTGGGCCTCAAAGTAGTCCGGCCCGATGAGCGAGTTGCCGCACTTGATGTTGTCCCCCAGGTCGGGCAAGGCACGCTCGCGCCACAGCATCAGTTGCTGCCCCAGCGTTTCGTCGGTCTCCCCCTCCAGTACCTTGAGCAGCAGGCTCAGCTTGGTCACCTCCACCGCCTGCCGGTCAATGTCCACGCCGTAGATGTTGTCCAGCAGGATGCGCTTTTTCTCGGCGGTGGTCAGCCGCCACTCGCCCTGGGGCCCCTGGTAGAGGGCGGGCCGCTTGCCCCGGGCATGTTTGGCCGGATCGTGGGCCTCGTACCACTGGCGGTGATAGCCCAGCAGGTATTGGTACGCGCCCA
>SOHZ01000238.1 GCA_004377365.1 Anaerolineales bacterium | reverse complement strand
TGGTGCCACGAATAGGAACGAGAGAGCCGGATGATTAAAAATGACCCTTTGTCCAGAGTGCTGTACATAGACCTCTCGCGCCGCCGCTCCTGGGTCGAGGAGCGGGCTGACCTCTTCGAGGAGAACCTGGGCGGGGCGGGGGTGGCCATCCGGCTCCTGGAGGAAGAGTGCCCACAGGGAGCCGACCCCCTGGGGTCCGAAAACCCCATCGTGTTGGCCGTGGGGCCGTTGGTCGGTCTCTTCCCTATCGCCTCCAAGACGGTGGCCATGTTCAAGTCCCCCCACACCGGTAACCTGGGGGAGAGCCACGCCGGGGGGCGTAGTGCCGTCGCCATCCGCATGGCTGGCTACGGAGCCATCGTTATCCGGGGGGGTAGCCCCAGCCCGGTCTACCTGGTGGTGGAGGGGGACCAGGTCCACTTCCGCGACGCTTCGGCCCTATGGGGAATGCGCTCAAGCTACACCGTGGGCGGCGTCCTGCGGCAGCGGGAGTCTGGCTCCGGTATGCGCACCATCATGCGCATCGGCCGGGCGGGGGAGCGAGGGGTCACCTACGCCTGCGTCATCACCGAGACCTACCGTCACTTCGGCCGGCTGGGGCTGGGTGCGGTCTTTGGCAGCAAGCGGCTGAAGGCTCTGGTCGTCTCTGGCCGACGCTCCCTGCCCGTGGGGGACCGCCGCGCCTACCGGGAGGTCTATGATGCCGTCTTCCGGGCCGCCACCGATTCCCCCTTGATGCAGAAATACCACGAACTGGGCACGGCGATGAACGTCCTTCCACTGGACGCTATCGGGGGCCTCCCCACCCGCAATCTCCAGGCAGGTCGTTTCGAGGGGGCGGAGGCCATCTCCGGGGAACGATTGGCAGAGCAGTACCTGGGGCGACGGCTGGCCTGCGCTCACTGCCCGGTGGCCTGCATTCACCTGGCCGCCCTCCGCATCCCCCATCCTAAGGAGCCGTATTTCTACAAAACCTCCATGCTGGGCTACGACCACGAACCGATATACGCCATGGGCAGTATGCTCGGCGGCTCTGACGTATCGGGCATGTTCCAGTTGATGGACGAGGTAGAGGTGCAGGGGCTGGACGTGATGTCCACCGGCGTGGTGCTGGCCTGGGCCACCGAGGCGCTGGAGCGGGAGCTGATCTCCACAGAGGAGACGGATGGGCTGGCGTTGACCTGGGGGGACTATCCCGCCTACATGCAGGCGGTGCGGCGCATTGTGACCCAGCCCAACGAATTTTACCAGGCGCTGGCGCGAGGAGTGGAGCACGCCGCGTCTGTCTATGGAGGAACGGACTTTGCCCTGGCCTTCGGCGGCAACGAGATGCCCGGCTACCATACGGGCCCTGCCTGTCACCTGACCTACCTGACCGGGGCGCGGCACAGCCACCTGGACAGTGCCGGGTACAGCCTGGACCAGAAGGCGGGGTCCAAGGGGGAAGCCCTCACGCCGGAGGACATAGCTGAGGCCCTGTTGAAGGAGGAGCGCTGGCGACAGGTGTTGGCCAGCCTGGTGGTCTGCTTCTTCGCTCGGAGAGTCTACACCCCGGAGGTGGTCCAGCAGGCACTGGCGGTGGCTGGCTTTGAACGGTCCGCCGATGACTTGGCTCAGTTAGGGACCGAAACCTTGCGACGCAAGTATGATTTCAAGAGGCGAGAGGGGTTCGACCCCGCGCAGTTGCGCATCCCCCGCCGCATCCTGGAGACCCCCTCTGCATTGGGGCCGCTGGCCGAGGACTTTATGCGGCGAGCTATGCAACTTTTTGTAGAGAGCTTGGGGCTCGTAAGAATATAACTTCCCGCTTTCATATAGAATGCCGCAGTGGCTCATTCGTTTAATCCTCTTGATTCGATGTCATATTTGGGCGAGAAGTTGTTCTTTTACGGACCCTTATAAAGTGATGGAGGTATACACCCAATCGAGTTGTGGTGGCGGGGTTTTCCAGGGGCGGCGAGTTGGCGATTTGGCTGGCGCTGAGTGGCACTATCGAGGTGCGCGGATTCATTGCCGTCGGGCCAGGCGGGCCCTACATTAGAGAGCCTGATAAATGGGTTCCGCTCATTGAGGCGAGCCAGGGGCGTGGGCTGCGTGGCTATCTGGTCGTGGGTGAGCAGGATGTCTCTTGCTATGAGGGCACCCTGGCTCTGGCGGAGCTGTTCAAGTCGCGGCATTTCCCTTGCGAACTGGAGGTGCACCCCAACTTGGGCCACGACTTTCCGCCTGAATTCCAGCAAAGCTTAGCCCGCGCCTTAGAGTTCGTGCTTCAGGCTTGATCAAGCGTCCGGCGTGCGGTGCAAGTAGCCATTCAGAGGGTAACCGTAAGCATCCTGAGTAGGCCGAAACTGCGTCCTGAGCGTGCCGAAGGGCGTAGTGAAGGCCGTATCGAAGGGTGCGGCGAACGTGGCGACTCGCGGCAAACCCGTACCCCCTTCGTCTACGCTCAGGACAGGCTTCGATACGCGCTCCACGTTATTCCGCGCTACTCAGGATGCTAGATTGAGGGGGACCTGAACGCTCATCTCCGTTAAGCGAACATCTGCCTATGCGAGTGCCTTGCGCCAAGGTGATCAGAAGAGACTGGAGGTATGGCTATGCTGCTTGAACATCAAGGGAAACGTCCACGTATCCATGAATCAGCCTACGTCGCCCCTACAGCGGTGATCTGTGGAGACGTAACCATCGGTGAGAACAGCCGGGTTCTCTTCGGGGCAGTGATCGTGGCTGAGGGAGGATCGGTGGAGATCGGTGCGCATTGCATTATCATGGAGCAGGCGGTTGTTCGGGGCACGCCTCGGTACCCGGCCCGTCTTGGTGACCATGTTCTGGTAGGACCGCACGCCTACCTGACTGGTTGCACGGTGGAAGACAACGCATTTCTCGCGACAGGTGTGACGATCTTCAATGGGGCCCAGATCGGCATGGGAGCCGAGGTGCGGATCAATGGAGTTGTTCATCTCAAGACGATTCTTCCGGCAGATGCCGTAGTGCCTATTGGGTGGATTGCAGTAGGCGACCCCGTCGAGATTCTGCCTCCGAAAGACCATGATAGAATTTGGGCCATTCAGGAGCCTTTGGACTTTCCGCGCACGATATTTGGCCTGGAGCGAGCACCTAGTGAGGTCCTCATGCCAGAACTCACACGTCGCTATGGCAAGGCTCTGGGGGGGCATCGGGAAGATCAGATATTTAGTGAGTGAAACCCAGAAGGAGATAAACATAGAGCCCGGGGAACTGACCGGAACCATCGTCCCGCTGGTGACCCCATTTACTGCCGATGAATCGTTTGATGCCCAGGCGATGGGGCGACTGATTGATTATGTGCTCGACCAGGGAGCCGACGCTCTTATGCCCACCGCGCTAACTGGTGAAGGCCCGCTGCTGGATGACGATGAGACGCTCGCCGTTTGGGACGCCGTCTTTGAGAAAGCCGGCGGGCGGATACCCATCGTTCCGGCCGTGATCTCGACGACGACCCGTAAGGCGATCAGGCTGACTCGAACTGCGGAGGAGCGGGGAGCGGCTGCGGTGATGGTTGCACCTATTCTGCCCGAGTTGTATGCCGGGCGCTCACATGACGATGTCTATGCTTTCTACGCGGATGTCGCTGCGGCGATGTCGCTGCCTATCATCCTGTTCAACTATCCTTCGCTGACCGGCGTGGATTTCGTCCCGCCCCTGGTGGCGCGTTTGGTGGAAATTGACAACGTCCGCTACATCAAGGAAAGCACTGGCGACATCAAGCGGGTGCATGGCATTCAGCGTCTGGTGGGCGAACGCTTGTCGGTGATCTGCGGCGCTCCCAACGTGGCGTTAGAGTCGCTGGCGTTGGGTTGCCGAGCGTGGATCACCGGGATTATGAATGTCGTGCCCCGTTCGGCGCAGCAGTTGGTGCGCGCTGTGGGCGAATTGGGCGACTTGCATCTGGCCCGCCGCATTTATTACACGCAGATCTTGCCGGTGGTTGACGTGTTGGCTCGCAACTACAACCCGACCGGTACAATCAAAGCTGGCGTCCGTGCCCGAGGGGTAGACGTGGGCGTGCCGCGTCGGCCAGGTCACAGTGTCGGGCCGACCGACCGAGAACATCTCGAAAGGTTGATCGCAGATATTGCTCGAGCCGAAGTCGAGACCGCTGCAGAATTGGCGGCGCGACAGGCATAATCATCACCGGGTTTGGGTTGTTCGCCCTCCTGAGCCTGAGAGGATGAGCGCGATTGATGCGACGACAAGCCACGGAGGATAACCGGAGGCTATCGTTATGACGAATCAGAGACCCTCGAGCTTTGTGGCGGCGGTGCATGACTTTCACCGTGCGCGTCGCAAGGCTGCGCTAGAGAACATCATGGCCCGCCTGACCGGCAGGTCGGCTGACCTCCTCTCCTACGAGGATGTGCGCCAGAAGTTAAGGGCCAGGGGCAGTACAGCGCAGAAATTGAAGGAAATCCCGCTGGATGCCATCGTCGGAAGCGTGGGACGCTACGCCGACTTTACCCGCAGTTTCTTGCCCCGGCAAGATAGCGCCCAAGAACGGTGGGCCAAGGTCAGGGTAGCAATGACTGATTTGAGTGGCTTGCCGCCCGTCAAGGTCTACCAGATTGGCGAAGCTTATTTTGTGCTGGACGGCAATCACCGCGTGTCGGTTGCCCGGCAGGTTGGCGCGACCTACATCGAGGCCTACGTGACTGAGCTCCGCACCAAAGTGCCTCTCTCGCCCGACACCCAACCCGATGATCTGATTTTGAAAGCCGAGTATGCTGACTTTTTGGAGCATACCCGCCTGGACGAGCTTCGCCCGGAAGCCGACCTGAGCGTGACTGCCCCTGGGCAGTATCGGGCACTCGAGGAGCACATTGAAATTCATCGCTATTTCATGGGCCTGGGGCAGGAACGGGAGATCTCGTACGAGGAGGCAGTCGGCCATTGGTACGATGAGGTCTATTTGCCAGTGGTGCAGGTTATTCGAGAGCGGGGCCTATTGCGGGATTTCCCTGGGCGGACGGAGACTGATCTCTATGTGTGGGTTTCGGAGCACCGCGCTGATCTGGAGAAAGAGTTGGGGTGGGAGATCGGCCCCGAAGCGGCAGCCACCGACCTGGCTGCCCAGTTCAGCCCCAGGCCACAGCGCATCGTGGCCCGCTTAGGTGAGAAGATACTGGACGCCGTGACACCCGACGGATTCGAGGCTGGCCCACCGCCGGGACAATGGCGGAGTGAACAGCTAGAGGCTTGCGAGCATGATCGCCTGTTTGCTGATATTCTGGTGCCCGTCAGTGGCGAGGAGACTGGCTGGCATGCCCTGGAGCAGGCGCTGGTGGTGGCCCGGCGCGAGGAAGCGAGTTTGCGCGGCCTTCACGTGGTGTCTTCGGAGGCTCAAAGGGACAGTGAGGAGGCCCAGGCTGTGCAGGCCGAGTTCAACTGGCGCTGCGAGGCGGCTGGCATTCCAGGAGAGCTGGCTGTCGTCGTTGGAGGGGTGGCGCGTAAGATATGCGAACGAGTCCGGTGGACCGATCTGGCCGTTGTGCATCTTGCTCACCCTCCAGCACCCCAACCAGTCGCCAGACTGAGTTCGGGATTTCGGACTTTGATCCGGCGCTGTCCCAGGCCAGTACTAGCGGTGCCGAGGGCTTTGTCCCATCTGGACCGTGCCTTGTTAGCCTACGACGGCAGCCCCAAGGCCGACGAGGCGCTCTTCGTTGCCACTTATCTGTCGTGCCGATGGAATATCACCCTGGTAGTTGTGACTGTCATAGAAACTGGTCGTACCACGTCGGAAACGCTGGCGCGCGCCCAAAGGTATCTGGAAACGCATGAGGTGCAGGCCACTTTTGTGAAAGAGAGCGGACCCGCTGCTGAAGCGGTCCTGAAGACAGCCAAAGAGCACGAGAGCGATCTGATCATCATGGGAGGCTATGGGTTCAGCCCGGTGCTGGAGGTCGTGCTCGGCAGTACGGTGGACCAGGTGCTGCGCACCAGTCGGCAGCCAATGTTGATCTGCCGATAACATGAATGTCAGTGTCAAAGGTACACGTTCCAATCCAGCACCCGGTAGCCAAAGATGTTCACCACCTGGGTCTCCTTGTAATGGGTGGCCACAATTGGCTCATGGCCGTAAAGATGCCTGTGGCCGTGGATTAAGTATCTGGGTTTGAACAGGTCCATGAAGCGAAGAAAGGCCCGAAAGCCTCGGTGGCACAGGTCCTGGCCATCGTGGATACGGTAGGGTGGGGCGTGGGTGATCAGGATGTCCAAATATCTACCTCGGAAGATTCGATTGGAGAGCAACTGCGGTGCCATCTGCAAAACCTTGAAATGCATCTCGGGATCGGTGTATTGAAACCTGGGGTCCCTGCTGTAGCGCATGGAGCCTTCCAGGCCGCCGATCAACAGCCCTTTGTGTTGGATCACCCGGTTGTCTATATTGACGCAGCCCCTTGGCGCGGTTCTGGCCTGGCCATTGGCTGAGTATTCGACCTTTTTGTCGTGGTTGCCCATCACGTAGAAGAGGGGTACGTTGAGGGTGCTGACGATGTACTCCAGGTAATAGAAGGGCAGATCTCCACAGCTCAGGACCAGTTCGACGTCGCCAAACTTTTCTTTGAGTTGCGGACTATAGATAAAGTCTACAACCTTGTCGCTGATGGTTAGAATTTTCATTGCTCTGTCAATCTCCGCTCTCTGTCAAATTGTACACCATCTTGCCACAATCGGCAAGGCCAATCTCCAGACAAACTATCTAGCAAAATCGCAAAGAAAGGAGCACACTGATGAAATTGACCAAAAATCTAGGAATGTTCTTGCTGGGTATCTGGCTCATCTTGGCGGGCCTGTTGCCGCTGCTCAGGATCACCATTCCCTTCAGCGATACCGTATTGGCTCTGCTTGCCATCGCTGCTGGTGTTGTGATCTTGCTGAAACCGGTGAAACCGACCACTAAACTGGGGGTGCTCTTGCTGAGCATCTGGCTCATTGCGACAGGCCTGTTGCCATTGCTCAGCGTCAATATTCCCACCAGCGATATCATATTGGGCCTGCTGGCTATTGCGGCTGGTATTGTGATCTTGCTGGGAGGGAAAGGCAGCTAGCACCAAACAAGATTACAGAAGATCAGAAGAAAGATGAGAGCCGTTGGGGCCTGGAAACAACGAGTTAGACAGTTTAAAATGGAGACCTACGCCATCTATCTGGCTTACAAAGATCCTAGAACTCCTTGGTACGCCAGGATTTTCGCTGCTTGCGTAGTTGGATATGCCTTCAGTCCCATAGACCTGATTCCAGACCCCATCCCCGTCTTGGGATATCTGGATGACCTTGTCTTGGTTCCTGTGGGTATTGCTCTTGCGCTGAGGATGATCCCCCAGACCGTTTTGGCCGAGTGCCGAGAAGAGGCTCAGGCAGCCATGAGTCAAGGCAGACCAACAAACTGGACAGCCGCCAGTGTCATCATCGCCATCTGGCTCCTTTTGGCGGTGTTGGCGATCGTTCTCATAGTAAGAACTATCAAAGGTTGAACAGCGCTGTGTATACTTATGACTGACTCTCAAAGGGAGGTACATCGACGATGACAACTACACAAAAGGTGCCTTTGCTGTTAATCGGCGTGGGCAACGTGGGCCAGCGGTTCCTGGAATTGCTTATCCGTAAGCGAGACACTCTCTGCGACCGCCTGGGACTGGAGTTGATATTGACCGGCGTAGCCGACACGTCTGGCGTGGCAATTTGCCCTACCGGCCTCGACCCACAGCAGGTCGTGCAACTCAAGGCCAAAGGCCAGGGCGTGGCTGCCTATCCGCGTTGGGGCCAGTCAGGAGGCTCTGCCTTGGAGATGGTGCGGACAACAGAGGCCGACCTGCTGCTGGAAGCCTCCCCCGCCAATCTGGAAGATGGCCAGCCGGGGTTGAGCTGCATCGAGACGGCGCTATCGAGGGGGATGCACGTCGTGACTGCCAATAAAGCACCGCTGGTGCTGGCCTTCCCCCGTCTGCTGACCCTGACCAGGGTCCACGGCGTGCAACTCCGCTTCGACGCCACCGTGGCTGGCGGCCTCCCGGCCGTCAACCTGGGCCAGCGCGACCTGGCCGCAGCCGAGATCTACCGGCTAGAAGGCATTCTCAATCTGACCACCAACTATATCCTGACCCGCATGGCTCAGGATGGCCTGAGCTACGACGAAGCCCTGGCCCACGCCCAGGCCGCCGGTCACGCAGAGACCGATCCCAGCCTGGACGTGGAGGGGTGGGACGCCGCCAACAAGCTGGTCATCCTGGCTCACAGCGTACTGGACTACCCGGCGACCCTGGCCGGTGTGGCCGTTGAAGGGATCACCCACGTCACCGCCGAGACGCTGCGACAGGCCGCCGCTGAGGGAAAGCGGGTGAAACTCGTGGCGACCGCCGAGCGGGACGGCGACCGCTACAACCTCAGCGTGCGCCCCGCTTGGCTGGACGCCGACCACCCGCTGGCCCAACTCGGCCCCAAGCAGATGGGCATCGTCTACCACACCGACATCAGCGGTGTCATCACGGCTGCCATCGTCGAAGAGACCCCATTGCCCACGGCCTCGGCCATGTTGCGCGACATCATTGACATTTATCTCTTATCCGCCGCTCGTTAGGCGACATAACATTGGAGAAAATTTATGGACAAAAATAGGAGGCGTTCAGGTATGTTAATTCCAACGATAATAATGGGAGCCCTTGCCATGATTCTTCTCTTCATAGGGTACTACAAAGGACAAGGGCAACACATTGATGGTATGAGGTTGGCCCTGAGGATGACGGTTCAAATCCTGCCATTGTTGGTTTTCGCCTTTATCGTGGCGGGTATGGTTCAGGTTCTTGTCCCGCGAGAACTTTTATCAGAGTGGGTGGGTGCGGAATCGGGTATGCGAGGAATCCTCATCGGCACAGTGGCTGGCGCTCTGGTCCCTGGCGGTCCTTATGTCAGTTTGCCCACTGCTGCTGGCCTTTTACGTGCCGGTGCCAGCGTGGGAACTATGGTCGCCTTTCTAACAGGGTGGTCATTATGGGCGATAAGCCGCTTGCCGATGGAAGTAGGAATAATGGGTTGGAAATTTACGCTCATTCGCATTGCAAGTACGTTCTTCTTCCCGCCCATTGCTGGATTGATCGCTCAGGTGATTACTGCAGGTGTTAAACCTTAACAATTGATCGAAGCTCAGTCGAGGAGCAACAACACGAATGGCTTACACTACACCGACTAGATCTCGATGGCTGAGCAGGCTGGCGCTGCTCATAGGGTTGATCCTGCTGATTGGCACGGCCGCTTATCTCCCGCAGGCCATGGCCCAATCGGAGACTCAGAAACCCTTCATCCTGCCTTTCAAGGAACCGCCGGGGCCGGATACCTGGCTCCTGGCCCAACCGTACGGCAACACCACCGGAGCCTATCGCCAGCGCAACACCACCTACCGCGCTGGTCAGGGCATCCACTTTGGCATAGATTTCAGCGTGCCCTGCGGCGCTGAAGTCGTGGCCATTGGCGACGGCGTCGTCTTTGCCGTGGACAACTTGAACTTTGGCTCAGGGCCTCACAACTTGATGCTTGATCATCCGAACCTGGGCTATGCCTCTTTCTACGGTCACTTGTTGGAGCGGCCCGAATTGGAGGTCGGCCAGCAAGTAAAAGCTGGCGAGGTCGTGGGCCTCAGCGGTGACCCGGCCGAGACCTGTTACGGTCGGCCGCACATCCACCTGGAGATCCGAGACCTGCGTCATTGGCGCAAGTACAACCCGCAGGTCCTGATCGAGGCCGACTGGGACAACCTGGCACTCGTCGGTCCCTTCAGCAGAGCCTTTGAGCGCGACCTGGACGACCCGCGCAAATGGCAGCAGCTTGACGACCAGCCGGAGATCGTGGTGGGCGGCCCGCTGATCAATGACTTTGCCAGCCCCTGGCCGCCAGACTGGAGGGCACGCTAACATGACGACGGGCATCCGACGCTGGACAAAGTGGCTCGTGACCTGTGCTCTGTTGGTTGTCTTGGCTGCCGTCGGCTGCGGCCCCCAGGCTGGTCCCGCCGATCCGGCTGGGCCATCATCTCAGATACCGCAGCCTTCCCGGCCTGCTGACCCACCTACCGCAACGCCATCGCCTACACCACAGCCTCCTTTGCCGGAGCCGACCCTTCAGCAGGGCTCTCCGCGACTGGTGGGACAGGCAGCCACACCTATTCCGACTCTGGCTCCGAGCCCTTCACCGACCCCTGCGCCAACACTGCGTCAACTGACGAGTGGCGGCTGCTGTACCCAGCCCTTCTGGTCGCCAGACTCGCGGCAGGTGCTGTTCATAGACGAGCCAGCCCTCGACGCTCCGATGGGCATCTGGGGCGTGGATGTGGCCCAGCCCGACCCCACGCCCGAACTGGCCACCGAGCGCATCGCTTTCTACACAGCGGACATGGCCTTCCTCGTCGAGTTGAGCCAGGACACGACGGTCATCGAGCGCTTGGCCGACCCTCTGACGGGGACAGGTGGTGAGCGCTGGACGGTGCCCGCCGAGGGCCGCTCAATCTCCATCTCGCCGGGCCGGAAACGCATCGCCTGGCGGGTGAGCGACGATGACTTGCCCTTCGAGCGCCGTATGACTCAGGTGTGGGTGGCCAACCTCGACGGCACCGACGCCCGGCAAGTGGCAACGCTGCCCCGAGGCAGCTTCGGCGGCTGGATTTCCGACGACGTGTTGCTTTTGAGCGGCCGCGAATCGCTCGAGTCTCGAGAGCATATACTCTACACCTTCTCGCTGAACAGCGGCCGCACGACCGAGTTGGTGCGGGCCGAACGGCTTCGCGGCGGGTTCCTGTCACCGGACGGTGCCTGGCTGGCCTACTACCTGGCCCTGGACGAGGACCCAGCGCAGAACGGTCTGTGGCTGGTGCGCACCGACGGTTCAGCACGGCGCCACTTGGACCACGACCTGTTTGGCGCGTATCAATGGCGAGACACCGATCGGCTGCTTGTTATCCCGTTCCGGCCCGAGGCGGTCAGCCACGAACTCTGGGAGCTAGACGTCAACACGGGGGAGACGCGCCGCCTGACAGATCCTGACGTCATCCCCTTCAAGATTGCTAACGGCGACTGGACTGTCTCGCCTGATGGCCGGCACGTGGCCTTTGTGGAGGGCCGGGATCGCAACATCTGGTTGTTGACGCTGATGGATTAGACATATTGGAAACGAGGAGCGAAAACGTGGCGATAGAGAGGTTCACGCTGCCCTCGGCCGTGCATCTTTTCCTCATTCGTGATAGCCAAGTCCTCTTGTTGCGCCGATTCAATACGGGCTATGAGGATGGAAAGTACAGCGTCATCGCAGGCCATCTGAACGGAGACGAAGAGATCAAAGCGGCCATGATTCGGGAAGCGCGAGAGGAAGTAGGCATTGAGATTTCACCACCGGACCTTCGAGTGGTCGGCGTGATGCACAGAAAGTCTAATGACGAGCGGATTGACTTCTTTCTTGTTACGACTTCCTGGTCAGGAGAAATCACGAACAGGGAGCCCGACAAGTGTGATCGGTTGGCCTGGTTTGATATTGACGAGCTTCCTGAGAACGTGATTCCGTATGTCAGAAGGTCGCTCGATAACTACCGTAAGGGAAATTGTTTCGACAGTTTTGGCTGGTCATAGTGGGGGTGGCCAAGGAGGAGCCCCCGACCTGGGCCAAAACCGTCAAAGAAAACACGCAGCCAGGGGGATTGACTGCGCGGAAAGAATAGATGGCAGTGAAGAAGCCTTAGGCGTATTCCAATTCCAAATTTGCGGCCCGCACCTGGGAGACCGTACGGCGGAGGCGGTCAACATCCTTACGAAATTGATCGAGCGCACCCTGCTCTTCCAACCGATCCAGAAGATCACTGACCTGAGTAGCAACTTTACCGGTAATGAGTCGCTTACCGCATTGGGCGCACACCCACGCTGGCACTTCCTTAACCAGCAGCACGACGCCATCCCGTTCGTAGGTCACTGTGATCTTTTCCAGGTGCATAGGGCCATGACATTCTGGACAAGTCCCATTCATTTTCTCTTTTTCCATTCACGTACCCTATCCTGACTGACTACTACAGAGTATAACATGGATATTTAGGAAAAGCAATGTCATCAGTGGATCCCCAGCATCTTATATCAGGGTGATCCAACATTACAACATAGGAGACCATGATGCCCATTTCGGTTAATGTCGCCATGAATCTATCCCCTAACGCTCTCACCGTCCTGCAAAAGAGATACTTGCGCAAAGACAAAGACGGCCAGCCCATCGAGACCCCGGATGACCTGTTCCGCCGCGTGGCCCAGGCTGTGGCCGCCGCCGATCAGCTCTACACTCTCCGCACCGACAGCGAAGATACGGTAGAGGAATTCTACCGGCTGATGGCCGACTTGGAATTTCTACCGAATTCGCCCACCTTGATGAACGCGGGAACCAACCTGGGTCAATTGTCAGCTTGCTTCGTCCTGCCCGTGGACGACGATATGACCAGCATTTTTGAGGCAGTGAAGGTCACGGCTTTGATACATCAGTCAGGCGGCGGAACGGGCTTTTCCTTCTCTCACCTCCGTCCATCGGGAGACATCGTGGGCTCCACGGGCGGCGTCGCCTCAGGCCCCATTTCCTTCATGCGCGTTTTCGACACCGCCACTGACGTGATAAAGCAGGGCGGCAAGAGGAGGGGCGCTAACATGGGCATCCTACGGGTGGACCACCCTGACATCCTGGATTTTATCACCTGCAAGGAGCGAGAGGGAAGCTTCAGCAATTTCAACATCTCCGTTGGCCTGACCGAGGAGTTCATGCGCGCCCTGGAGGCGGATGAAGAATACGAGTTGGTCAACCCCCGCACAGGCAAAGTGACCGGTCGTTTGAGAGCGCAGGAGGTCTTTGACAAAATCGCCGCAGGGGCCTGGCGCAACGGCGAGCCGGGCATCATTTTCCTGGATCGGATGAACGAGTTCAATCCTACGCCGACTTTGGGAGAATACGAGTCAACCAATCCTTGCGGTGAGCAAATTCTTTTGCCCTACGAAAGCTGCAACCTGGGTTCCATCAACCTGTCCAGGATGGTTGCCGATGCCTCAATCCATTGGCACAAGCTGGAGAAGACCGTCAAGACGGCTGTCCACTTTATGGATAACGTCATCACTGTCAACAAATTCCCCTTCCCGGCTATCGAAGAGGCCACGCTCAAAACGCGCAAGATCGGCGTGGGGGTGATGGGCTTTGCTGATATGCTGATTCAACTGGGTGTTCCTTACGACTCGGAGGAGGGGGTATCTGTGGCCGAAGAGGTCGTGGAGGCTATCAATTACTGGAGCAAGGAGGCCTCCTGTGACCTGGCTGCCGACCGGGGGAGCTTCCCCGCCTTCGACCAGTCCATCTATGCCCAGGGGCGACTCCCTATTTCTATCTCAGGTGTGCGTTCAGGGTCCTATGGTCGTCCCACTCTTGACTGGGACGCCCTGGCCCAGCGGATCAAAACCACCGGCATCCGTAACGCCACGACCACCACCATTGCCCCCACGGGCACCATCAGCATTATCGCCGACGCCTCCAGCGGCATCGAGCCCCTTTTTGCCCTGGCCTACGTGCGCCGCAACGTCCTCGACGCCGACGAACTGCCCGTAGTCAACCCTCTCTTCGAGCGAGTGGCTAAAGAGCGAGGTTTCTCCAGCCCGGAGCTGATGCACAGGGTCGCCCAAGGGGGGAGCATCCAAAACATGGAAGAGGTTCCGGCTGACGTGCGCCGCGTCTTTGTCACTGCCCACGACATCGCCCCCCAGCGGCACATCAGGATGCAGTCCGCCTTTCAGCGTTACGTGGACAACGCCGTGTCCAAAACGATTAACGCTCCCAACGGTGCCACCGTTGACGACGTACGGCATGCCTATCTGCTGGCCTACGAAACGGACTGCAAGGGCCTGACCATCTACCGTGACGGCAGCCGTCAGACCCAGGTCTTGAATAAAGGAACCAGTGAGACCAAAGCGACGGCCCCGACTAGTCATGAGACCAGAGCGCCACGTCCGAGGCCGATTGTGACCCACGGCACGACCGAAAAGATCATGCTGGGCTGCAATCGGACCATGTACGTGACCATCAACGCAGACCAGGAAGGGCTGTGCGAGGTTTTCTTGCAGATGGGGAAATCCGGTGGCTGCACTGCTTCCCAGTCGGAGGCCATTGGCCGGCTCATCTCCCTGGCCCTGAGGAGCGGCATCGAGACCAAGGCCATCATCAAACAGCTCAAGGGCATCCGTTGCCCCTCCCCTTCGTGGCACAACGGCGGCTCGACTCTGTCCTGCTCTGACGCCGTGGCCAAGGCCCTGGAACGCTACCTCAATGGCAGCAGTCCTGGCCAACCGGTGGTCGTCAAAGGGTTGGTGGATGTCTGCCCCGAGTGCCCCGAGTGTGGGGGTATGGTAGAGCTTGTGGAGGGCTGCGCTGTCTGTCGCGCCTGCGGCTACTCGCAGTGTGGATAGCCAGTTAGCAGAAAGAAACCAGGTTTTTCCAAAAAACCTGGTTTCTGAGAGAGGAGGTCACTGTGGTTAAAAGGTTTGTGGTCGTTGCTGGCAACATCGGCTGTGGGAAGACCAGCCTGACCCGACTGTTGTCTCAGCAACTGGAGTGGGATGCTTTCTACGAGAGCGTGGATGACAACCCCTACCTGGCCGATTTCTACGACGATATGCGGGCCTGGAGTTTTCACTTGCAAGTTTTCTTTCTGGGTCACAGGGCCCGCACCCATCTGGCCATCTGTGCTCGCCGGAACTCGGTGATCCAGGATCGCAGCATCTACGAGGATGCGCACATCTTTGCCCGTGCTCTGCACGATATGAAGATGCTCAGCCTGCGAGACTATCGGGCCTACCGTGAGCTTTACGACCTGGTCATCGAAACCCTGCCGCCTCCTGATCTACTCGTGTACCTTCAGGCCTCGGTGCCGACGCTGATGGAACGCATCGGCCAGCGGGGGCGCGGCATAGAGTCGGGCATCACGGCCGATTACCTGGAGCGACTCGGCGCTCTCTACGCCGAGTGGATGGAGGGCTTTAACTTGTGTCCGGTGTTGACGGTGCCGGCCGACGATCTGGACTTTGTCGAGCACGACACTCATCTGCAGATCATCTCCGAACGCATACTGGACAAGCTTCAAGGCAAGGAGGAGGTTGTCTTCCCCGAGATGTAGATAAGGTCCAGAGACAGCGAAGGGCACGAAAGAGATTTCGTGTCCTTTTTCTTTGCGACCCTGACGTTTGATCCGGCACGCACGGGCGGCGGGCTTGGTCGTGAGGATCAGCCGAACGGTTGGCAAAGTCCCATCTGGACCCTGAGCGAAGCCGAAGGGCAGCAGCATTTGCTCACGAATATGGCTCAAGACTTTTTCACAAACTCGCGGCCTGAGAAAGAACCTCTTCTATCCACATCTCTATGCCTTTTCCAGCTTTCTCAGCGGCAAGAACGAGTTTGCGATGTTCCTCGGGCGAGAGGCGTACCGTGAACCGACCTGAAAAAGGCTTGTCTGGCTCTTCCCCTCGCTCGACACAAAAAGCCAAGTAATCTTCCACGGAATCCTCAAACGCTTTGCGTAGTTCATCTACCGATTTCCCCTGAAATGTAATCACATCTCGGATGTTGATGACTTCTCCGTGAAAAATGTTGGCCTCATCATCAAACTCAATACGGGATAGATAACCTTTGTGCTCCATTATGGTTCTACTCCTGCTTCTGTTAAAAAACGGCGCATGGCAACCACTGTGCCTCGATCGGTTTCTTTCTGTGGATGTGGGCGATGAAACACAGCCCGTATATCGTTGAGGGCAACGCGTACTCTTGAACCTCGCCCTTCACTGATCTCCGCTCCGCAGGCGACCAGCAGACTTTCAATATCCGCCCAGGGAATATTGGCACGGACGGGTTTCTCAAAGATGGCCTGCAAAGTTTTACGATGTTTTGATCTCAGTTTTGGTTTCATTTTGGTATAGCTGTCCCTATTATACGACAAGTCCACGCCACTGTCAATGTCGCCCCAGCGCGCCGGTGCGTAGGTCCTCGCTGCCGTGGACGGTCGCCTGCACCCATTTGGCTATCTGTGCTAGCCAGAACTCGGTGATCCAGGATCGCAGCATCTACGAGGACGCTCACATCTTTGCCCGCGCTCTGCACGATATGAAGATGCTTAGCCTGTGAGACTATCGGGCCTACCGCAAACTTTGATCTGGTCATCGAAACCCTGCCGCCTCCTGATCTGCTCGTCTACCTCCAGGCCTCGGTGCCTACGCTGATGGAACGCATCGGCAAGCGGGGGCGCGGCATAGAGTCGGGCATCACGGCCGATTACCTGGAGCGGCTCGGTGCCCTCTACACTGAATGGCTCGAGGGCTTTAACTTGTGTCCAGTATTAACAGTGCCGCCCGACGATCTGGACTTTGTTACTCACTTGCAGATCATCTCCGAACGCATTCTGGATAAGCTGCAAGGCAAGGAAGAGGTTGTCTTCCCCGAGATGTAAAGAAGGTTCAGAGACAGCGAAGGACACGAAAGAGATTTCGTGTCCTTTTTCTTTGCGACCCTGACGTTTGATCCGGCATGCACGGGTGGCGGGCTTGGTCGTGAGCGCCTGTCCTGAGCCTGTCGAAGGGCCTGTCCTGAGCGTAGTCGAAGGGTTGAGCTTCCGCAATCACCAGGGTGTCCTAACGACGAGATCAGCCGCCGTTCCACCCTGTTTGGCAGAGGGTTTACGCTTTTCTCAAAGATTCACCACAGCCGCTTGACGGGGTATGTATCAAACGCCGTATCAGCGCTCACAATTGGCATCTGTTCCACTATTGCTTGTGCAATCAACAGACGGTCAAATGGGTCACGGTGATGGAATGGCAATTTGGACACGGCAGCCGTATGCTCTATCTCGATGCCCAAGAGCTTGATACCATTTAGCCTCATCTGTTGTGGGATCAGTACCTCAAAGGGTTGGGCCAGGCTCAACTTACCAAGACTTAACTTAATCGCCATCTCCCACAGACTGGCAACACTGAGAAGCGGTTGATTAGAAGCATCCTCAATCAGCGCCCGTGCGGTTGGGCTGAGGCTTGTGCTGCCGCTGATAAACCACAGGAAGCTATGTGTATCAAGTAGCAGTCTCACGGCATGTACTCGTTGAAATCAGCAAGTGGGGCATCAAAGTCATCGGCCATCACAATCAAACCTTTGGCACTGCCAAACTGTGGGCGTCGCTCAGGTAGCTCAACCGGAACTAGCTGTACCGTCTGCTGGTCATCTTTGAGGATAAATACGTCTTCACCCTTGATAGCAGCTTCGATTAAATCTAGCAGACGTATCTTGGCTTCATCAAGTTTGACCTGGTGCATATCTGTTCACCTTCCTCTCAATCTGCAAGAGTGTGTGTTTGGAGTATAGCATAGCGCCGCGTAACGGCCAATTCAGCCGCATCGCACAACAGAAGGCCACCCCTATGATACAACAAGTCCACGCCACTGTCAACCTTGCCTCCAGCGCGCTGGTGTACACGTCCTCGCTGCCCTGGATGGTGGCCCGCATCCACCTGGCAATCTGTGCTGGCCAGAACTCGGTGATCCAGGATCGCAGCATCTACGAGGATGCGCACATCTTTGCCCGCGCTCTGCACGATATGAAGATGTTCAGCCCGCGAGATTATCGGGCCTACCGCGAGCTTTACGACCTGGTCATCGAGACCTTGACGCCGTTTACTCAAAGCAGTACGCCACCCATCATACGCTTCCCAACCCGGCAACTCCCAGACAGCAAAGGCCCCTCTCTCATCACCCCGGGCAATGGCGCGTACATAGGCAGCCACTTCTGCCTGAGCTGTCTCACCGTTGACTCGTTCAATCACGGTAGAACAGAAGGCAGCCCCACCCTGGGAACACAACCATATCCCCAAGACACTGACTCCAATGAGTACTGTCACGATGGCTTCAACCTTCCGCTTTAACTTGAACACTGCGCTCTCCTGGGATAGACGCAACGAACCGTCTGAACTATCACGTTTCTCTTTTGCTATGGGCTGCCCAACGACTCAGGGTTCAGCCGCTGCGGCGGCACACACCTAGAGATGCATACATCACTACCATTCCGCCAGCACTGCTTCGAGATAGCGCATCACCAGCCCCCGCCTCAAGCGCTGATGGGCGAACTGGTTCCTATAGCTTCGCAAACAGCCGTAACAACTCGTGTTCTCATCACAGCCGCATCCTCCACCGACTCTCTTTTGGGCAGCCTCCAGACATGCACGTAACACCTCTCTGTCCTCAAGGCGGGCGACAAGCCCTGCTCCCCCTGGTACATTATCATAGAGAACAATGGGCGGAATGGTCTTACCGCCGCTATAGGCCACCGTCACACTCAGGTCAATTGAGGGAACTCCCAAGACGTCCGCCGCTCCTTCAACCAGAGCGTAGGCGAGAGAGTATGCGAACCAAGCAGGCTCCATGTCCCATTCAGAAGGTTCGAGACGGAACTGAAGGCGGAGTACATCGGTCACAAACTCGTGTCCGAGTGAAACCGGTTCGAGAGTTCCAGAACAGTCCTCCCCGTAAGGGGTTTTATGCTTCTCGCGTCTCCGGCGTCCGGCCCCGCATTTCCCACAAATGTAGAACCCTCGCCCGTGTCGGCCTTCGCACAGCACGACCATCCAGCCAGGTGAAGCTTTCGTGAGCCTGACGACCTTGAAATCAATGTCACCAGGTTCTGCCCCTTTCAAACCAACGAAGTACGGTCGTGTGGTGAAGACTCTGGCCGGTCGGCGTTTCGGCTCCTTCGGCTTGCTACGATCTGTCACGAAGCCAAACTTGGGAATGAGATAAACGCCGACTACCGCTTTGCCGCAACATCTCTGTAAGGGTAGTTCCTCGTGACATGTCTTCTGCGATGGTGGTTTCTCTCCGGTGTCCCAAGAGACGAACAAATTGTGTTGAGAGCACCTCATGTAACACTTGCGCTCCCATTCTTTCTCCGCCACTTTCTTAAGACCATAGGAAGTCCACACTTTCTTGTTGGCGACCAACTTGCTGGTTGGAGCAAACTCTGCTATGGCAATGGAGAGATCCCTCTGAAGCGAGACCTGCATGGACTCGAAACTTCGTTGAGTCCTGTGAGCATCCAGTTCCACCACATCTACCGGGAATCCGTACTTTGGGATCACAGCCTTGCGCGACAGGAAAGATAGGACATCCTCTTCAGCAATGGTCTTAGCCCGTGCCTTAGCCCAGCCCGCCGTTTTGTAATCCTCATCATCTGAAGACCTCTTCTGGAGCTTTTTCACGGTCCGGAAATCGCTTGAAACTTCAGCTTCGGCGAGCGAAAAACGACCGTCGTCGCCCACGACCCTTTCAATCCACTCCCCATTGTTGAGGCCAACCCGGTTCGCCATTTCGGGTGGAATGATCCCCCGCAAGGAT
>SOHZ01000670.1 GCA_004377365.1 Anaerolineales bacterium | reverse complement strand
AATCCGGCGGGAGCAGAAGCTATTCCTTTACAGACCCTTAGCCTGCGCTGGCACTTCTGTCAGCAGCTACCAGAGCCGCGCCCAAAGCACCGACGATTAGAGGATCCTCGGGAATCAGAACGTCCATCTCCAGACCTCTTTTCATGGCGTCCACAAAGCCCACGTTCTTGGCCAGGCCACCGATCAGGGCGACGTCTGGCTCCACCCCCAGCCGGCGTACCATAGAGATGTTTCTCTCGGCGATGGCATCGTGCAAAGCGCGGATAATGTTCTTCTTCGACTCACCCTCGTGAATCAGAGTGACCACCTCCGATTCGGCAAAGATGGTGCACTGAGCATTCATAGGGGGGGACTTGTCCGCCTCGAGGGAGAGAGGGCCTATCTGCTCCAGGTCCACCTCCAGCGCCCTGGACATGGCCTCGATGAAGGCCCCAGCGCCAGCAGCGCACCTCTCGTTGAGAACAAAGTCCACCATCTTCCCTGCCTCATCGCACTTGGCCGCCCGACCCATCTCGGCACCGATGTCAATCACCGTCCTGACCGAGGGCAAGAGAAAGTTTGCCCCCCTGGCAGCCGCCCCTTGCATGCTCACTGTGTCGGTAGCGAAGGGAACGGCCTCCACATCAGCGCCGGTGGCCACGATGTATGTGACGTCGTCGCGGGACAAGTTGGCGCCGGCCAGGGCTTGATCGAACGCCTCTTCGGCGGCCTCCTTGAGGTCAAACCCGCACTCAGCCATGCCCTGAGAGAGGACCTCGGGCTGGCCATCCTTCAGGATCACCATTTTGGCGTACTTGGCTCCTATGTCTATTCCTGCAACTGCCATGTTGATTTACCTCCTTATCGCGCTCCCAGAATCTCCAGGAACGTGTCAATCTCGGTTTTGGTACGTTCCGGGTCGAACTCTCGTTCGTCGCCCATGTTGCCCTCGAAGGACATCACCGGGATGCCAGCTTCTTTCAGGCCCAGTTTGTTCTCTGCGATGCCGACGGTCAGACCCTCGCAGCCCCGGTTGTAATGGAGCATCACCCCGTCCACCTTCCACTCCTCCACGATGCGCTTCAGCATCTCGGTCTTGAGCTCAGGGGAATAAAAGTGTTGCCACTCAGGCCGGCTGCAGGTCCACTCGGCGATGGTCCGCAAAGCTTCCTCGCGGTTGGTGATGGTCCCTTCCTCAGGGGGCGTCCTGGGCCCCCAGGTGCCATCCTCCTTTACCTCCCAGATGCCAATGAGGGCGAAGGTATAGAGGGAACCGATGGAGACCGTCCCCTTGCTCTCCATGTACCGGAAGATGCTCAGGAAAGCCCAGGGGGGCTGGGTGTCAGTGATCACCCGGAACCGCTCCGTGGACACAGCAGCGATCTGGTTATCCACCCGATCCTGGACCTCGTCCCTTAACACCGTGTAGAAATCTACGCACTCCTTGCGGTGCTTCATCAGAGTGCCAAACACGTACAGGGAGTACATTGACTTCTCGTCCAGAGGAGCGGGGACGGCCTTGTTCAGGGTGCAGATCTCGGCCCAGAGGGAAGTGGCGCGGCACTCGTTGTAGACCGCCTGAATCAACAGTTCGTCGTTGTACTTGCGGCCAGTGACCTTTTCCATCCACTCGATGCCTTCTTGCATCTGGTCCACCAGGTAGTTCAGCCTGTTTTCATCCAGCTCATCGTAGGGGCCCACACTGCCGTCAATGGCGAAGGTAGGTATTCCCCCTTCGAGCTCTGAGGCCACCTGATACCACTTGGCATGGCTGCAGCACGTATGGGAGGTCCAATTAAAGTCTGGCTCGGGCCATTCCCCACCAAAGACGTACTTGTTGAGCAGGATCGAGCCCCAGTAGTTACGCATGTAA
>SOHZ01000472.1 GCA_004377365.1 Anaerolineales bacterium | reverse complement strand
TCGCTTCCCCTTCGCTTTGCTCAGGGCTTCGGCTCACTCCTCAGAATGACAGATCATCAAAATCAGTGGAGTGCTAGACAGCTTCTTCTTCCGGTTCTGGTTCTGGCTCCCAGGTGGTGATCTCACCGCGCAGATAGCGGTCCATGTCGGCTGCGGCGCGCTTGCCGGCGCCCATGGCACTGATGACCGTGGCTGCCCCGGTGACGATGTCGCCACCAGCCCATACGCCTTCTCTGGTCGTCCGGCCTGTGGTCTCGTCGGCTACCACCGTACCCCAGCGGGTCCGCTCCAGGCCGCCAGCATCGGTAAAGACCATAGGGTTGGGTCTGGTGCCCAGAGCCATGATCACGGTATCCACGTCCATGTCAAACTCGGAGCCCTCGATAGGGATAGGACGCCGTCGGCCGCTGGCATCGGGCTCACCCAGTTCCATCTGGATGCATTTCATGCCCCGTACCCAGCCGTTATCGTCACCGTAAATCTCCACCGGGTTGGTGAGATAATGGAATATGATACCCTCCTCCTCGGCGTTTTCTGCCTCCTCTGCCCGAGCTGGCAGCTCCACCCTTGAGCGGCGGTAGACAATGAGCACCTCGTCGGCTCCCAGCCGCATGGAACAGCGCGCGGCGTCCATAGCCACGTTGCCGCCCCCCACCACCGCCACCCGACGGCCAATGCGCACCGGCGTGTCCCATTCGGGGAAGAGATAACCCTTCATCAGGTTGACCCGAGTCAGGAACTCGTTGGCTGAATAGACGCCGTTATAGTTCTCGCCGGGGATGTTCATGAACATGGGCAACCCCGCGCCCGTGCCCAGGAACACGGCCTCGCAGCCGTCATCGAACAAGTCATCAATGATCAGGGTCTTGCCGACGACGCAGTTGAGGATCAGTTCCACCCCCAAGCTCTTGACGTATTCCACCTCGGTGTGGACAATGGATTTGGGCAAACGGAACTCGGGGATGCCATAGATGAGGACGCCACCGGGCGCGTGCAGGGCCTCGAACATGGTCACCTGATGTCCGTAGCGGGCCAGGTCGGCGGCACAGGTCAACCCGGCCGGCCCGGAACCGATCACGACCAACCGCTTGCCGCTGGGAGGGGCCATTTCCGGCACCTCCGTGCCCTGGCTGATGCGCCAATCGGCCACGTAACGCTCCAGACGCCCGACGGCCACCGGTTCCTCTTTCTTGGCCAGCACGCATACGACCTCGCATTGGGTCTCCTGTGGGCAGACGCGGCCGCAGATGGCTGGCAGGTTGTTGTCGGCGTAGAGGGCCACGGCTGCGCCAGCCAGGTCCCCCTCCTGGAGTTTCAAGATAAAGGCCGGTATGTTCACCCCCACAGGGCAGCCTTCTATACATTTGGGCTTCTTGCACTGCAAGCAGCGCTTGGCTTCCAGAGCCATGAGCTCTTCGGGGTAGCCCAGAGCCACCTCATTGAAGTTACGCCGCCGCACGTCAGGTGCCTGTCGCGGCATCTCCTGACGCGGTATCTTTTCCCTCTTTGGTTTCTTTTTCTTTGCTTCTGCCATGGATTGATATCTCCTTAATCAGCTCAAGGTGTGCTCGTTCCGGCAGCTACAGGCCACTGTCGCACTCGCATTTTAGCTTAAAGTCGTCAAAAGCCCTTTTCTCCTCGGTGAGGTAGATGCGCTGGCGGGCCATCAGCAGGTCCCAGTCAACCTCGTGGCCGTCGAACTCTGGCCCATCCACGCAGACGAACCTGGTCTTGCCGCCCACCTCGACCCGGCAGGCCCCGCACATGCCCGTGCCGTCAACCATGATCGAGTTGAGGCTGACGAAGGTCTTTACCTCGAAAGGCTTGGTGGTTAGGCTGGTGAATTTCATCATG
>SOHZ01000310.1 GCA_004377365.1 Anaerolineales bacterium | reverse complement strand
TTGGATGTTGCGTCCAACGGATGAATCGCTCCGGGTGTGGCATCAGGGCAAAAATGCGACCAGTAGCATCGCAGATGCCGGCTATATTGTTCACTGAACCATTGGGATTGTAAGGGTAGCCGGCTTGAATGTCTCCTGTCTCGTCAGCGTAGTGAAGCGCCACATTGAGCTCTTCTAGAGCCCCCGGCTCAATTACCACCTTGCCTTCTCCGTGGGCCACTGGGAGATACATAAGGTTTATTCCCCGTGTAAAAATACAGGGGCTTGTTTTATTGGCGCGGAGGTAGACCCAGCGACACTCAAACTTGCCGGAATCGTTGCCAGCTAGGGTTAACGATTGCGAGTTTTTACACCCCGACTTAGGTAACATGCCAGCTTTCACCAGGACCTGAAAGCCATTACAGATCCCCAGAATGAGCCTGCCATCGTCAACAAACTTTTGAATTTCGTCCCTCAACTTGATTCTTAGTTCGTTGGCCAGGATTCTCCCGGCCGAGATATCATCCCCATAAGTAAAACCGCCGGGGATGACCATTATCTGGTAATTGGAGAGAGACTTCTGGCGACGGATAAGCTCATCCACGTGGACCAAGTCCACCTGTGCCCCGGCTCGTTCAAAGGCAAAGGCGGCTTCCACGTCGCAGTTTGTCCCCGGGGCTCGCAATATCAGCGTCTTCACCTTAGTTATCATGTCAAGTCCTACCAACGAAGAGGTCTCTGCCAGGCCTCTTTGAGTTCAGCAATGAGAGATGAAAGCACTATTTCCCCATTAAGACCGTAGACCTCGAGCCTTTCTTTGCTTGTAACCTGACCGATGGCGGCGAAATCGACCCCAGCCATCATACCCTCGAACTGCTGCCTGTCCTCCGGGGCTACCTCTACCAGGAACCTGGTATTCGACTCGGAGAAGAGCACGTAATCGTCTCGATTCATTGCTTCGCCCAGCGGCACTTGCCCCAAATGGATTACCATCCCTAAACCTCCGGCGAAGGCCATCTCAGCAGCAGCCACCCCAAGGCCCCCTTCACTAAGGTCATGGCAAGCCCTGACCAGGCCCTTCTCCATGACGGCGCTGAGGGTGTCCATGAGCCTCTTCCCTTTCTTGGAGTCAACCCTGGGCACTCTGTTCCCCACATAACCATGAATGCTGTAGTATTGTGAGCCGCCAAGCTCATGCAACGTGGTGCCGATGATGTAGACCAGGTCGCCCTCACGCTTGCAATCCATTGTAACGGCCCTCTCCACATTATCCATCACCGCCATTGCGGAGATGAGCAGCGTGGGTGGAATGGAGATGCTTTCTTTTTCGGTCTCAAACTCATTATAGAGACTATCCTTTCCGGAGATGAAGGGAGTCTCGTAGCCGAGAGCAACATCATAACAGGCTTGCGCCGCTCGCACCAGGCCTCCCAGTCTGTCCGGCTTGTCTGGATTGCCCCAACAGAAGTTATCCAGCAGCGCCACCCTCCGAAGGCTGCCCCCAACAGCCACAACTTGCCGCAACGCCTCGTCTATAGCGGAGGCGGCCATCCAGTACGGGTCGATGTCCCCATACTTGGGATTGATGCCGTTGGCGACGACGATGCCCATATCTGAATGGAGTATCGGTCTGACGATGGCGGCGTCACTGGGGCCATCGTTGGTTACCCCCGTGAGGGGCTTGAGAACGCTACCGCCCTGTACCTCGTGATCGTATTGGCGTATTACCCATTCTTTACTGCAAACATTCCACGAGGCCAGAATACGCAACAGGTCTTCACGCAGGTCAGTTGGCTGCGGAAAGTCCGGCTCTGCATGCTGTGGCAGCTCCCAGACAGCCTCTTTCTCCAGTTGAGGCAGCCCTTTATGCAGGAA
>SOHZ01000097.1 GCA_004377365.1 Anaerolineales bacterium | reverse complement strand
TAATGTGTAGCCACCTGCCTGATATGCCGATCAACCGAGTTTCAAACTATGCCAGAGCGGATACTTGGGTTTGTCGAGCAGCAGTTGGAGTGCAGCAGTCCGAAAACGAGAAAGACAGCTAAGGCATTTCTGAACAAACGCAGTTATGGCGATATGTAGCACCGGAAAGGTAGTGTTTCTAGAACAAGATAATGGGAGGGCGCGAATGAAAGACCTATTCTCCAAATGCGGTTGCAACTGCGGTCGTTGTCCATCTTACAAAGAAAACCTTCAAACCGACGAGGACAGGCAGCGATGCAGCGACGGATGGTATAGATACCTTGGCTTCCGACTAAGTCCTGACAAGCTACGCCTCTGCGATGGTTGCCAGACGCCAGACGATGAAAACCCGGTACGCTATCAGAACTGCTATGTGCGAAGATGCGCGGTAAGAAACGGCGTCGAGACCTGCGCCCATTGCTCTGGGTACCCCTGCGAAGACGTGAAGAACCTTCACGTGATTCAAAGGGCGGATGCAAGGGAGAGAATCGTCGCTCGACTAGGGACGCCGATACCGGAAGAAGACTATCTCGCTTTCATTGAACCCTACGAAGGCATTAAGCATCTGGACGAAATACGTGCCTCCCTTGGCCCGGAAGACATAGTGGGGATGACCAAGGTTTCTGCCAGGCCTAAACTCGTAGACTTTCCCGATGACCTGCCCTTTTCCAAGGAAGAGACGTCGGCGTTTGAAGCCATTTATCGGCTTCTAGCGGCCGTAGAATCCGTCGAAGACATATCGTACGCCCGGCAGGCGGCGCTTAAGAAAAGGAGACGGCACTTGCTCAAGATATTGTGGGCGTTTGGACGCTTCGGCAAACCCAAGGAAGAAGGCGGTTCACACCTTGTGATTGATGGCGAGACCTATTTGGCGCAGAAGATACACTCGAGCTATTCAAGGGTGAAGAATTATTGTAAGGCTCTGGTGGAATACGGAGTGCGCTGTGAACATGTCCCGTTGACGGAAGAGGGATGGTTGACGCCGGGGGGAGCGTTGAGGAGAGGAGGGTGGTTCATGGAGATGTCTTTTGACGACGATGCCGGCGGCGTATCCGTACTGGAAGCGCTTAGGGGCTATACTGCCAGACTCAACGAGGAGTATGGCGAAAGGGCATTTAGATACTTCTCAAAGGCGGATATGCGGGTTCTAATAATGTGAACAATGGACACCTTGCAAGAACGCTCCACCGGGATGGTAAGCTTCATCATCGTCTGGATCGGCCAGATCGTCTCGCTGCTGGGCACCGCGCGGATACCTTTTCCCCGTCGTGCGCAACGCCGAGGACATCCTGCCGGATCACGACACCGTCGCAGCAGAAATAGAGAAAAGAACGCTAAGCAGATAATGGTCAAGGTCTTGAGATGCCACGACAAACATGGACTCAGACCGGTGGAGGAACCCTATGATGACTGATCCGATTCAATGGCTACTGGAATCGGACGAACCCTGGACCCGCTACCGCACGCTGGTGGACTTGCTCGACCGGCCCGAGGACGACCCCGAGGTGCAGGCCGCCCGCGCCGAGATGCTGGCCCACCCCCAGGTGCAGGCGCTCGTCGCCGAGGCCGCCACCTGGCCCGGCTATGCCCTCAAGCGGCACAACGACGCCGGCCATCCTATCTACAAATTCAGCACGCTGTCTGACTTCGGCGTGCGAGCCAACGATCCCGGTATGGCCGCCGGCATCGAGGCCGTGCTGGCCCACCAGTCACCGGAGGGGGCTTTTCAGAGCTTGATGAACATTCCCAAGCGGTTCGGTGGGACAGGCGAGGACAAGTGGTCGTGGATGTTGTGCGATGCGCCGACGCTGCTCCACGCCCTGCTCGCCATGGACCTGGGCGACGACGAGCACGTGCAACGGGCGGTGGATCACCTGGTCGGCCTGGTAGAGGACAACGGCTGGCGGTGCGTCGTCGCGCCCGAGTTGGGCAAATTCCGGGGGCCAGGGCGCAAAGCCGACCCCTGTCCCATCGTCAACGTTTATGCGCTGAAGGCGCTTTCACAGGTGCCAGAACTGAACGACAGCCCAGCTACGCGCACCGGCGCCGAGATGCTCCTCTGGCACTGGGAACACCAGGGCGAGCGCAAGATCTACATGTTCGGCATCGGCACCGACTTTCGCAAGCTCAAGTACCCCTTCGTCTGGTACGATATCCTGCACGTGGTGGACGTGCTCAGCCGCTTTCCCTTTGTCCACGCCGACACCCGCTTTCAGGGGATGGTGGAGACGATCACCGCCCAGGCCGACGAGGCCTGTCCTGAGCGAAGTCGAAGGGACGGGCGTTACACTGCCAGCTCGATGTACCGCGCCTGGAAGGACTGGTCCTTCGCCGACAAGAAGAACCCTTCGCCGTGGCTCACCTTCCTGGTGCTGCGGGTGCGGAGGCGGACAGGTCTGGCTTTTTACCCTGCAAATCCGCGTTGAGTCGAAAAGGAGTGATACGACCATGGAATTTCGTAAACTAGGCAGAACAGGTCTCGATGTCAGCGTAATTGGGCTGGGAACAGAATACCTCAATGGACAACCACGGGAGACGGTCGCCTCAGTTGTCCACGAGGCCATTGAGGGCGGAGTAAACTACATTGACCTGGTTTTTGCCTTTCCCGAATATCGGGACAACTTTGGCGCGGCGTTGCAGGGTTGCAGAGAGCGTGTAATCCTGGCCGGACATTTGGGCTCCACGGAAAAAGATGGACAGTACTACAAAACACGGAGTGTGAAAAGAAGCGAAACGTTTTTCCTTGACCTGCTTTCAAGACTGAGTACGGATTATGTGGACATTGTGTTGCTGCACAACTTTAATACGGTCAAAGACTATGATCGCGTGATGCAGCCCAAGGGACTGATGGATCTCGCCCGCCGTTTCCAGCAGGAAGGGAAAGCGCGTTTCGTCGGCATCAGCACACACGACATCGCGGTGGCGTTGAAGGCGATAGAGAGCGGGCAGATTGACGTGGTGATGTTTCCGATCAACCTGGCCGGGAATGCGATGCCCGGCAGGAAAGAACTACTGAGCCTCTGCGCGGGGCAAGGGGTAGGCTTGGTCGCGATGAAACCGTTTGCCGGCGGGAAACTGCTGCAGCCAAAGGGCACGATTCGAGTGGCGAAATACCAAACTGGCGGCGAAAGCTACAAGCAAAAGATCACAACTGAGATAACGCCGGTACAATGCCTCAGCTATGTGCTTGCACAGGTAGGTGTTTCTACTGCTGTCCCCGGAGTCAAGGACAACGCTGAGCTTGCCGCGGCGCTTCACACCTTGGAAGCGACCGATGCGGAGCGGGATTTTAGCGCTACCATTACGGACTTTGACAGATACCTGAAAGGGGAATGCGTCTATTGTAATCATTGTTTGCCTTGTCCGGTCGCCATTGATATTGGGCAGACCCATCGCCTTTTGGATACCGCGCAACAGGGCATTTCTGAAGGGTTGCGAATGGCTTACGACGCGCTGCCGGTGAAGGCTTCGGCCTGCACCGAATGTGGAGTATGTACGGAGCGTTGCCCCTTCGGTGTGGATGTGATTTCGAAAATGAGACAGACGGTTGAATTGTTTGAATAGATTATGCATTTCTAAGGAGGAATCTGATGGACAAGATCATTGCTTACTGTGGTCTGGTATGCACCGACTGCCTGGCCTACATCGCCACTCAGGCGGACGACCGCGCCGCACTGGAACAGGTGGCCGCCCAATGGCGGGAAGAGTACAACGCGCCCAACCTCACTGTCGAGTCCGTCATCTGCGACGGCTGCCTGGGTAGCGATGGACGGCATTGCAGTCACTGCTTCGAGTGCGAGATCCGCGCCTGTGGCATGGAGCGGGGTGTCGTCAACTGCGCCCACTGTGCCGACTATGCCTGCGAAAAGCTGGAGGGCTTCTTTGGCCTCGTGCCGGAGGTAAGGGCTGCCCTGGATGGAATCAGGCAGAGTCTGTGATGGAGCAGCCTCCCGCAGGTTTTGGGCTCGCGGGAGGCTCTTTGAAGGTAACTGCTCAGGGCGTGTATGGAAAACAGTGTCATTGCGAGCGCAGCGAAGCAATCTTATTGTCGCTCATGAGATTGCTTCGCTCCCTTCGGTCGCTCGCAATGACAGGGTAGTAGTTACCATTGAAGGGCGGGACAGGGCGTGATCGTCAGGGAAATCGAGTGCAAGTCCATCCTGACCAAATCGGGTATCGAAGGCGTTGACTATGCTCTCAACCCCTATGTAGGTTGCGCGCACGGCTGCGTCTACTGCTACGCCAGCTTTATGAGGCGCTTCACCGGCCACAAGGAGGAATGGGGAGCGTTTGTGGACGTCAAGGTCAACGCGGCGGAGGTGCTGGCCCGTCAGATGAGACGGGCGAAGCAGGGTAACATCGTCTCCGGCACGGTGACCGACCCCTACCAACCTTTGGAGAGGAAGTACGAGATCACCCATGCCTGCCTGGAGGTGCTCACGGACTATGACTTTCCTGTCTCCATCCTCACCAAATCCGACCTGGTGCTGCGGGACCTCGATCTCTTCCACCGCCTCAAGGACGCGGAGGTGGGTTTCACCATCACAGCACTCGACGACGAGGTGCAGCGAATTTTTGAGCCACGCTCCTCACCTGTATCGGCGCGTCTGGCAGCCCTGGCAGAGCTGGCAGAGGCGGGGGTTAGAACCTGGGCCTTCTGCGGCCCGCTCCTGCCCTTTCTCTCGGACAGTGAGGAGAAGATAGACGCTCTCTTCGAGAAACTGGCGAGGGTGGGTGTCTCCTACATCATCGTGGATAGCATGAAGCTCAGCGGCGCGATTGGGGGGAAGGTCAGGAGAGTGCTGGAGAGGCATTACCCTGACTTGGTGGAGGGATACCGGCCTATTGCCACCAACCGTAGGCCCTATCACGAGGCACTAATGACCAGGGCGCAAAGGCTTGTCGAGAAGCATGGTCTGGCCTGGAGGGTATAACCATGACAATGTTGGAAGAGAAGCATCTCGCCAGTTGCTGTGGTCTGTACTGTGGTCTGTGCCCCCGGTTCCAATCGAAAGCGCCCAGCCGGTGCCTTAGTTGTCACTTGGGTGAGCAACATTCCTATTGCAGCGTCTACCGTTGCTGTGTCACCAGGCGAGGGCTATTCACCTGCGCCGACTGCGACGAGTATCCATGCGAGAGGTTGCTAAGGGTGCTGGGCGTGGAGGAGGGCTTCGACAGCTTTATCAGCCACAAGCCGGCCCTTCCCAACCTGGACAGGATCAGGGAGGTCGGGTTGGAGACTTTTCTGGGAGAACAAAGGGAGAGACGGCTGCTGGTGGAGCAGCTTCTCGCCAACTATAACGAGGGACGTTCGATGAGCTTCTACTGCGCAGCCTGCGCCCTGATGCCCCCTGACCTGGTCCGCCAGGCGATAAATGAAATGGAGGGAATGCTGGCCAACGAGCAGGTGGATGGCTTGAACTTAAGCCAAGGCCAAAGCGATGAGGGCCATGATTCAAAATTTGGCCGCGCAAGCTGGCATTGATTTGAAGCTGAGGAAGAAGATTTGAAATAGGATTTCGGTATGTACAGTCCCTACTGTGAGCGTTACACGGTTGGGACATGGGGATGAAGGGACGCTCCATGCTGTCGG
>SOHZ01000344.1 GCA_004377365.1 Anaerolineales bacterium | reverse complement strand
CGTTGTTATATTTGCGGGCCAAGCGCGGAACAAGTTCCGCTACTCCGGATGGAGGAGCATCAACCCGTTCAACCTTTCGCCTTGCGTCTGGCCATAGCCACACCGATCAAGACTACCACCAGGAGCAGGGTAACACCTGAGACCGCCAGGCCCACCTTGGGCCACAGTGGGTCAAAGACCATTTCCACCCGGTGGTGTCCCACCTTCAGCGGCACGGCCCGCAGCGCGTGGTTGGCCCGGTAGATGGGCACCTCTTCCCCGTTGGCATAGGCTCGCCAGCCGGGATAGTAAACCTCACTGAGGACCAACAGCCCGTCGGCGGCCATTTCCACCTCCAGCACCATCCGCTCCGGCTGGCGCTCAAGGATCGCGACCGATGATTCGCCTTCCACCTGGGATGGCAGGGCCAGGTCGGGACTGTGTGGCAGGATGGCCACCCGCCGGGGGTCGAACTCTGGCTCCCCCAGGCGCTCGAGAACCTTGTCATCATTTTCTATCACCTTGACCTGATGGACGACGTAGGCGCGGGGCCAGTATTCGTCGAGGCGGTGCAAATAGGTCGTGTCCAGCTCCCTGGGCTCCTCGTAGAGCACCTCCGTCTCGGGGACCAACGCCTTGCGCCAGGTGATGACGTATTTGACGTTCAGCAGTTGCCACGCCCGCTCGATGGGCAGCCTGTACACCAGTTCCTCATATCGCCCCACGTAAAGGGGGCTGGCCCCCCAGATGTCCTCCAGACCGTAGATGCAGCCATAGTTGCCGGGCAGACGCCACTCGTTGTAAACGCGAAAGACCTCCTCGTCGCCCTGCAAGATCTGGGTCAACACCGTGGGGCTGTATTGCTCCTCAGGCCGTGCTTCCTGAAGGTTGTTCTTCCAGTTGACGGTGAAGAGGTCAAAGACGATCACCGCTACAAAGAATCCCACCAAAAGCCGCTCTCTGACGATGCGCCGCAGCCGCAAGTAGAGGAGGCCCAGGCTGAGAGTAAGGAGAATCACCAGCAGGATACTGCGTCCCAGGGCACTGCTGAAGATGCTCCCCGCCACCTGCCCGGTGTCCATGAAACCGTAGAAGGTGAGGAAGACCAGCCCCAGAGCACCCCAGACCAAATAGGACGTGAAGCGGTAGAAGCCATAGAAGCGGGCCTTGACCGTTTTGGGCATAGCCTGGGTCAGCAAGCGTACCCCGTAGCCCGCCAGAAGGGCCAGGCAAAAGCTAAAGACGAAAGCGGCCCGCTCCTGGGAGCGGAAGAGGGTGAAGCCGGGCGCGAAGAGGTAGAAAAGACTGTAGGCGAAGGTGTTGCCCCCAAAGGAGAGGAGCAGTGCCCCGAGGGCCAGACAGGTCCAGAAGATCACCTCCCGGTTTCTCTTCGACAGAGGAGCCAGGATAGCCAGGAAAAGGGGGAGAATGCCGACGTACAGGGGCGACATAACGCTGAGGGAACCGGGTAGGAGCAACTGGATGGGGTCCTGGCGGGGGAACCCGCCCGACATCTCGTTGTAATTGGCCTGCGCTCGAGAGGAGAGGCGCATGTATTCCAGACTGGGCAGGAGTTGGGCGGCTGCCAGGCCGAAACCGAGCAAGGCAAAGAGGCCGAAGGCTATCACCGCTGGTTGCCATCGCACCCTGTTGGTGCAGGCCCGGAAAGCGAAGTAAATGGCCGAGACATAGAAGACGTACATGGCCGATTGGGGGTGACCGGCCAGAAGCGCAAGGCCAAAAGCCAGGCCAGCAAAAGTGATGGGGAGCAGTACAGCGGACGGGGGGAATTTAACGGACGACTCCGCTCCCGCCGGATTTGCAATCCGGCGGTCCGGCGGCTGGATTACAAATCCAGCCGTAGCAAACTGTTCCAGCCCGATGTCCAGGAGGAGCAGAATAAGGGGCAGCCAGACACCGGTCTCCAGGATGGCCAGTTGCTGGCTGGGATACGAGGTAAGGTAGCCTCCAAAAGTAAAGACCAGGGACGAGATCAAAGCGGCCCGGCGGTCACGGAGGAGGCGCTTGGCCAGGAGATAGGTGAACAGGCCCGCCAGGAAGAAGTGAAAAATGGCCTCCAGCTCCAGAGCGAAAAGGGAAAAGCCCTGGGGCAGGCTGAGTAAGAGGGTGACTAGGCTGAGGGGATAAAAGATAGCCGACTGGACGTCAGCCAGGAAAGGGTGGCCGCTGAAGGTGTAGGGGTTCCAAAGGGGCAGTTGGCCGCTGAAAAGGCGTTGGGCCTCGTAGACCCCGAAAGCGTAGAACTGGTCGGCAAAGTCTCCCTCGGGGAAGGAACCACGGTTGGCCAGGTTGGGCGTGATGATGCGCCAGAAGAAAAAGAGGCAGAGGCAGGCCAGCAGGAGGACAACGCCCATGTCGGTGAGCCAGTCTTTATTCTTTGCCCATCGCTTTTTCAAACTCTGTGGTGTCATTCTTGTTGGCCTTCTCTGCTCAAGGGAGTTTCTGGATTAGCGCAATTCAGTATGTAGGAATTGTTCCTCTGGAGTAACGAAACTTGTTTCGCGCTCGGCTGGCGTAGAACAAGTTCTGCTACTCTACCAGCGGGCCAGGTTCTTGTGCCCTTCTGTCTGATGGACGGTTGTGCGAAGTGATCACCTAATGGTTATAACCTGATCTAACAGGATGCGGTCTCCTGCTAGCCGGGTCCCACCCTCATCGAAGACGGGCAGGCGTTGGCCAGTGGCCGCATCGTACATGCCGACCTCAATCTGATAGGCGCCGGGCGGTGCGTCCGATTTGACGGCGATCTCGTACTCATCGGTAATGACCTCACCCTCCGCCCAGCCCGTCGTGGGATAAGTGCCTTTCACTGGGATGTTGTCCCTCTGGCCCCAGGTATCCCCATCTTTGCCCAGGAGGTGGGTGAAAACGGTGTAACTGACCGTCATGCGTTGGTGGGCTCGCCAATAGAGGGTCAGGCGAAGGAGGCCGCCCGGTTCGACCTGGGCCGACTCCAGGCTATAGCCGTGAAACTCTACCTGGTCCCCCAGGTCAGCCCGCATGGCCCGTTCAATGGGAGGCAACTGGTAGGAGCGCTCCCTTTCAGAGACTCGGATAGCGGTCAAATCCAGGTGCTTCCTGGCCCAAAAGCCCCACGGATGGCGCCGGACCGGCAAGGGCTCACCCTCCGCGTTAACCAGGCTTGCTCTGAGTTTCAATCTGCCACCCGAAGCATCCGGCGGTATGGTCAGGCTGTGCTGGCTCTTGATCATCACCCCTTCTGCCCACTGACTGGTCGGATAGACCTCGCCCCCTGGAGTGGCGAGGCTCTCGGCCAGAATGGCCCCTGTTCTATCCACCAACTGCAAACGAAGAAGGTAATCTTTTGTCGGAAAGCTGGCGGCCTGGTAGTACAGAGACAAAGCCAGCCCGTCGCCAGGCTGGTAAGCACGGCTGGTCAGATCGTAGCCCAGCAGACTTGGCCCGTCACTCCAATTGGCCTTCAGGGGGTGCTCGATAGTACCCTCTGGCAGTGATGCCGAGTAACTCGGTTCAGAGACCTCGACTTGCCCCAGGGTGATGGTCTTCCCTCCAGACTCTTCTCCAACGAAGATTTCCAGATCTTCGGCCGTGCCTGGCTGGTACAATCGCATCTCCAACTGGTAGGTCCCCGGTGGCGTCCCCGGGTGGATGGGCACGTCGCACCACTCCCGGACGATGGTCCCGGGCGACCAATGGGAAGTGGGAAAGGCACCATTGAGGGGCAGGTTATCGTATTGTCCCCAGAGGTGCCCCCCACCGTCAACCAGGCGTACCGAGATTTTATAGTCCTCCCTCATAGCCTGCTCAGCCTGCAAGTACAGAGTCAAGCGCAGGCGCTCTCCCGCTGGGGGGATCCCCAAAGGTAGGTCATAACCCCGCAGGGCTATCTTCCCTCCAAAGCTGGCTTCCAAGGGATATTGGATGACCGGCAGACGATCAAGGAGCGGGGAGGTGGTCAGGTAGGCCAGCAAGGTGGGACTGGAACCGTAGCTATGGAAGACCAGGGCAGTTGTTTTAAAGAGACGGTCGTCCAGCCAAGCCCTGACCTGTCTTTGGGGATCGTGCTCGAAAAGGCGGTCACCGATCAGCCAGATTCGATCGTACTGGCGCGCCACCTCTTGCACGTCCCTGAGCATGTCTTTACCCGGCCTGGGTATCCAGACCATCGGGAGGTGCCCTCGGTAATAGTGGGAAAAAGCCCAACTGTCGAAACTGGCTCCAACGATCACGTCACCGACCTGAGAATGTTCCTCAACGTGGCGGGCAACGGAGCGATAGTCCTCTTTGTGATAGTCTGGGCTGGAGAAGTAATTGTAATCGGACAGCAACATCCCCCCCAGGATCAGGCTCAGACACAGCAAGAAGATCAGCTTGGTCCTCCGTTTGATGGCCACCAACCCGGCTGCCAGGCCGAGATAATAGGCCGGGCTGATGATCATCAGATAGCGGCTGCCCCGGTAGATCGGTTGCAGCAAGGAGACCAGATACAGGCTGATGATGGGAAGAGAGATGTATCCCAGAAGGAGTAGGCTACTGTCCCAGCGGCGCTGGGGCTTGTCCTGAGCCGTGCCTGTCCTGAGCCCCGTCGAAGAGTCGAAGGGCTTGTCTTGGGTGAGGGAAAGGAGACCGATGATGAAAATCACCAACAAGGCCAGATTGAGTAACGTGAGCCTGGTGGGATCAAGGGAAAGGCCAAAGTTGTGGGAGTTCAGAACATCCAACAGGATCCCAGGCCAATAGTTGTATTCTTCTAGTTGCCGCTGGGGTCCCAGCCATACTAGATGGGGCCACAGGCCGGGCAGGAAGGCCAGAGAGATGATGACGAAAACGGCCAATATGCTCCAACGACGAAGCCTCCAGGCAGCCAGGAGACCCACGAGGCCCTCAAAAGCAAACAGCCCAAAGGAGAAAAGGCTAGTGTAGAGCATGGCCGTTGCAGTCAGGGCATAGGTGGCATACCAGCCTACCTTATCCTCATCAATCGCTCGCAGCAGGCAGAAGACTGAGAGAAGCCCCAGAAAGACGAGTAGAGTGTACATCCTCGCTTCCTGGGAATACCAGAGATAGAAGGGCGAGAAGGTGGCCAGCAAAGCAGCCCACAAGCCAACGCGGGCATGGCAAAGCTTTTTGCCCATGAAGTGGATCAAGGGTACAGTCAATACTCCGAATATCACCGAAAGGAAACGCAAGGTAAAGTCGCTGTCTCCGGCTAGTTTTATGAAGAAATGGAGTAGAAAGAAGTAAAAGGGAACGTGAGTTGTATCCTGGACGACCCTGTCTCCCCAAATCTGCTTGCCAGAGGCGATGGAGAGAAGGTCGAGGCTGGCTCGATTGAGGCTGTGGCTCTCATCGAACCAGATGCTTTTAGCATCCAGTTGATGCAGTCTCAGGGCGAAGGCCAGGATGATCAACGACAGTATCAGAACCCTTCGGCTGCGCTCAGGGCAGGCCCTTGTCGTCCTCGCGTTAGCGGGTCTTTCCGTCACGTCACGTCGCAATTCGTCACCTCGATATTTCATCAGACTCAGCGTGGCAGATCAACGTGGTCAGTGGCTTCCAGGTCCGTGACGACTCCCAGGCGACCCTCTTGGGTCGAGTACCAGCCCACGGCAAAGCGCACGCCACGGGCCATCGCCTCTGGCGGCCCCATCAGGGGATGCTCGTCCCGTACCATTTCTCCGACCGCCCACGTGGTCGTAGGGTACTGTCCCTGTACCGGTGGAGAGTCGCCCTGAGCCACGATGTTCCTCTCGGCATCCAGCAGATGAACAAAGACTGTATAATTGTTCTCCATACGCTCCAGACAGTGCCAATAGAGAACCAGGCTCAGGCTGCCATCTTCTCTCTCCAGAACCTCATAGGCCAGCAGAGAGGTGAGTCCGGCAAAGTCCGCCTCCACCGGATGGGGAAGGCGCTCGCGCCAGAAAGGGTCGGTGACCGTCTCAGGGGCGGTCACCAGAGCCTGACCATAGGGATTGACCTCATAGGCAAAGTCTCCCCCGGACTCGTAAACGGGCCGCAGAGTGAGGGAGCGGGCCAGCCGCCATCGCCCATCCGCTTCCCAGGAATCCCGGTCGAAGCCCTGTTCCAGGGAGTGCACGATGAGATAGCGCACCTTCTGTGCTCCCAACTCCTGTAGAGCCGCTATGGCCTCCTGATCGGGAAAACCAGCCAGCCGTTGGGCCAACTCTGGCTGCCGGCTGGGGGTGTGACCGCTATAGCCGTTGACCAACTGCTTCCAGTGGACGGTGCTGGCATAGAGCCGTCTGGTCTCTGGGTATTCGGGCTGAGGCGCGCTGTAGAAGGGCATCTCCAGGATGGCGTAATCGTCCCCATCACGGGTCAGCCAGCGATAGACCTCTGGCAGTTGGGCCGTGTCGCCTACCTGAGCCAGGGGAATGGGAGCAGCGTATCCTTCGGACAGGAGGCCCAGCCCCAACAGCAGGGCCAGACCATAGACCATCTGTGCGGACCATCCCTTTCTCCGAGCCCAGCCCAAGATGCTCGTCAGGCTAAAGCCAAGCAAAAGGCTCATGGCGAAGAGGCCGACCATCATCCAGCGCGGAGGCACGCGCATCAGGCTTAGAGCGGGCACGAGCCCTGTCAGCAGGTGATAGGGCATCGGGATGGCTATCCCCCAGCCTTTCAGGTGCAGAAACGGACCAAAGGTCAGCGAGACAGACAGGATCAGGATAACCCAGAAGATGCCCACGACGGACCCGGCTCCGCCTGTCCTGAGCTGCGTCGAAGGGCCTGTCCTGAGCAAAGCTTGCCCTGAGCCCAGTCGAAGGGTCGAAGGGCCTGCCTCGTCCTGAGCGGGACGAAGGGCCCCCTTTTTGCCGAAAAACATTAGCGAAAAGGCGGTCAAGGCCGAGGCCAGGAGACCAGGAAACAAGGTGTGTTCTTCGACGAAACCCATCCTGGTGCGGAAGGGGGCGGTCAACTGCCCCCAAAACAAGTTGGCAGGGCAGGCAGCTAGGTAATCGGTCGGAGTCGCCGCGAACGCCACTATTGTATCCCAAGGTCGGGTGTTATGCAACTCTGGCAGGACCTTCAGATAGGGCAGGAGCAGGGGAGCCATGACCAGGGCCCCTACGAGGGCCGCTGCCCCCAGCCCGGCCAGGATTGGCCAGGAGAAGGCCGCTCGCCGGGTGAACCAGTTTCCGAGTGCGTAAAGGGTCACAATGAAAGCGGTGAAGACAGCCAGGTGCCAACTGGTGGCTGCCTGCAAGGTGAAGAAGAAGACGAAAAGGGCCAGGCTTCGTCGTGACAAAGGGTCGGAAACCAGGTTTTTCCAAAAAACCTGGTTTCTGTCTGTGGTGGACATAAAAGTATCGAGGTAAAGCAAGGCCAGAGGCAACCACTGTACGGTCAGCAGCGGCAGATGGGCCATAAGGCTCAGGCGATAGGGGGCAAAGGCGAAAGCCAGACCCGCCAGGAAGGCGGCCAACCTGTTGCCGGTGTAACGAAGAGCTAACAGGTATAGGCCGAAGCCACTCAGCATAAAGCTCGTTAGAAAGGCCACGTTGTAAGCCAAAACCGGCTCTCCCGAAATCAGCAGGATGGGCAACGTGGGCAAAGCTGTGCCCAGTAGATGTTCTGAGTAGGCCAAGGTGGCCTTCAGGGGGAAGAAGATGTTAGCATCGAAGAGGTGAACTGGATCGGTCAGCAGGGCGTGTCCATCCCAGGCCAGAATCCAGGTATTGAGCAACGGGTCTCCAATGTTGCTGGGCACGGCCGTGGTCAGGTGGCGCCAGAGGGGATGGGTGCTGATCAGAGCCAAAAGACCGTAGAGAGCGCAAACGAAAGCCGGTGAGCGGAGCACGCGATAATGACCTCTCATGGTGATTCCACCTCCACCTGGGTGTCCAGCACGATTTGGCCCTCCGGCAACGGGTTGCCCTCGGCATCCACCGCTTCCAACCGCTCCAGGCTGTCCAGTTGGTACATGCCCACTGCAATACGATAACTCCCCGCCGGGGCCGTGGCGGCGGTGGGGATGCGGTGTTTGTCGTCAACTACTTGCCCAGCCAGCCATGATGAAGTAGGGTACATGCCCTCGGTTGGAATGCCATCCTGTTGTCCCTGGATGTTCCCCTCGCCATCCAAGAGGTGGGTGAAAACGATGTAACTTTCCTCAATCTCTTCCCTGGCCTGCCAATACAGGGTCAATTCCAGCGCTCCACCGGGCCGGATCGGTTCCTCCTTCAGCTCATACCCCAGCAACTCGATCTTCCCGTCCAACAGACTGCCGTTACGATGAGGCAGACGCCGCACGTTGACCGGTTTGGCCCTCAGGACGTGGATCGTCTGCAAAGGGATGCTATCACCTACGGCTTGTCCTGAGCCTTGTCGAAGGGCCTGTCCTGCCTCAGACAAGATAGGCAGTCGCTCCCCCGTGACTTTGTCATAGAGGCCGACCTGGAGGAGGTACTCCACTGGCGGTAGGTCAGCCGGAATTGAGATGATATGTTTGTCCCTGGTGTACAGCGCCGGAGCCCAACGAGAGGTGGGGATCCCGCCCGGGTTGAGGTTATCGGACCCGGCCCGGGTGGTATAGTCCGGTGGCGCATCCAGGTGAGCAAAGACGCTGTATTGCTTTTCGAGAGGTTGCTGAGCCTGCCAGTAAAGGACCAACTGCAAGCCTTCTCCCTGACGCACCGCATCGCTGGCCAGATCGTAACCCAGGAAGAGTACTTTATCATCCAGGTTGATTTGGGCTGCGTGTTGGGCGCCCAGCACTGTGGGGAGCGGAGAATGCTTTCTGAACCAGGAGGTATGAGGATCAACCAGGGCTTCCTTGATGACAAACAGGGCCAGGACGATGGTGACCAGCAGGACAGCTCGAGTCCGGGAGAGATAACCGGTTGGATGGGGGGTAGGGGATACTGCCAGTCGAGATCGGGCCAGGATGATGAGCGTGACCAGCAGGGCAGCCAGCGACAAGCCGTTGGCCAACAGCCGTACCGGGGTATCTTCGAAACGTAGGAGAAGGGTATGTGCGCCTGGCGGGATGGCCACCTCGATGAGGGCATAGGGCTGGCTGATCTGGATGTCGCGCTCCTCACCGTCCAGATAGGCCCGCCAGCCGGGAAAGTAAAATGTATTGAAGCGAGCAGTGAAAGCTTGGGGGCTGGTGAAGTGGTAGCTATCGCTGACCACACTGTGGCTGAGCATCTCTGCCTGAACCCCTTCGGGAAGGTGTTGACTATCTAGCTTGCTGATGGGCTGTCCCGCACGATAGAGGTGCAAGAGAGGCGAATCCTCCGGTTTCTCCGTTAGCCATATAGTCAGGTATTCGCTGCCGCTGGTGGTGCCCCAGGCGTGGCTCTCCAGCTCAAACTCCAAAATGTCGGCTGGCGTGGGATCGGGATATTCAGTGAAGGGCTGACGCGGGTAGAGGTAGACGAAGACGGTCGTCGGCACCAGAACCAGGCCCAGGGCCAGAGCGACGAAGGCAAGAGAGGGCTGTCCTCTATCGGTCAGCAGGCGGAGGCTCATCCCGGCTAGGAGAGCGGTAAACAGCCCAGCCAGGCCCACCATGCGCCAGGGGAATTCGGCGAAGGCCAGGAAGGGCACGTGCTCCCAAAGCGGAGTCGAGGCCGGGAGCATCATGAAAACACACAGACTCAGACTCGCCAAGGAAAAGAGCAGATGCGACCTCTCTTCCCGGCGCAGGCCGAAACGAGGGAGGAGAGCCAGTACAGCCACTAGAGAGAGAAGGACCTGAGTTGTGCCTAGGTTGAAAGGCATGTAGGGGTTGCTGGCCGCCGTGTCCAGCGGCAAGGAAGGAGAGAGCAGTTCCCCCAGGCTGAGGAAATACTGTCGGAAGTCAAAGAAGCCCTTGGTCAGCAAGTCCAGTTGGACCCATCTTTTCTCGTAAAGAGCCGGCAGCCAGAAGAAAGCCGTCAGCCCCAGCCCCAGGGCCAGGGCGACCAGGGCAGGGAGCACCTCAGAAACCAGGTTTTTCCAAAAAACCTGGTTTCTAAAAGAGTTTCTCTTATCACCTCCCGGTGACAGAGATGCCAAAGAGAGTATCATCCAGACGATGTACAGGCCCAGGAAAGGTGAAGTGAGCATGGCCGTGATGTTGTGACTGAGGATCAGTGCTCCGTAGAGGCAAGCTCCAACAACGAGGTACCCTGGCTTTCTAGTGACGATGATTTTGTAGAAAGCCCAAAAGACTAAGGGTAGCAAGGCCAGGGCTAGAAACTGCGGATAATCGCCCTGGACGAAAGCCTCTTTGAAACGGTAAGGCACGTAGGCATAGGTTGCCGCAGCCAAGAGGGCTGGCTTTCGGCCCACGATTTCCCTGGCGAAGACGTACATGCCCAGGCTGTAGAGCAGGAAAGTGCCAACCTGGATGATCTTGATAGCGCCCTGGAAGCTGAAACCAAGGACATGGAGCACTTCAGCCAGATAGTACAGCAGTGGCGCGTAGAAATTAAAGATGGGGTAGCCGTAGCCCAGGAACAGGTTGGGGGCCCAGCGCGGGTAATAGACCCCATCCTGCCAGCATTGATCCAGCTCCACAGTACGGTACAGATGTAGAGCGCCGTCGGCCGTGTTGGGCAGGCCAGGCTGCAACAGAGGGTAGAAAGCAAACAGGGCCAGGAGGCAGGCCAGCCCCAGGCCGGGATCTATTCTCTTTGCCAGAGTTCTGATGTATTCAAGCATCGCTCAGTCTAACACCTCTACTTTGCCTAACAGAATCCTGTCTCCCTCACCTTCAGGTCCACCTCGCACCTCCAGGCGTTGCCCTGTCTCCAACTGGTACATGCCGATTTCTAACGTGTACTGACCAGGTGGGGTGTCAGTTTGTATCGGTATGTCGTATTCGTCTACGACGATCTCTCCCTGCGCCCAGCTTGTCGTCGGCCGGGTTCCACCGCCAGGAATGCCATCCTTTTGGCCCCAAATACGATTGTCGCCACCGAGTAAATGGACGAAAACGGTGTACGATTCATCCATCTCAGCCAAGACCTGCCAATAGAGTGTCAAGTGCAGGCTTCCACCTGGCTTAGCAGAAGTGGCGTCCAGATCATAGCCCAGAAATTTCACCCGGTCACCCAGGGTCGCCTCCAGTGGATGGGCTATGGGCGGCGGCGTGAATTGCCGTCTGGGGACTACAGCCCGGATGACCCGCCCATCGCTTCGCAAGGTGACTAGCTTGACCAAGGTGCCATCGTAAAGTAGGGGTAGTACTACGCTCGATTCGATGATCTGAGGGCGTAATCGCTTATGGACCTCCCATTGACCGGGCCCCTCGACAACACCCAAGGCGACGCCGAACTGCGATGGCTTGGCCATGACCCAATGCTGTGTCTCCATTTTCACCAACTCGCCCACCTTCCATTGACTGGTTGGATACCAAGTGGGAGCGACCAACTGATCAGTGGATGGGTACCGGATAGGGGCCACCAAGCGTTGATCGTCGGCTTCAACGATCTTTCCCTGCTCATCAGTGAGGTAGGTGAAGAACTTGTAGTCGTCTTCCATGTCCTTCAGGGCTCGCCAGTACAGCTCAAGATAAGCGGTTGCGGTCTTGTCCCGTTTAATATTAAAGCCAACCAACTGCAGGGAATCTCCAAAGTTCACCTTTGTAGTGTGTTGGATCGAAGGGTTGGACTCTCTCATGAAGCTAAAGAAATCGTCCGACAGGTGGCGGTTGGCCGCCCCCTGCTTGAGCAAAATATAGCCATCCTTGCTGGCCACAATCCCGAAACCCTTGTTCTCAATGAGATCCTGGACCAATGTGAAAACATCATCGGCCATGGCCGGGCTATCGGTTGGGGTAACGTCTACCAGGAGATATTCGGCGTCATGGAGGTTGGGTAGAAGATAGATACTCTGGCGCTGGCTGAGATGGGAATTGAGTTGATAGCTGGTGCTCAGGGCTGCTTCTGGGGGAATCAAGAGGGCGAACTCATAGACCAGGTGAGCGTGGGATGTCACAGGAGATGCTCGAAATCCCCTTGCCAACGGAGAACGCCCATAGTACCAATGACAGCAGAGGCTCGAAAGGAGAATCAAGCTAGCCAGGCTGTGGGCTGTCTTTCTTCGATCCAAATCCAGCCGCCGTTCCGCCAGATTGACCAAAAAAGCGGTGCCCCCAATAGCTGAAAGGATGATGAAAGGGACGATAGGAGCGCTATAATGTCGAAAGGCGTACCATTGATGCATCCACCGGTTGCCGCTAACGAGATTGATGGCCAATGAGGGCAGAGCCAATAAGAGAATCTGGGGGGCCAGCAGGGATGAAAAAGCCAGGGGAGCCAGAAGAGCCAGCAGGTACGTGACCTTATCGGCGGTAAACAGCAATTGCCAAGTCAGCCGAGGATGAGTAAGCAGTCTAAAGCCTATCTGGAGAGGGTTCCCACCCAACTCGTCGTAGTAAGACATGAAAGGCGATCGCCCTTCAGGGTTAAAGTGCGGGATAATGATATAGACGGCTATCCAGAACCAAAGGGTGCCCGCAGCCAGGGTGGCAATACCGCCGATCTTTTCCTTTTGAGAGAAAAAGATATAGAGGCCCAACACTGCTATCAGCAGCGGAATCTCCTCTTTGCAGGCCATGGCCAAAAGGGCAAACGGAACAAAATAGAGGTAGTTCCTCCTGTCCTCGTCCCGATCCGCCCGATGAATGAAATAAAGGGCGTAGAGCAAGAAGCCTGAAGTCAGGGTCACAGCGTGGAATTCGGTCAGGTTGGCGGACTCAAGGGCCGGAAAGAGCAGGTAAGCCAGAGTGAAGGCAATGCCGGCGAAGTCGCTTTGCAATCTCTGCTGGGCTATCCAGAAGACTGGCAGCGCTCCCAGAGCGATGACCACTGTTTGCAGGACGAGAAGGGTCACAGGGCTGCTATATATCAGGTACAGCAACGAGATGGGGATCAGAATGGGCTCAACGTGATGTGCCAGCCGAATATCTACTCCCTCGATGTTGGTTAAGCGAAGGAAACGGCCGTGCAAGCTGTTCCACACCGCTTGATCCATGTTGCCAAGGTCATAACCCCCTGTATCCAGAGTATCATACCGGCGGATAGAGAGGGCACAGAACGTTATAGTGTACAAGGTCATCAAAAGTATGACCACTACCAGTGCCACTGAGCTTTGCTTCATTTACTTGACAGTCACTTCTCTCAGGAGCATCCGACCTCCAACCCCCCGTCCGCTCTCGTCGAGGATGGACAGTCGGTCACCGGTTTCTGCCCGGTACATCCCAATCTCCAGCACATACTGGCCGGGCGGCGCATCGGGCTGGACTCGGACCTCTCGCCCTCTTCAGTCCCAGCCCATTCGACGACCCGGCTCATCCCGTTCAAGGTGACCTCCACCTGGTTGGAGCCTTGATCCTCGTGATCGTACACCTTGAGGAACACCTGGTAGCCTCCTGGCGGTATAGGATGGATAGATTTGGACAGGGTCACCCCTAAGTCACGAGCGATGACATAGCCCCGGTATCTCATCCAGCCCGAATAGTATCTGTAAAAGTCCTCTCTCGTCTCGGACTCGGGAACTTGGATCAGGCCCTCGAAATCCTCTGTATCATACCTCCCCCCCAGCCCGATCATTCATCTACCCTGATCGTCAGTGAGCATGTTCCTCTGCAGATATCCGAACACTCTGGTGGCAACATCCTTCATCCCTCTCGTAGACAGATGACCAGTATCGTTTGCCAGATAAAAGCTCTTTCTGGTTTGCCAATCGAACTCGCTCCATGCGTCCTTGAAATCTATTACAAACAAATCATACTTTTCCGCTATATTCTTAACCTGTTTATGCTTACCGGTCTCGCCATAGGAGTCGAGATTTTCAAAATAATACGGAAATACCAAAATGACAGCTTCAACGCCATCGCTAGTCTTGAGCTTGGATAATGCCTCAAAAAAACGTTCAACCCTACCCATGTCATTCCAATTCTCAAAATTCGCTCTTTCATATCTGTGTAGCAAGTACGAAATCAATTTGCTGTGCAATCTTCCTCCCAGAGAATAGGGTGATATCTCTCTCGCTAAATCCCCCAGGCCATCTGCATAGGAATCATCATTTAAGCAAAATCCTACAAGAATCATATCTGGACTAAACCTCAGGCATTTTTCTTTCAAGACTATCTCTTCCTGAGACGAATTATAGCCGGCAACTGCAAAATTGATGACTTCAAATCTCCTTCTATCCCCATAAGTGCTGTTTAATATCCTCTCGAGAATCTTAGGATAGGTATCTTCCATAGCTAGATTTAACCCAAATGTCATCGAATCTCCTATCACACAAATCCTGAGGGTATTAGGAGGTTTTGCCAAAGAATATTCATAGTCCCTCAAGCCGTATTTATTAGTTTTGATAGGGCTATATATAGTTTCTGCAGGAAAAGACGGCTTTAGTTCATAGACTAATTCCTTGTTCTCTGAATACTGATGAATCACTTCTTCACTCGGACGGGGAAACTCAATAATATCAAGATGCACCATGGCTCTAAAGATAATCTCTGATATCAACAGACTAAAGAGAATTGATAGAAGAGCAACGATAAAATTGCCACTCGTTCTCCTTATTTTCGTGTCCCACTTCATCTTTGTACTGTTACCTCCTCCAACAAGACTCTGTCGTCCACTACTTGCCTTTTTTGATTGATGATGGCCAAGCGCTGCCCTGTCTCTGCCTGATACATACTAATCTCGATGATGTACTGACCCAGCGGGACATCGGGTTGGATTGGGACCTTGTATTGATCTACTATGACTTCACCGGGCAGCCAACCCGTTGTGGGCAGGGCGCCGTTGCCGGGCAGGCTGTCACGCTGTCCCCAAATTTTGGCTTCAGCATCAAGCAGGTGGATGAAGACAGTGTACGATGTGTCCATTTCCGCCAGGGCTTTCCAGTATAATATCAGGGCAACGTGCCGCTGGCTTTCAACTCCGTGGCGTCGAGATCATAGCCCAGCAGCTTCACCTTATCGCCCAGGTTGACTTCCAGCGGGTGCTGGATCGGTGGCACCTCAAATGTCCTGGGGCGTCCCTCTTGTACCAGCGATTGGGCGTGGCCACAATTTCACTTCAGACGCTTGCTCAACCCTCCAAATTGCTGTTGGTAAGATGCGAAAAACAGGGTTTATCCCAACCATTAAGGAACACTACCTACTTTTGAAGCCTTAATGTTATTCCCCCCGGCAACAGCACTCTGTCATCCAGTCGCTGGCCCTCTTGATTGACCACCGGCAAACGCTGTCCCGTGTCTGCGTCGTAGAAGCCGATCTCCAAAACGTATCGCCCAGGCTGTGCATCCGAATGGACGATGATATCATACCTGTCGGTGATGATTTCCCCCGCTACCCAACTGGTCGTCGGCAGGGTCCCATCGCCGGGGATGCCGTCCTTCTGCCCCAGGATGCGGCTGTCGCTGTCGAGCAGGTGGGTGAAAACAGTGTAGGATTTATCCATTTCGGCCAGAGCCCGCCAGTAGAGGGTCAGGTGCAAAGTGTCGCCGGGCCCCAGGCTGCTCTCCTTCAGGTCGTAGCCCAAGAGCTCCACTTGATGGTCAAGGTTCACCACCAGTGGATATCTGATGGGTGGCACGGTGGTGACCCGCTCCCTGGCTTCTACCGTCAGCCAACCCAGGTTGGCCTGGGCAACCTGCTCGCCGCTGGCCTCATCAATCAGGCCAACCAGCAAGCGGTGGCGGCCTGAGGGCACGTCGGGCGGGACGACCCAATCCCGTTGGTCGCGCACAATTTCCCCTTCATCCCATCTGTTAGTTGGATAAGCGCCCTCAACGGGGCGACTGCGGTGCTCTCCCCAGGCCTGGTTGTCCTCGTCCTGAAGGTGCAAGGAAATAAGATAATCTCGTCCTATCTTCTCCCTGGCCTGCCAGAAGAGGACGAAAGGCAGCGTGTTGCCTGGCCTGGTAAACTCAGAGGGCAGGCTGTAACCTAGCAGGCGCAAGCCATCCAAATCCACCCCAACAGGATGCTGAAATTGCAACTCTTCGCTGGGAGGAGGGGCGTGAGCCCTGCCAATGGTCATGGGGCCAAGAAGGAGAGTTGGGTGGTTGGGTGGTTGGGTAGTTGAGTGGTTCGTGACGGTGTCCAAAGGCTGACCGTTGCTGCCGTTCACCAGCCCGACTTCCACCCAGTATTCCCCCGGTGGAGTGCCGGGCCAGATCAAAAGTCCAACGTGGTCTTCGATCCGCTCGCCCTTCCCCCATCCCACAGTCGGTCGAAAGTTACCCAGGGGGGGAATGTCCTTCCGGCCCCCAAGATGGCCGCTCTGATCCAGGACGCGCAGGGAAACCAGGTATTGTTCGTCCATCTCGGTCAAGGCCTGCCACCACAGGGTGGCTTGTAAAATGTGGCTGTACTTGGTCGCTCGGACGGACAGATCATAGTCAGTGAGCAGGATTTTGTCAGCGAAATTGACCTGGAGAGGATGACGGACCGGTTCACGGTTAACAGGCATCGAGTAGTGGCGGAAGGTCACACTGCCAGTCCACAGGGTCAGTGTCCGATAAGCGTGTTGTGTGAGCCAGTACTCGATGGCCTCATCGGGATCGAGGTCGTTAGGCGGGTTGATCACCACCCACAGTCCGGAATGTGTGGCAGCGATCTCTTCTAGCTTTGCCTCATCAATGGATCCCTCCAAAGGCGAGTAATAGGGTAGACTTCCCTGGTAGTAGTACCAGAGAGTGGGGAAGGCGCCCGGCGGGTTGGCCAGCAGGGCATCGCTTGTCTGGGAGAAGCTTTCGATATACTTGATGGCCGGACGAAAATCATCCCTGGCGTAAGCGGGCACGAAATAGGCATTGCGGAGCGAAAGAGCGTTGGTCAGAACGATAAAAGCCAATCCACCGACCGAAAGCCAGGGCTGGGCCCTTCCTTTCGCTGTGAGTCCCACGGTTATGGCCAGATAATAGGCCGGCGTAGACAACATGAAATACTTCGCCCAGTGGGGATGGGTGACAGGAAAGGCAGAAAAGTAGGTCAGGACAAAGGGGATGATCGTATAGAGGATCAACAAGAAGCCCACGTGGCGTTGGCCTTTTCTCTGGCAGAGCACGAAAATGCCTAACAGGAAGAGGGCCGCGAAACCGAGGGACAGGGCAAGTCCCCAGGAAAACTCAACGGACTCCCCCAAGCTGAAAGAGACCAGACACTGGCCCACTACATCCCAGAAACGGATTCCCTGACGAGCAGTCCAGTTGCCTCGCCAGTTCTCCAGCAGACCGCTGGCCGGTCGGCCAGCAGCCGTGCTATAACGAAGGCCTATCTCGGCCGTTTGCCCCCGGACGGTTTGTATCACCAGCAGCAGCCACGGCATAACCAAGGTGACGATAGCTATCTGAGAAATCAGCCATCCCTTAAAGCGTGCTTTGTAGCTTCGAACCCTGATCAGCAGGTAGATCGCCTCAAGGAAAACGATGAAAACGGCATAGTAATGGGTATAAAGAGCTAGAGCAGTGGTCACAACATAGATCACCCAGAAAAGATGGTGCCCGGTCACCAAAGCTCTCCAGAACAGAAGGAACGACAGCAAGCTGAAGAAGGCCGCCATGGTATACATCCTTGCTTCCTGCGAGAAATACACCAAGAAGGGAGCCAAGGCGACCACAAAGCCCGCCAGCGGTGCGCTGTCCGCCCCGAGCAGGTCTCTGCTCACTCGGCTGAACAGAGCTACAAAGAGCACCCCAAAGAACAAGGACGGGAATCGGGCGGCGAATTCGCTGTTGCCCGCCAGCGGCATCCAGAAGTGCAGCAGATAATAATGCAGAGGTGGATGCACGTCGGCCGCTGCTTTGACGGCGATCCCGATGGCATCGCTCCGGGCCAGGAGCAGACTCCAAGCCTCATCGTCCCAAAGGCTCTGGTGACCCAAGCGATAGACCCGCAGAGTGAAGGCCAAAAGGATGATGACCAGCAACAGGATATAGATTTGTCCCTGGGTGTTCTTCCTTGAAACCAACATACACTCCGTTTACCACGAATGTACCTGCCATACCCCCTGCGAAGCGTGGATGGTGACAGTTCACCCACACTGCCTAGCCTGGCGATGACGTCTCCCCTGCTGAAGGAGAGGGTTACTCGTGAGACCACTCACTGCGCTCCAGCACTTAACAACTCTACTTCACCTAGCAGGATGCGGTCTCCCTCGGCGGGGCCGCCGCTGACCCCGAGTCGGCGGCCCGTTTCGGCGTCGTAGAGGCCGATCTCGATGAGGTAACGGCCGGACGGGGCGTCAGGGTGGATGGAAATGTCGTACGGGTCCACGATGACCTCGCCCGCAAGCCAGACTGTCGTCGGGTAGGTGCCGTTCATGGGGACGTTATCCTTTTGGCCCCAGACTTTATTCTGGGCATCTAGCAGGTGGGTGAAGACGGTGTAGGATCTGTCCATCCTGGTCAGGGCTTGCCAGTAGAGGATCAGGTGCAAGGTCCCGCCCGTTTCGAGGTTGGTAGAAGATAGATCATAGCCCAAAAGTCGCACTTGGTGGCCCAAGTCAGCCTGCAAGATGTGCTGTACCGATGGGCGTGTGAAGATGCGCTTCTTTTCTATAGGACGCTTCCTATACAAAGCATCGTTGTGGAAGGTCATTAATTGCAGCAGTGTACCGGCGGCGGGCATCTCTGTCACCAGATCGGCCTCGACCACCTGGGGCCTGAGCCTGGCGCCGGGGTCCCAGGTGTCGTCCCCATTGAGCACCGCCAGGGCCACGCTGAACTCGGCCATATCGCCGGTCCACCAAGCCAGGGTATCGGCCAGGATCCTTACTGTCTCGTCTGGCTTCCATTGACTGGTGGGGTACCAGACCGTAACTGGCTGAGGCTGAATGGTGCTGCCAACTACCTGCCCTTCACTATCAACCAGGTAGAGGGCGATGAAGTAGTCATCATCCAGCTCCCGCAAGGCTCGCCAATAGAGGTTGAAGTGCACCTCTTTGATGACCTCGTTTTCCCTGTACAGGATGTCGAAGCCAAGGAATTGGAGAGCCTCTCCAAAGTTGACCACCATAGGGTATTGGATACAAGGGTCTTTCACTCTGACAAAGCTGTAGAAAGGGTCGGACAAAGGGGAGGAAGGTAAACCGCGTCGTAGCAGGAGATAGCCATCCTGAGCAGCTACCAGGCCGAACTCGCTCTCCTGCAGCCAATATTGCTGAATCCAGCGGTGAACGTTATCAGTATTAGGCAACGAGGCTGCGTCCAGAAAGAGGTACTCTGCATCCTCGACGTGGGGAAAAAGATAGGCCTTCTCTCGCTGGGTCAGGCGGGGGCCCAGGTTCAACTGAGCCGAGACGGCGGCGTCCCTTGGCATCATGTCAATGAACCTCTGAGCCAGCCGATGGTGAGCCGTGATGGGGTAGGCCTGAAAATGCGCCGCCAGGGGCGAGAGGCCGTGATAGCGGTGAGAGATGAGGCTGCAAAGCAGGACCAATCCAACGGACCAATGACCAAACCGCTCGACTAGCTCACGACAAAGTTTCAAATTCCAATTGGTCACTCGCCGCAAGCGTTCTGCTCCGTAGATGCTGGAGATGACGACAAAAGGGATAATGGGGGCCGGATACTGGAGGGCCAGGCGGTGCATCGAGGCGTTGTTGCTGAGAAGGTTAATGGCCAACGAGGGCAGGGCCAGCAACAAGACCTGGGGGGCAAACAGGGACAAAAAG
>SOHZ01000349.1 GCA_004377365.1 Anaerolineales bacterium | reverse complement strand
TGAGACGCCTGTCGAGGCGGCACTGCGCCCGCTGCTGAAAGACATCAAGGCCACCGACCGCCTCATTGACCGCATCGTGTACCAGTTATACGGGCTGACAGATGAAGAGATCGCAGTGGTGGAGGGACGGTAGCAGGGCAGTGCTGCTTGACACCCTTTCCCGACCGGGGTACAATGTGGCCACAAGATGTAGCTACATTTCTGAAAGGTGGAAGGTGATGCCAGAGGTTGGAGTCCGTGAACTGAAGAACCGCACCAGCGAAATCGTTCGGGCGGTGCGCGAAGGGCGAGTTGAATACGTCATCACCTACCGGGGACGGCCGGCGGCGCGCCTGGTCCCTATTGACGAAGAAGAGGAAGGCGAGCAGGCCTGGCAGGAGCTCGAACGGCTAAGCCAGGAGATCAGTGCTCGATGGCAGTCTGACAGGTCGGCGGTCGAACTTCTGGACGAGGTACGGCGGTGAGGATATGTTCGTCATTGACGCCAGCGTATACGTGAGCCGCTTGCGACGAGAGGAAGCGCAACACGCCGAAAGCGCACGCCTACTCGAGGCCGTGGCAGCCCGCAGAGCACCAGTGCTGTGTCCCGAAATCTTGTTGCCAGAGGTGGCAGCCGCCTTGGCGCGTGGTCTGGATGACCTGGATTTTGCCTATCGTGCCGCCGCTCACCTGCGGACGCTGCCGGGCCATCGCTTCATTGCCGTGGATCGGGTGCTGAGCGGACTTGCAGGCCGGCTGGCTGCCGAGCGCCGCCTGCGTGGTTGCGATGCCATCTACGCAGCCCTGGCGCAACGGGAAGGGGTCCCTCTGGTCACGTGGGATGAGCAGCAGCGAAATAGGGCGGCGCCAGTGGTGGAGGCACTGGCGCCGTCTGAGGCACTGGCTGCACTGGAGCAAGAATGGACATCATCGGCGCAACCGTGAGCAGACCGACCTCTCATGGCCGCGCTGCAACGTTGGTACGCATCGAGGCCGCCAGTCAGTGAGATACTGAGCGCAAATCAAACTAGTGAATTGCCCAAGTCTCAAGAATGCTTTCAAAGGGCCGGAGTAGAGGCTTTAGCCGGGTAAAACGTGGTAAAACAGGCCCAAATCCGGCTAAAGCCTCCACTCCAAATTCACTCAACCCAGGTGCGCTCAGTAGATGACCGCCTTATGTACCAGTTGTACGGGTTGACGAATGAAGAAGTCGCCATTGTGGAAGGAAGTACATCGTGAAACTGGCAATCCCAGGCTGAGGAGTCCTGTTGATGGAGTAGCAGAACATGTTCTGCGCCAAGCGCGAAACGAGTCCTGTCCTGAGCGTAGTCGAAGGGTTCGCTACTCCATGAAGTAGATGGCTGGGGGTTTCGGACAGACGTTTCACTAACAAACTATGGGAGGAATCCATGCCGACCGACAAATTATTGACCGGCCACCGCCGGTTCAAGGAGAGATTTGAAGCCAACCGGGAGATGTTCGTCAGGCTGGCCAAAGAGGGCCAGCAGCCAAAGGTGCTCTGGATCGGCTGCTCTGATTCGCGGGTCATCCCGGAGCAGATCACCGGCGCTGATCCGGGCGAGCTGTTCGTCATGCGGAACGTCGCCAACGTGGTGCCTCCTTTTGGCACGGGCGATACGGCCGTGGGCGCGGTGATCGAATACGCCATCCTGCACCTGCACGTCCCTCACGTCGTCATCTGCGGGCACACCCAGTGCGGCGGCATCAAGGCCCTGGAAGGCCACGTTGACCTGGCCCGCGAGCCGCACAGCGCCCGCTGGGTGGACTTGGCCCGGCCAGCCCACACCCAGGTAGAGGCGTCCGGCATACCGGAGGAGGCGCGCTACCTGGAGACCATCAAGGCCAACGTGCTGCTGCAACTGGAAAATCTCCGCACCTACGATTGTGTCCGCGAGGCCATAAGAGCCGGTCAACTGACGCTCCACGGATGGTTGTATGACCTCCACAGCGGCGATTTGCTGGCCTATGATGACCAATCGGGCGCATGGGGCGCGCTGGCCTTGCCAGTGAATGATCAAGATGAACAATGAAAGGTTGAAGGTGAACGTATGCCCATCACATACACCAACCGCAAAGGGGTCACCTACTATCTATGCCGGGGTGTAACCAAAACCAGCAAGCCGCGCTACTACTTTGCGCGCGAGCCGAAGGGCGACCCCGTGGAGCAGATACCGGAAGGGTTCAAGATCAGCGAAAGCATCAACGGTATCGTCTCACTGGTGAAGGATCGCCCCGCGCAGATTTGGCCAGAGGAAGTTGCAGCAGTCGAGGCGGCGGTGGGGCGGCATCCCAAATCGAACAAGTATCGCGTCAACGTCAAGCACAACCGGATAGAGATCTACGAGCAGGTCGGACCGGATGTAGAAGAATTGGCTGCTGCCTTTGCACAGGACGGACTGGACATACCCGGACTGGCCGAGCGGCTGCGGCCCACGATAGAGCACCGCGCCCAGTTCACGCCGGTGCTGCGCTTTATCCTGGCGAACGCGGAGCGGCGCACCTTCCACGCGGAGCGATGGTGCTATCTGGGCAGCATTGACGACTGGATTGACGTCCGCCCGATGGGGCCGTTGGATCAGTTGGCTCGTCAGTTGATTCCTAAATTAGGCACCGACCAGTTCTTCGAATTGTTTTGACCCGTTTGAAAGGATCTGCGATGGCAAAACGACGAAGAAGTAGACGTCCTGGACGACGCAGACCGGCGCAGCGCAAGTCAGCGTCAGCCCGTGGGCGCGTGCCGAGCGCCCAGACCTTCTTCCGATTCCTCTTGGCCGACCCTCAGACAAGAGACCTGTGGCATAAAGCCACCTCAAAGTTAGAGCCGATCCTCCGGATGCGTGATAGGGCAGCCGTGAAACAGATCAAGAGCGCTAGGACGGCTGAGGAGCTGGTCAATCTGGTGACTCTGGCAAGCGGTCTGGGAGAGACAGCCTGGCGAGAGCGGATGCGCCAGTTCGGCCCGGAGGTGGTGCCCCTCATCTCGGAACGGTTGAAAACGGTCAAGAACATCCGAGACAAAGACACCCGGGACATGATATTCGAAAAGCTCATCGCCGAATTGCGCTGGCGGGGTGACGCTGGAGCCGAGGTCCTTTTGGAACGCTTCGACGACCTCAACAACTATGGCAAGGGCCTGGCGTGCGTGACCCTGGGCTTGTTGGGAGCGCAGGCCAGCGCCGACAAGATGTGGGCTTTTTACCAAAAGGCGAGGCACAACTGGCGTGATACGACGCATTTTGTCGGCCCGTTGTGGGGGCTGATTGACCTGAAGGATGAGCGGGCTGGCGGCGCGCTGGCCGACTTGTTGAGCAAAGGTCGAGGCTTTTACGAGTTGTTTGGGTTCCTGTCGCGGGCCGGCGATGCCCGGGCGGTCGTCCCGCTGCTGTGGGCTATGCAAAAGGAAGAGAACATGGACGCAATGATGGCACTGCTGAGCATTGCCCATCGCATTGGCCGAGACGCTTTTTTGGCCGAATTTGACAAGGTTGCGTGGGAGGAGCCGAGAGAAGAGCGAGAAGCCTTCACCGACGAGCTCCTGTCCAAACCGGCCAGCGCAGCCGAAGAGTACTTTGCCTCGTTCTATCGTGGGCTCACTCCCGAGGACGTGGAGCGGGTATTGCCAGGAGGGATTGGAAGTTGACAGATCACAGCAGAAACGTTTCCGAAGGTACCCCTATTGACATCACCGTACCACGTGAGTGTGTCTATCAGCAATTCGAGGGCGAGCCTGGCCCTTGCCCGCGCTGTGGCGGTCCCCTGCAGCAGAGCACCCAGACCTACCTGCTTGCTACCCGTCGCGGCAAAAAGATCACCGACAGCTTTATAGCCAGCGACGATATGGGCTGGTTTTGCACCCGCTGTCCCACCGTGGTCATCAACCCCGAGCAGTTGAGCGACGTGCTCCAGCATGGTTTGCCCCACTGGGACGTCGGCAACGAGTTCACCGTGCTGGGTGTGATTGACCTGGACGCCATTCCGGAGAAGAAACGTCATTTGCCGCTTGGAGATGACGACAACCCGATCCCCTTGGTGAAATTTACCAACATCTCTAGCGAGACAGCGCCTGGCCGACCCACCCGGCGGCGCAAGGCCACCCGCCGTAAGCGTACTGCTCCGCCGCGGAAGAAGCGGAAGAAGAAAAAGAAGAGGAAGTAGAAACGCAAGGAGGCGAACCCATGCCCGTTGACTTTACCCAGATTGACCCCGAAGAGTTCGAACTGCTCTGCGAAGACCTGTTGCAGGCGATGGGCTTCTCCATTGAGGCCAAGGTCGCCCGTGGCATCGACATGGGCAAGGACGTCATCGCCGCCCAGACGGTGACCGACCGGGCCGGTTTCGCGGAGACGCGCCGCTACCTGGTCGAGTGCAAGCACTACGCCACGAGCGGGAAATCGGTGCAGGAACGAGACATTGGCAGCCCCGTGGCGCGCATGGGCACCCACAATTGTGACCGCTACATCCTCGTCACCAGCACCATCCCCAGCGAGAAAGTGCGCGCTCAGCTGGCCAGCATTCCCAATGTCGTGCCCCACTATAGGGCCACAACCTGGTCCAAGGGTGACCTGGTCCGGCTGCTGGACGAGCACCCCGACGTGCGCGCGCGTTACTTCCCGTCTGAGGTAGCGCCAGCGCCAATCCCTGCCAGCGCGCTGGCCGATACCGTCGAGGCGCTGCTCACGGCGATGGGCTTCGCCTGCCAGAGCCGCGAGGCCGCCGGCGACCGCGTGCGGCTGGTGTGCACCCGCAAGGACGCCTTCGCCCGCCCGGTGGCCGTGGTGTGCAAGGAGGGCGCGGTGGAGCGGGGTGACGTGGAGGCGCTCCTCGCCGAGGTGAAGGCGCAGGAACTAGGCAGCGGGGTGCTGGTGACCCACAGCCGCGTCTCGCCCGCCGCGCGGGAGCGGGCCGCCGCAACCGAGGGCGCGGTGCGGATCTTTACGCTGGATGCTTTCTACCGCGAGTTGATAAACTTTGAGGACTATGTGCGCGCGCTGGTGGCCGATTATGAGGACGACAAGCTCAGCATATACTATGTGGACCTGGGCTGCCGGAGCACCGATGGCAGCATCTACAAGCCCATGGACGCTTACGTAGACGCCTGGTTGGACGACCCGGCCCGCGACCACATCTCCGTCCTGGGCGACTATGGCACGGGCAAGACCTCCTTCTGCCGCCAGTACGCGGCCAAGCTGGGCCGCCGCTGGCTGGCCGACCCCGACCGGAATCGCATCCCCATCCTTATCTCGCTGCGCGATTACGCCAAGGCCATGAGTTTGCAGCAACTCGTCACCGACTTTTTGGTGAACCGCTACTCCATCCAGGCCGGGTACGAGGCCTTCATCCGCTTCAACGCCGACGGCAAACTGGTGCTTTTGTTCGACGGCTTTGACGAGATGGCGCAAAAGGTGGATTACCAGACCACAGTGGACAACTTTGAGGAGCTGGCCCGGGCGGTGGAAGCGCACAGCAAGGTCATCCTCACCTGCCGCACGCCCTACTTCCGCACCAGCCGGGAGGCCGAGGAACTGCTGCGGGGTCAGACTTCCGAAGTCTCCCAGACTTCGGAAGTCTTGATTGACCTGACCGACCGGCCCAACTTTGCCTAGTGTCCCTTAACAGTTGATATAATTATCGCTCCTGGCGGCGCTCTAGTTG
>SOHZ01000257.1 GCA_004377365.1 Anaerolineales bacterium | reverse complement strand
TATAGGCGAAATGCCTGCAAATATCAAGCCGAAAGCCAAAACGGGAATTGCTGTCGATGGTGTTGGGGTACTCTAGAGCCTGAGATTGATAGTACTCGTACAGTCTGCTGTGAGCCTCCCGCCATGCGTCGGGGTGGCTCTCCTGGAGCTTACCGCCAAAATGTTCCCGCACCAGGGGGTGGCAATCGAGGGTATCGGGTCCCTGCGGATCTTCCCCGGCCAGAAGTCGGGCTGCCCGCAGGTCCTCCACCGCATATTGCCAATCCTCGTGCGACAACCCTTGCAGTTCCGAGGTAAGACCTGGGATGGCTGGTTTGGCTTTGAGGGCCTTGATGGCACCGCCCTCGGCCGGGCGGTCGAACAGTCCCATCATGCGCAAGATGTTCAGCTCCGGTTTACCTTGGAACCATCTTTCGCAGGATTCCATCACCCGCCGGGCGTGGCCGCCTTGTTTCCTTTCCCTGGTCAGCCCGGCAATTTTATCGCGCTGTCGGATGTCCCCTCCATACACCATTGCTAGGTAGCTGCCCAGCAAGGTCAGGGCCAGGGCATGGCCCTCAAATTCAAGGACAGCCTGTTTTAGTTCTTCCGGTGTGCCTTTGACACCCAGATGCGCCAGATACGCAGTACCGGCTTCGGGTGAGAGATGTCCAAGTTGGATGCGTTCCACCGAAGTGCCGACGAACTCTTTCAGGTCATCCACCGGCAAACGGGTGGTGAGGATGCACAGTCCTGGGTTGTGGCGAGCCAACTGGCGCAGTAGGCAGTAGAGACCAGGGTCCTTGAGACGACCTTCCATTTCTCCGGGGGGGTACTGCAAAGGCTCCAGGCCATCGAGAGTCAGTATGGTCTGCTGTTTCTTCACCAGCTCGGCCAATCGCTCACCTTTGTCCCACGGTGACCCTTTCGTCGGATCGGGGTCGCCGAACCATTCCAATGTGGCGGCGATGAATTGGTCAGCCGAGGCCTGTCCACCTTCCTTTGCCCCCTGACTGTAGAAAGACCAACCGTACACCCGTTCCGCCCCGCGATAGTTGTCCTTGCCCATTTGTAGCAGCCATTTGTTCATCAGCGCTGTCTTGCCCACCCCACCCCAGGCCACCAGGCTGACGACATGGATCTGGGGATCCCCCCAGGCCGCGTCCAGCACCGCCAGTTCCTTCTCGCGGCCAAAGAGGTCAAGGCTGGTGGAGGGAAGTCTGGCGAGGGAGATTTTTTCGGGAGCGAGGGGGGCGTAACCTTCTGCAGGGAACTGGGTGGCGCGGCTGACGAGGGCCGCGACTTCCTCGGCAACCGCCGCCAGGTCGGCGTCAATCTGGTGTTCGTCCCCAGCAGAGAGGGGGCGGCCGTCTCTAGGACGGACTTGCATTCGAGCCAGCCATTTGACTTGCTGCCAGGCGCAGGGTTTGACGATGACGGGAAAAACGCGCAGGCCCTCCTTGTCTCGGCGCTCCAGCAGGCGGGGCACTTCTTCGCCCAGGATAAAGTGAGAGGTGAGAAAATTAGCTGAGACTAGCAAGATGACAACGCTCGTATCGTCCAAGGTCCTTTGTATTTCGCTGTACCAATCATGTCCAGCACCGATGCGACGGTCGTCCCACAGGTCGAGGAGACCCTGGTGGCGTAGGACCCCTAGGTGGGTCACCAGGCGGTCTTTCCAATCCTCGTCCTTGTGACTGTAGGACACAAGGACGAGTGGCCTCTGAGGCATCCGTTTTTTCACTGCAGAGCGTACAAAATCTTCTCGATCCTCAATCAATAGTTCCACGGACTCGAGATTATTTGCGAGAAGGGCTGCAAGTGTCTCATACGCATACCCAAGACCAGCAGGATCACTCGTACCGTGCTCTAACACTGGTAGC
>SOHZ01000675.1 GCA_004377365.1 Anaerolineales bacterium | reverse complement strand
CCCAGTGTATCGGCTCGGTAGCATCCACCCTCAGCTTCAGGGCGTTGCCGGTCTCTGGATCAACACGAATCTCTGTGAAACCAGCCACCATGGTAGTCTTGCCTAAACCTGTTGAGTTGACTTTCATTCTCCATTCTCCATATTCGCTATTCGTTATTCCCCATTCGCTATTCCCTTACAGCAGACCTTGCTCCTCGGCCCGGGCCACGATCTGGGGTTTCTCCCACCATTTCTCTACCCCCAGGTCCTCGGCTATGCGGTTGGCAGCGTTGTAGCCGGGGCCGAAGGTTATCAGCCCACCGGGGAAATTGCTCGCCCCACAGACGTAAAGGTTCTTGATAGGGGTGGCATACTGGGAGCACTCCTCGTTGGGCCGCAGGAAGCCCATTTGCAAGGGCAGGTAGCCCCCCTGTTTGATGGAGCCTTCCCCCATGTCGGGGAACTTGTTCTCTATGTCCAGAGGGGTGGTGATATAGTGCCACAGGATGTTGTCCTCCGTCATGTTGGGGGCATATTGGCGCAGGGTGGCTACGCACCGCTCGGCGTGCTCCTCTCTGATCCTGTACCACGCCTCGGCTCCTCCGTCTGCCAACCGGTAAGGGGCAAACTGAGAGATGAGCCCCGTATGCCGGCCAGGGGGAGCCTGCTTGCTGTCGTGGACGCTGGGGAAGCAGCAGTTAAAGCCGGCCCTTTCCAGCAGTTCGCCCTTTCTGATAGCCTCCCAGTGGTTGATCAGGTCCTGTTCGCTCTCGTAGCCTACCACGTAGATGAAAGCCCGTTCCAGGTCGGGATTGGAGGCAGCGGCGGTGAATTGGGGCGCTTTGTCCAGGGCGAAATGCACCACAAACAGGCTGTCCCACTCCCATCTCCAGTCATTGACCCGCAAGACAAAGTGATCGTCCAGGTGTTCCTCGCCAACAAGAGTAAGGAAGGTCTGATAGGGGTCAAGGCTGCTGGCCACAAACTTGGTGGCTTTGTGCACCGTGCCGTCTTCCATCTCTACGCCAGTGGCCGTTCCGTCCTCGACGATGATCCTTTTGACCAACTGGCTGCCCAGGGCCCGGCCGCCGTGGCGGTAGATGAATTTGTACATCAGATGGGCCAGGTGGTGAGAACCGCCGACGACCAATTTATAGTTGGTAGCGCGGTTGATCATCAGGGGCACCAGGTAGCCCAGGCCCTCCAGGTCATACTCCAGCCCCCATATACAGGCTGCGTAGAGCATGAGCGTCCGCACCTTGTCGTGCTCAAAGAGCTCCTCCACGATTTGCTGGGGGGTTTTCTCCGTGAACTCGCTCACTTTTCTCCCCGTCTCTGTGGACTGCAGCTTGACCACCTGCTCGAAAGCGGGCATAGGCTCATGATAGGAGGCCGGGGCCAGAAATTCCTCCATCAGGGTATTGAACTCGTGGTAGACCTGGCGGTAGGTCTCGGCGTCTTTGGGGGAGAACCTGGCGATGGACTCACAACTCTTGTCTACGTCGGAGTACAGACATAAGCTGCTCCCGTCGGCGAAGGGCATAGTCATGCCCAGAGGAGGGTGTATGAAATCGAGATCGTACACTTCGTCCAGCTTGAGGTCCTTCATAGGAGGTGCATAGTCTGTCATAGGCATGTAGACCGCGTGGGTATTGTGCAGGAAGCCAGGGATGGTTACCATCTCTGTGGCCAGACCGCCCCCTATCTCATATCTCCTATCCAAAAGCAAGATTTTCAAGCCGGCCTTGGCCAGATAGGCCCCCACTGTCAGCCCGTTAGGACCGGCGCCTATGATTATCCCATCGTATTCTGCCATTTTCTATCCTCCTTTAGATTATGAGTGACGTATTTACGAGAACTCTTTCTTTCTGCGCTCTAGCTCCTCCCTGGCGATCTTTCTCGCCGTCTGAGTAAAGAACCAGCGGTCAATGCGGGCCATCAGGAACTCGTACCACTCGTCAAAGCTCATCTCGTACCTCTCACAATCGAGGCTGGTCCCCTGGTGGGTGAACCGGCATAATTTGTCGGCATCCTTGACGATCTTGTCGCTGGGCGAGATGGCCTCCCGGCGTGAATCGTGGCCGTCAATGATCGCCAATATCTCTTCCTCTTTCTGCGGGTCGTAGTTGACCTTTTCCAGTATCTCCCTGGCTAGCTTCACCCCCTCGACCTCATGGACCCTGTTCAGTTCCTTGTTCTTGGCCTTTGGCCCGAAGGCGGTCAGTTGGAGTTCTTCTGGTACTTTGATCCAGCCGACGTCGTGCAAGATGATGGCCGGGATGACTATCGCCTCGTCCCCCTCCTCACTTTCCAGGAGTCTCCGAGCAGCACGATACGCTATTTCGGTGTGCTGCTGGTTGTGTCTGGTGTTCAGGAGCGGCTTTGCCAGTTCCCAGATTCTATCATAGATCTCTTCCATATTTCGCCGCTGACCTAGCTCAGAGGGGATTTGCAATCCCCGTCCACAACTGCTAGAAAATCCTCACCAAAATCGGGTCGCTGCTGACCGTAACCTCGTAGGATTTCAGCTCAGGCGGTGCGCTGTAGAATGGCTGGAACTTATTCACTAACTCCTGGTAGAGGCCGCTTCCCTCATAGGCCTCAGCGTTGGCCTTGTTGTCCCAGGCAGTGATGGAGATGGCCTCCCCTTCGGCCTCCAGACATTCCAGGAGGTGGACGAAACGGAGTCCCTCTTGCTCTTTCATGGCCGGTATCACTTTGTCGTAGTAGAGCTTTTTCACCTCTTCCATTTTCTCCAGCTGGAATTTGACGAAAGTCAAGCGTACAAACATGGTTCTTGCCTCCTTCCTCCCCGCTGGATTTGGCAATCCTGCGGGAGCAGTAATGTTGAATCACGCATCACGTTTCACGAAGAATATCCTTTGCCACTTCCTCCAACCCTAGCTCCTCCAGCTTTTCCTGGCTCGGAATACCCTGCCGCGTGTAGCCCAGAGCATCGTAGTACTCATCGAGGAGGGTGTCCAGGCTGTGTATCACCTGTCCCGTGGCCGGGCCAGCGTTCTGCAAGGGTTCGGTGAACATCCGGGCGGGGAGGGTGTCGTCCTTGCGATCAAAGCCCTCTCGCACGTTGAAGGCTCGTTCCAGGCACACGATCCTCTCGCCCACCCTGTCCAGGTGAGTCACGTCACCGAATTTTTTAATCCCGGTGGCCGCCACCAGGAGCCTGCCCAGAAACTGGCGGGTGAGGCCCGAGGTGCCAAAATTGCAGACGACGACCGAATCGTCCAGGGCCTGCTCCTTTTGCACCAGGGCGATGCTGTCCCCCTTGCCTTCCTCGGCGTAGGGGTCCAGGCGGCCGTAAAGCTCGTCCCGGGGGCGGCCATACATGTGACTGCCGCCGATGTTGGAGGTAGCGTAACTCAGGCCGTAGCCCTTGACGGCCCGCGGTGCATAGCCGGGGAGCTCCAGGCCCTTGGCGTGCATGGCGTAGGCCTCGGCCCCCTTCCCGATGCGCCGGGCCGCGCGCACCACCCCCTCTCCCAACAGCTCTCCAAACCCTTCCCGCCGCCCGATCTTTTCTATCAGGGTCAGGAAGGCGGCATGGTTGCCCCAGGTGAGTTCCAGCCCATCGGTGTCCTCAGTGGTGATGATCCTCCTCTCGAACAGCTCGCAGGCAAAGCCGATGCAGTTGCCGGTGCTGACCGTGTCTAACCCCAGGAAGTCACAGCGGGCATCGGCTGCCACCAGGAACCCCGGGTCAGTGTTGCCTACCTGCCCGCCCAAAGCCCACAAGGTCTCGTATTCAGGCCCTTCACTAAAAGCTCCACTGTAGGAGCCTTCGCTCACCTCGTGGACCTGACCACAGCGGGTCATGCAACTGTAGCAGCCAAAGTTGCCTACCTTGACTTTGGAAAATTCGTCGGCTGCGATTTTCTCAAAGCCCTCCAGGCTCCCCTCCCGGAAATTGCGCGTGGGGAACATGCCGACTGTGTTGGCAGTGGCCACCATGAAAGTGGTGCCCACGTTGGTCAGGTTCAGCCGCCGCTTGTGGGTCTTTAGGCTGTCAATTTGCTCCTGGGCCAGCCTCTGAAAGCCCTCCGGGTCGTGGGGGACGAGTTTCCCCCGGGTATTAATAGCCACGGCCCTGAGGTTCTTAGAACCCATCACCGTGCCCACCCCGCAGCGGGAGGCAGTGCGCCGCCCGTGGGTGATGGTCGCGTAGCGCACCAACTGTTCCCCGGCCGGGCCGATGCAAGCCACCTGCGTCCTTGGCCCGTGCTTCTCCTGCAATTTCTGCTGGGTCTCCTGGGTATCCAGGCCCCACAGGTCTCCGGCGTCCAGGACATCGGCCTTGTCCCCTTCAAAGTGAATGTAGACTGGCTTCTCGGCCTGGCCTTCGACGATTATGAAATCAAAGCCAGCGAATTTGAGGTAGGCACCAAAGTCGCCCCCTCCCAGAGAGCGGGCCACACATCCTGTGAGGGGGCTCTTGGTCACGACCACCCATTTGGAGAATCCCTGGGCCGCCGTGCCCCCCAGAGGCCCAGTCAGGAAAAGCAACTTGTTCTTCGGTCCCAGGGGCTCGAGGCCGGGGGCCAGCTCATCGTAGAGGTACTTGATCCCAAAGCCCCGCCCCCCCACGAAATCTCTCTTGACTTGTTCGGGGATGGGCTCGGCTCTGATTGCTCCAGTTGTCAGGTTTACGCGCAGAAACTGACTGGTGTAGGTAGACATTTTTTCTCCTTTGTACTGTCTGGATCAACCGCCACGGCTCCGCCGGATTGCAAATCCGTCGGGAGCAGTAGGCGAGGCTCTTCTCTGGGTCGTCCGTTGAATTCTCCCCGTCCGTTGTAATGACTCCAGCAGCGGATGTCACCGCCCGAACCCTTTCTTTAACATCAAATCTATGATGTGGTCGGTAGTGCTCTTATCTTCCTCCTTAATGTACTCGTCAGCGATTTTGGGCCCCATGACGGTCACCGGACGGCTCTGGAGCATGAAAATGTTTTCGGGGAAAGCCAGGTCGTAATCAATGGCCCACTCTGTATCCTGCGGACTTTTATAATGGCTCTCCACAGCCTTGGCCAGTTCGGCCAGTTCCTGCACCTCTTCTCTGGTCAAGCACGATATATGCCGCTCACCGGGGGGAACCACTTCCAGGGTGGTCCCTCCCTTCGACAAGCTCAGGACACCGCTCTCAACGGGCACTACTTTCCGCGTCTTGACGCCGATTTCCTTTTTAATGTCCAGAGTGTCCTTGTCCACGACGTATCTATCTGGGGCTATCATCCCCTGCACGATGCTTTCGCCCAGGCCCCAGTTGGCCTCGATGACGATTTTGGAGCGGTCGCCGATGACGGGGTCCACGGTAAACATGATGCCGGCTGTGCGGGCATTGACCATCTTTTGGATGCCCACGCTGATTTTGACTTTGGCCGCCGGAAAGCTCATCTTGGCCCGGTAGGCGATAGCCCGGTCGGTGAACAGGCTGGCCCAGCATTTCAGGGTGCTCTCCACCACCGCGTCGGCGCCTCTAACCCACAGGTAGGTATCCTGCTGCCCGGCAAAGCTGGCCCTGGGCAGGTCTTCGGCCGTGGCACTGGAACGTACGGCGACCGGGACGTCTTCCATTTCGCATCGTTCCGAGAGGGCTTGATAGGAAGCGTGTATCTCATCCACCATCGCCTTTGGGACCTCGGCTGAGGTGATGAGATGCCGAACGGCCGCACTTATTTCCCCCAGGACAGCGATGTCCTGGGGATCGAGATTGGCCAGCAGTAGTCGGATTTTCTCCCAGAGGCCCCGGCCCAGGATAAAGTTCTTGTAGGCCTCGGTGGTCACGGCGAAACCTGGCGGCACCCGGATGCCAGCCTGCATCATCACCCCCAGGTTGGCGTTCTTGCCACCCACCAATGAAAAAGAGTCCGGATCACAGTCCTCAAACCAGAGGATGTATTTCATCTTTCATCCTCCATTCCCCATTCTTCATTCTTCACTATTGCCCCCTCCACCGTCCGTTGTACTGCCCCCAGCAACTTGCTGTCCTCTCCGGGGACCGTTTCTTGTCCGTTCAGTTCTCCATCGTCTGTTGCACTACACCCAATAAATCGGTTCGAGAGGGATTCGAAGGGCTCGCTCAGAGCCCTTCGCCCAACGATAGCCCGAATTTGCAGGGCCTCCGTTATTGCACCACTATTAGAGTGTGTCTGAAAAATGGCAGGCCAGGCCGTTGCTTGTGCCATTGAAGTGTCATTGCGAGCGCAGCGAAGCAATCTCCCGCCAGCCAGGGGATTGCTTCGTCGCTTCGCTCCTCGCAATGACAGAGTCCGATGAGCTTTCAGGCACCCTCTCACGGTACAGGCGGTACAGGAAATCGGTTCGAGGGGGAAAATCCCCCTCGAACCGATCTTGTGCCCCAGTTGCTACTCGTCCAGAATGTAGACCAGCCCCTGGGTGCCGTCAATCTTTATCCTCTGCCCGGTCTCGATCTTTTGGGTTCCCACGAAAACGTTCATCACCACGGGAATCCCATACTCTCGACCGACGATGGCCGCGTGGGAAAGGCTGGCCCCTCTATCAACGATCACGCCCTTGAGCAAAGGGAACACCGGGGTCCAACTGGGGGAGGTGGTGATGGCCACCAGGATATCGCCCTCCTGAACCTCACCTAATTGCTCCTCGCTCAGGATGACGCGGGCCGGTCCTTCGGCCACTCCGGCCGAACCGCAGATGCCGTAGAGGTCGGCCTTTAGCTCCGGCCTCTCCACGGGCATCGCTCCCACCACCACCTTCAGGGCAATGGGGTCATTGGATTGCACCAACCCTCCCACGGCCTCCATCATGTCAATGGTGCCGATCATGGGCGGGTTCTCCCCCTCGCCCCACTTCTGCCACTCCGCCTGGCGCTCTTTCACCAGCGGGCGCAGGTCGTGGAATTCGGGAGCGATCATGACCCTGCGGATCTCGTCAGGCATGAGGAAGAAGGTATCCTCTGGGTCCTCGACGGTGTTCGTCTCGGTGAGCCGTCGGCCTATACCCAGCAAACAGCGCCGTATCAAGGCGTGAGTGTAGAGGTCCAGGTAATGGTTGTGTTCCTCGCTGAAGGAGCCAGCCCGCTGGGCCAGCCCCATCAGGGTCTGGAACCATTCCTGCTGATCCTCCGGTATCCTGGCCAGGACCTCTTTCTCGGCCTGTTTCCTTTCTTCAGCCAGTTTTCCCCTTTGCGCGTCCAGGTCAAAGTCTCCGCCCTTGACCAGGAATTGCTTGACGTTGGCTATGGCCGGGGTGGGGTCCTCCACCCAGTAAGGCATGTTGATCTCGGACATGCGCTGCATCCGCCACCCGTCTTCGTCCAGGAATTCGCGGAATTCTTTGAGCCACGTCTTTCCGGCATCTGTCTCCTCCAGTTTAGAGACCACGTCTTTGGCCTCGGTGCTCAGGAAGAGGTCGGCCAGTCCCAACTCTGTAGCGCGCTTGGAGAACTCCCACAGGCGTTTGTCAACCTGAAAGACCTTGTTGTCAAAGCCCCGCAGCAGGCTGTGGAATTGCGGGTTGGTGTCGTCAATGCCCAGCAACTCCTTGCAGACGTTCTCGAACATGATGAAGGCAGTGTAGACGCCATACATCATGTACATGTGTATTTCCCACATCCGGCGGCAGACATTGATCACATCTTCAAAGTGGGCTAGCAGTTCAACGTTGTCCGCCTTGTCAACGTCAACCTGCTTCAGCCGGTCGTAGTGTTCAAGGATCTCGGATACGAACCCACCCCACAGGCCATCATAGTCCTCGATGAAGGGGCGGATGCCTTCCCTGAATTTGGCCCCGCGCTCCTTGATCTCCTCTTCGTCCTCCACCACGTAGAGGGCCAGGTAGCCGCCGCCGTTCTTGAACCTCCAATCCCAGCCCTTGACGGTGGGGATGCTCAATTTCTCAGCCCCGTACTGCATACCGTGGCGGCAGAAATTGATCCAGAACCAGCCGAACATCGGGGTCCACGGAGGCACAGAGTGGGTGGCGTCCAGGAACCAGGCTTTGTGCTTCTTCAGGTCAACCTCTTCGTCAAATTCAAATGCAGGTACTATGTCATACATTTTCGGTTACCCCTTTCTTGCAAGTGTTTGGATTTAGCTGTCCGGACAGTTTTCAAATGGTCTTTGGCCTTTTAACCTCCTTTCTAGTCAAGCTCACCTCGCCTTCACCACTGTTGCGGTACAGGTGAGGGTAGCCGTACCTAAAAGCGCCTTTTTCACTAAGCATTCGGCCTCTGGAGAGGCCTCCTACAGGCAACGGGCAGCCGGGCCATCGTACTCTGCCTGAGTAAAGTTGATGGCTCGCATGGGCCGTTGGCGGGTCCGCTCTTCATAGACGTGGGCAGCCAGGCCGGGAACCCGGCCGATGACGAATACCAGATTGGCCACTTCGGTTGGGAAGCCTAGCTCGCACAGCAGGGCAGCTATGGCTCCATCAACGTTGAGAGGTAGATGTTTGCTAATGGTCTGAGCCAGGGCCTTTGCATAAGCCTCGGCGATGGTCACAAACTGCCCGCACAGCCCCCACTCGTGGGCCAGATCCAGCAATCGGCGGGTGCGAGGATCATCAGTATGGATACGATGACCGTAGCCTGGTAGCCGCCGCTTGGCCGCCTTGCACTCGCTTAACACTGTCGCCACGATGCTCTCCAGCTCTTCCCCCGCCTCCCATCGCCTGGCTGTGCCGTAGAAGAGCTCCATAGCCACTTCCACCGCCCCCCCGTGATATTCAGAGATGGCTAACATCCCCGCAGCCACGGCCGAGACCAGGGGAGTGCCGGTACAGGCCACTGTACGCGCGGCCTGAGTGGACGGTGGTGTGACTCCGTGATCAATAACGGACAGTAATATCGCCTCCAACAGTCTGGCCTGCTCAACTGTGGGCAGATCGCCCCTGAACAGCAAATACACTCCCTCAGCGAAAGACACCCGTCCCATTAACTCAGTCAAGCGGTAACCACGTATTCGGATCTCATTGGGCGTAATGCGGGTGATACCCGTCTGCCACGGTAGAGCATCAATGCTCATTCCATATCCCTCTTCTATTTTAACTGCTGAACCTTAAGTTTAACTTTGGTTTCCTATCCAGGCGGTGTCCTGAGCCCTGTCCTGAGCCCCGTCGAAGGGCTGTCGAAGGATCGCCATTAACTCCCGATAGAGCTGAGCCGTTCTGACATCGGGCGCGCGGCCTTCCTCGCGGTGCAGGAGATCAGTGCACAGGCTGTACTGGCGGACGAGGGCATCCCGGCGGCCAGCTTGATAGAAGGCCCGCATCATCCCCCGGTGAGCCTCTTCGCAGCACGGGTCCATGGCCAGGGCCTTTTGCCAATAGCTCAGAGATTCCGATATAGCACCGCGCTTTAAATAGAGTTCCGCCAGATACGGGTTCGTTGTTGCGGATGGGAGAAGGGGCTTCCTGCTCTGGCGCACCTAGTAGGCGTCGTTACTGGTCTTCCGCCGCCTACCCTTCATTCTCCATTCTTCATCATCTCATCGAGGGCCTCGACAGCAGCCCTGGCGAACTCGGGGGTGTTGAGATGGGTGTCCAGCGTATTCTACCCCCATCTCCTCCCCAAGCGCCCGCAGGTCTGCCGCCACCTTGGGGTTGAGGGGGATGCCCTCGCGAGAACGCCGCTCTGCCTCCTCGTACTCCTTCTCGCCGTGGATATAGATGCGGGTTTGGCCCTCTGCCCGAGGGGCGTTCTTGAAACGGCGCTGCAGGTCGTCCATCGCCGCTTTGAACTCCTCCACGGGCCGGAAGGCGTCCACCCGCCACGCGCCGAAGAAGTGGCCGACGTTGGAAGGGAGGGGCTTCCCATCGGGGGTCTTGGGGTAGACCAGGTCGGCGTAGGCCGAGCCAGAAAGAATCGCGCAGAGGATCTCCACCATCAGCGCCAGGCCGTACCCTTTGTGGCCACCTAGCAATTCCCCGGCTCCGCCCAGCGGCAGCAGTCCACCGCTACCTTTTTTCTTGTCTCGGAAATTTTTCAGCACCCGCCCGGTGTCGGTTGTGGGTATGCCTGTTTCGTCGGTGGCCCAGCCCAGGGGGAGGGGCTTTTCCAGGCGGTCGTATACCTCCAACTTGCCCCGCGGCACAGTGCTGGTGGCCATGTCCAATACAAAGGGCCACTCCTGACCCGCTGGAGCTGCCACCGAGATGGGATTGGTGCCCAGCATCGCATCCCGCCCAAAGGTCGGCACCACCAGCACGCTGGCGTTGGTCATCGAGATACCGATGCAGTCGTGCTCCAGGGCCATCATCGCGTAGTAGCCAGCGATGCCATAGTGGTTAGAGTTGCGCACCGTCACAAAGCCGGCCCCCAAGGCCTGCGCCTTCTGGATGGCTTTCTGCATCGCTCGGCGGGAGATCGGCTGGCCAAGCCCTGCCCCGGCATCAATGAGCGCCGTGACCGGGGTTTCCGTCATCACCCGTACTTGAGGACAAGCGACTATCATGCCATCCCGCAAGCCGTTCACGTACCGCCGTAGACGGGCCACGCCGTGACTGTCAATTCCCCGCAGATCGGCCGCCACTAGCACGGCAGCCGTGATGCGAGCGTCCTCTTCAGAGATGCCCATCTTCTGAAAAACACGTTCGCAGAAGCGTTTCAGAGACTCTGCACGAACCCGCAATAAATTGCCACCTTTTCCCACGCATGATTTCAACAGGCATTTCGACGTTCTGGAGTTTCTCCAGAGGCCATGATGACGGACTCTATCTCTTTCAAGGTCTGGGACAGAAGCGCGCCTGGGGCAAGGCCGCGCCTCTCCAAGATGCCCGGAGCCGCAGATTGGACAGCACGGCTGTGGCGGCAGACGGTTTGAAGTAGACGTGTTCAATCGGGCACGGGTTCCGCATGCTAACCTCCAGACATGAGCGGAAAGATGCACACGCGGCAACTCGCGGGCACGAATTTGTCAAAGTTGCTCTGCCGTCCATCCACGGTCACGATCCCGACCTCCGCGGGGTCTATGCCGAGGCGCGCTATCAAGTCCGCCACGCTGACGTCGCATCGCTCAAGATCCAATTCCAACCTTGGCTCCAAGTGCTCCCAGAGAGCGCCGAAAACGCGAACCTCTACCATGTTGCTGCTAGAGAGCAGAGAATACCGCGTCCAACTCTGCCTCTGGCACGTCGAAAACTGTGTCGTGAGGCGGAAGCGGTTCTCGGGTCATGTATTCCGGCATCCTGGCATCTGCCAACGTGAGGCCGGCCTTTTCGTTGAACCCCAGTTCCATCTTCAGTACCGTCTTCTTGAACTCCTCCAGGTCTGCCACTGACCACCCCCAGCCAAAGCGCCCGTTGATCAGATCCACCATCAACTGGGAATCGCCATACACGGGCGGCCTGGCGAACAAGCACAGCCCGGTGCTGTCCAACATCGCGGCCCCCAACTGGAGTTTGAGCGACAGTTCGCGCTGCCCTTCGGTGCCCAGCGGATTCACCTCTCGCCTGGCACCGAAAGCGTTCCCTGCGGTGTGGTCCGCCCCCATAGGCGACGCAGCGTAGGTCACCCCGTTGCCCTTCAGCGCACGGGGGTCGTAGGCGGGCATGGCTTGACCTTTGGCAACGGGCACCCTGGAAACGCCAAGGACGCGGCCCGTGACGGCTGCGCCCTGTCCCAGCACCCTACCCAGCACACTGCCCTCGGTGATCTCCTCCAGAAGCGACACGAAACTGTCTTTGTCCCCGAAACGGGCGAGACCCGCCTCCGCTGCGACGCCGAGGGAGGCTCCTGCCTCGATGGAATCCAGGCCAAAGTCGTTACACAGGCGATTCAGGTGTGCGATTTCATCCAGAGTGCCGATTCCCAGATTGGAACCGAGCAAGCCGATCGTCTCATATTGCAGCGTGGACACGACAGGCTTCCCGTTCTCGTCCACAAACACGTTGCAGCAGGCAATGACACAGCCAGCCATGCAAGTGGTGCCAACCTTGCCGCCGCGCTCCAGCGTGATTTCCCGAAGCCGCTGGCCATACAGGTTCTCCGCCGTCTCAAAACTGCCTTCGCTAAAGTTGCGTGTCGGGAACGCCCCCATCTCATTGACAGCCGCGACAATGGCCGAGGTCCCGTACGTGTGCATCGCACCTTTGCGGCCCGTCTTGGGGCTCTCGACAAGTTCCTTGGCAAACCGGCGCGCCGATACGCGGAATAGTTCTGGGTCGGCCAGCGGAAGGGCATCGGCCCCCGAGGAATTCAGAACAACCGCCTTAAGCCCCTTGCTACCCATGAGAGCGCCCAGCCCCCCACGCGCCGCAACGCGGCTGTTCTGCTCCCCATGCCCTGTGCAGACGACGCCAGCAGCGCTCATAAGGAACTCACCAGCCTGCCCGATGGAGATGACTGTGCAGTCCGCTCCCCATCGCTCTTGGGCCTTCGCTGCCGTAGCATACGTACCCAGTCCGCGCCACTCGTCAGCGGGGAGCAACTCCACCCCTGTACCCGATATGCACAGTTGGTACAGCTTTTCATCCGCAGGCTGACCCTCCACCACCAGTGCCTTGACGCCAAGACGAGCCAGGTCGGAACTGCCGTTCCCACCGCAGTTTGCCTCCTTGACTCCACCTGTCAGAGGGCTCTTACCCCCAATGGAAAGCCTGCCTGAACTTGACAGGCTGGTACCGCCCAAGAGCCCAGGCGCGAAGATGAGTTTGTTGTTCGGCCCCAGGGGCTCGCACTGGGGTGGAACCTCTGTCAGCAGTATCTTCGCAATGAGCGCTCGGCCTCCGAGGCGCTCGTACTCAGGTAGGACAGACTCCCACTTTGCCTCCAAACGATCCATATTCACTCTCAGAGTCTTCACTTCAATCCTCCCATACTGCCAAAAATCTCACCCACGATTCAGATTAGCCAGAGTGCACGATCACGGCGGGTAGGCGATGGTGTAGATGTGTTTGCCGCCGTGGAACGGCCCCTTCACCACAGCCTCGATCTCGTCAGGATCACGCATCGTGACCTTGTCAACCGGCGGCAACTCGCCAGGCGGGAACCGCTCCAGAATATCGCCGATCAACTGAACCATGTAGTCAAAGAGCGCGTCCAAGCCCGCCTCGGCTTTGGATGCCTCAGCCAGCGACGGTTTGCCAACCGCACCTTCGGGCGTCATCACAACCTCGAGGCCGCCGAAGCCAACCTGCTCGTGACCTTTGATGGGAGCGTGGTACACATCGCCACCCTTGTCCACGTGCCCAGGAGGCATGAACCCCCTGGGAGCCGTATCTACAGCCTTCTCCATCCTCACCATCTCTGGGAACAGTGCGAGTGCATACGAGGCCTCCACCTCATCTGCGTGCCGGAAAGGTGTCTCGAACGGCCCGCCGTGCGCCTTGTCTTTCAGGTAGTCGTGAATCACCGTAGGCCAATGCAGCGAAACCAGCATACACGGCACCTGGTACTTTTTCGCAAACTGGTGCAGGGCCAGAGGTATCACCTCTTCCTGGCCATGGCCGTTGATCAGTATCTGCTTGCGGAACCCCGTGTTCCAGAACCCCGCGATGATGGCCCGCAGGTAGGCAAGGAACGTATCCTCAGGGACAACCACGGTCCCCGGCATGCCCAGGTGGTGATACGGATGCGAACCATACCACACCGGCTCGGCAACGGTGCAGCCAGTAGCCTCGGCGACTGCCTCAGCCATCCGGGTAACTAGGAACGTGTCCTCGCCAAACGGCTGCGCATCTCCGTGGGCTTCGGTGCTGCCCACAGGTATGAGGATGATGTCGTTGACCTTGAGCCGCTCCTCGACCTCGTCCTTTGTCATAGTCTGGTAGTAGATGCCAGACGGCTTGTCCATATGACCGCCCGGTGGCGGTAACTTCCACTTGCCCATAGGACCTCCCTTTCCTGTGTGTGTGCCCTGGGGCGCTGCAACCACTAGACGACCGGAATCCTCAGGTCTGAAGATCCTCTCTCCGTCTGCTTCGCCTCCGGGTAGTACTTGCTCACCATCTCCACAACGATCGAGGCCTGCTTTGCCATCCGCTCACCGTCAGCAGCGCTGGTGATCTGGCCATGCGCGCCCACCACAGAGTTGCCTGTCTTCAGATGCACCGGCGCCGCCACCCGTGCGATCTCGGGCGCCTCATAGACGCGGATGAATCCCCCCGATGCAGGCGGGTTGTCCGTGTGGATGTCAATGGGTATCGTGACGGCAGCCCGCAACGCAGCCATCATCGGCAATTGCAAGTCACGCACGGGGTTGATGCTGTCCGCGCCCAGGCTCTCCAGTACCTTGAACGATACCGGGTTGCAGTGCCCCAGGTGCGCCGACGTCTTGAAGACAATGTCACTCGGCAGCTCGCCGTCCTTGCGCATCTGCGCCACCAGCCAGAGCATACCCTCGTCGTAGATCAGGAAGCCACGGCCTCCAATGTCAATGCCCCGCTTGATATCCTCCACCGCCCGAAGCACCTGCTCCATACCGCGCAGACGATAGCTGATGCGCACACCCTGCGGGGACAGCACTGTAGCGCCTGTGTCATACGTGGCCCGCGGCCCCACCGATAGAAGCAGCTCCGCGCCATACTCGTTGCACAGCCGGCAGTACTCTCTTAGCTCCTGCCGAGTGTGCCGGAACATCCCGTAGGTCTCTGTCACGCGGTTGATGGTGATCCCCAGCTTGTCGCTGGTCTCCAACAGAGCCGCCACTGCCTCGGCCGAGTTCACCGTCGGCACCTCAATGCGATATGTCGAACCATCCGGGAACCTGGCATCAGATGTCGGGAGATCCATTAGATCCCCTTCTGGCAAACCCAGCGTCTTTACGTAGCGTCGAGTTTCCTCAAACATGTTGCTCAATCCTCCTTAACATAGATTCACTGCAGAGCAGCCTACTGCTCGTAATGTTGTGGTAGTGGTGGGCCGTAGACCCACACGAGTTTCAGCGGCTCGTCGCCAATGTTCTCCAGCCGATGCTTCTTGCCCACCGGGGAGTAGATGGCCGTCTCCGGGCCAACCTCCCACTCCCCTTCCCCTTCGATCACCAGCTTGGCACGTCCGCTGATGATGAACATGACTTCCTCAGAATCCTCGTGAACGTGGTCCGGGATCATGCTGCCTACGGCAGTCACGTTCAGCCCCATAGAGACGTTCCGAGTGCCCACAGTCTTTGGAGCCAGAAGCAGCTTGGAGACACGCGGGGGAACCCTCTCTACTCCCTCCACATTCTCGGCCACAACGAAAGGTAACTTGTCCATTACTCACTTCCTCCTGTTATGCAAATAGATTGATGCTGATCAAACTGCCCACTGATCAGTAGTCATCCTCGCCAGCCCATGCGCCGAGACAGCGCTGGCAGCTTCCACCAGCGCTTGAGCGATTTCTGGAATGCGCTCCGGTGTGAGTCGGCTCGTAGGACCAGGCATGCTCATTTCGGCAATCACGTTTCCATCAATATCTCGGATAGGAGCAGCAACAGCTCGGATTCCCACCTCGAATTCCTCATCATCGAGAGCGTACCCTCGCTGCCGCACAACTTCCAACTCCTCTCGGAGCCGGGCAGGCAAAGTTATGGTTTTCTCCGTATAAGCCACAAGGGGAGCGTTCAACATGGGCTCTACCACCTCTGAGGGGAGAAACGCCAACAATACCTTGCCGCTGGCCGTGCAATGGGCAGGCAGGTGGCGTCCAACTCTGGCAGCAATGGTCAGCGTATGCTTACTGTGTACTATCTCTACATACAGCACCTGACCGCGGTCAAAGACGCCGAGAGTGCATATTTCTTGAAAGCGCTCCACCAGTTGCTGCATATGCGGGAGGGCTTCGCGTCGGAAGTCAAGACGGTGCAACACTCCTAGGCCCAGCCCAGCCACGCGAAGTCCCAGGCGATACTTCTCTCCACCAGCCGTCCGTTCTATAAAACCGCCGTTGAGCAGTGTCATGACGATGCGATGAGCCGTTGCTTTATGCAAACCTGTCGCCTGCGCGATATCAGACAAACTTCGTTCAGGATGCTCATCATCAAGAGATGACAGAATCTGCACCGCCCGTTCTACAGCACGCACATTATAGTCTTTGAGTCTTTTATCACTCACGAACCAACCCTATTGTCTCATCGCTGTAGTTACTAATTTTCTAGATTTGGCGACAGACTCCCTGTAATACCTATCTGACCTGCGTTTAGAAAGTAAATCTTGTCCCTATCTTCCCGAGTTATTGGCAACCCTTCAAGAAATTGCATACATTCATTCGAATCCTCATAGGGATAGTCTGTGGCAAGAAGGATTCTATCTATACCCATAGCCTCATACGTACACATGAAAGCAGCAGGGAGGTAGTTTCCGCTAGTGGTTACGAACGTATTTTCTTTAAGATAGTCACTGGGCTTTCTCTCAAGATCGGGCCTCGCATCAGGATCGAACCATGGTCTTTCATACGCAAAATCTATTCGTTGTAAAAGGAATGGCAATCCTTCACCAAGATGCCCAAGTATAATTTTTAATCCGGGATACTTGTCAAAGACACCGCTGTAAATCAGACGCATCATGCACATAGACGTTTCAATTCCAAAGCCAAAAGGCGCCCCTGCCAAAGCAAACCCATACTTTCTCAGTTGAGGCATGGCCGGAACAGCCGGGTGAAGATAGATTGGCACATCAAGTTTCTCCGCTTTCTCAAGAATAGGCCAATACTCCTCGTCATCCAGATACGTGCCTCCGTAATTTGAATGCGTCTTCCATCCTTTGAACCCGAGGTCCTTAACGGCCCGTTCAAGTTCGTCAGCAGCAGCTTCCGGCTCCTTTGGTGCAAGGGCAGCAAAGCCAATAAATCTGTCCGGATATCTCTTTATTACCTCAGAGAGGTCATCATTAATCTTTCTGGCAAGAACCGTACCCATCGCAGGGTCAAACTGTTCAACACCAGGTGATGTCAGGCTGAGTACCTGCACATCTATTCCTGCCACATCCATATTTTTCAGTCTCTTCTCTCCTGTATCAAGAAGCTTGTTGAGAAGAATATCTCCGAGTGGCTCCCCTACATCATCAGTGTAATATAACCGACGACTCCCTGTTTGCTTATTGATGATGTAACGTGGATATCCTTTATTCTCTTCCATCGCCCTAACATAGTCCTTGGTGACGAAATGAGTTTCGAAATCAATTTTTTTCATTTTGATTTTGATTCCCTCATATTGAATTGGTTGTAACTACTCACTCACCCCGTCGTAGGCTGACTGGAAGACCGCTTGCTGGCCCCATATCCCACCAGTTTGTCACCCAGAGCGAGAAGAGAACGATGCTGCTACGTTTGGCCGTTCGTGGGGCTTGTCTATTGTACCTGGGGTTCCGGGAGGCCTTTCCCTCTTCCTTCTCTTGGCATCGTGCTCCTCCCATTGCGATGTTCACTGTAAAACATCCAATAGCTCCTCCTCGCCCGACCTAGATTCCAAGAATGTGCAATGGAGATGTAGCGATGGCCAGCTTGGCCACCGTTCGGCTTAGCTCACTACAAAGCCTCGGGGAGCCTAACGAGCCATCGCTACGTTGTGATGTGCTGATTCCCCTGGATCAGGACCTATCACTTACCTTTCATCAAATGGGGGAGCCGGGTAGGCAAAGTCGGCTGTGGCGTGCTCGGTGGGCCACACCAGCTCTTGCGCACCATTCTGCCATTGGATGATGGGAACCAGAACCTCGCCTGTGCCATCCTCGCGGAAGGTGACAGGGCCGATCACCGTGGTCATATCGGTGGCGGCCATGGCGTCTCTGATCGCAGCCCGGTCCAGGGTGCCAGCTCTCTCGATAGCGTCGGCCAGAATCTGCACACAGGCATAGGCCGGCCCTGTGAGCACATCGGCGGGCCTTCCGAACTCGGCCTGGTGCTTCTCGTTGAGCTCGTCCACCCCGGGGAAGTTCACACCGTGGTGCCAGCCAGGTACCAAGGCGATGTAGTCGCCCGCCGTGCCCAACGTTTCGCCCCAGGTGTTTCCATCCGGCGCTCTGATCAGCATGGTGAACTTGGGAGCCCAGCCCAGTTCACTCATCTGTTTGACCAACGCTATGCCATCTGGAGGATTGGGCAAGGCCAGAAGGGCCTCTGCCCCCGCCCCCTTGGCCTTGAGGATCATGTCCGAGAGGTCTTCGGTCCTGGGGGCGTATTCCTCGTAGGCCACTACCTCGTAGCCGTATTGAGGTGCATTCTCCTTCCACAGCCCTCCCAGCTCGATGCCCCAATCGGTGGTTTCCTGGAAGATGGCCACTTTGGTGGGCCTTTCACCCTCAGGGACCATCTCGTTGAGGAACTCATACACCCCTGTGCCCATATCTGGCGACTTCCAGAAAGGCGAGAACAGGTACTCGTAGCCCTGTTGGTGGATCTGCCAAAGGGCGAAGGCCACGCCAAGATAGGGGACCTTGTTCTTTTCAGCGATGGCTGCGGTCGCGGCGTGCATGTCGCTAGCGGCGCCGCCCAGATAGACCACCACTTCCTGTTCGGAGTAGAGAGTCTCCAGTTTACTCACTGCCTTAGTGGGGTCGGATTCGTCGTCGTAGAGGGTGAGCTTCAGAGGTATCTTCGCATCGTACTCTGCGACATACACCCCTCCCGCTGCGTTGATATCTTCCACCGCGTATTCGTATCCCGGCTTCACCTGGTTGCCAAGGGAACCGTATTTCCCCGTTAGGGGAAGCGACCCACCGATCTCTATAGCTTCCGGTGCCGGCGGCGCTGGCACCTCCGTAGGCGCTGCCTCCTCCGGGGTTGGTGCAGGTGTAGGCCCACAGGCCGCAAGCAGAAGGGCAATTACCACCACTACACTTGCGACGGATAACCATCGTACGTTCCTAAACATTGGATTTTTCCTCCTTTTCTTGGATTCTTGCCTGTTTTGCCGTCAAGATACCATGCCACGGTGTCAAAGCTTCGCATCACCTCCATCTACCGCAACTTTATCGGCCAAGTACCTCTCATCGTAACTTGTTCTGTTTTTGGCCAAAGGCCCAACACCTCAGGAAGTCAACCTCCCTGTGCTTTTCGCCATTCGTTCTTGAATCTTTTCCCAGACCTCGACAAACCCGCCGGGTAGGAAGAGAACCACGAGAATGAATAGGACGCCGAATACAATCAAATGGGCTTCCACCAGCTTCAGGGACAGATATTCCTTGACGATGACGAAGAACACAGCTCCTATGATGGGGCCGATAATGGTGCCTGTACCGCCGATGTAAGCCATCATCATCGAATCAAAGGTCCACAGAGGGCCGAATGGAAGCTGATAGTAGTAGCTGACGTGATAATAGGCGAAGGCTCCTCCGGCCAAGCCGGCAAAGAAGGCGCTTACGCACAGGGCCAAAAGTTTGTGTTGCAAAGCACTGATTCCCAGCGATTCCGCCGCTTCTTCTTCTTCTCGAACGGCCATCATCCCCAGTCCCAGCCTTGAATTGACCAGAACGTAGGCTGTCCCTGTGGTGAGAAGAGCCAAGGCCAGGAAGAGATAATATCGAGGGACAAGCTGATAGGTGGCGAGATATTGAGCGGGGAGGGCGGAGATCACAGGGAGCGCGTTCCCGACGGTGACGTTGAGTATCTGCCCTAGCGCCAGCGTACCGATAGCGAAATACGCACCTCTGAGTTTGAAGGCGGGAATTCCAATGAGCAGGGCAAAGGCCACAGCCGCGCCACCCCCCGCCAGAAGGCTAGGGAAGAGGGGCCGTCCCGACATCCAGAGGAGGCGAGTTGCCAGGGTTCCCAGGCCAAAGAAAGCGGCATGGCCCAGGTTGACCTGCCCAGTATAGCCTCCCAGGATGTTCCAACTTGAGGCCAGGGTAATGAAAAGGAGGATCAAAATTGAAAGGTTGATGGTGCTATCTTTCTTTATCACCACAGGAAGGAGTGCGAGGGATGCTAAGATCATGATGAGAAGGGCGATGAGGATGACTTGTTTTCTGCTCACTTGGTTACCCCTCTTTTGCACCGAATAAGCCCTGAGGCCTGAGGATCAAGACGAGGAGGAAGATTAAGAGGC
>SOHZ01000520.1 GCA_004377365.1 Anaerolineales bacterium | reverse complement strand
TCCTAAGGGCACATCCGACCTTAGATGAAATCCGAGAACGCTTCAGGAAAAACTTTCAAGCCCTTGATGAGAAATACAAGGCATTGAACGAGCCTTCTTTGTATCCGGTGAAACTGAGCCCCCGCCTCAAGGCCCTGCAAGAAGCTGCCTCAACCTAGCGAGACCTCAATATAGACTAAACTGGGTATGCAGTTAACTCAACCACTTACTTATGTGGAGAGTGACCTTCGACAATCATTTGACGCGACACTGGATCGCATTCTATTGCTTGCTCCATCAATCGGTAGAAAAGTAAACCCCTCGCTTTGGATGTACGGCGGTTGAACCTGAACGTAAACTCATCAAGATAGTAATCAAGATGCACTGGCCTTATCGCTCCTTGATGAATTCCAAGCCACCATCGGTCTAAGAGGGATGCAACACGATGGACACGCGGCATAACAACATGAGCAGGATTTCCACTATCAGAGATATTCGTCACAATGTGCGTGTAACCCAGAGCTGCGATGCCCCTATAGCCCTTCCATCCATCAGTCCGGATCTCAGCCCCCTTAGCCACGTTATTCAAAACGAATTCATGAAGGCTGATCGCCGATACATCGGGGACAACAGACATACGTATTCTGCCAGGACCGCGCCCTCGAACTTCTGCTGCTATCGCAACAATTGCTTTCCCTCTGGCGCCTCGACCACGGACTTTTACCCCTACTCCCCCGACATAGGTTTCATCAACTTCAACTTCTCCGGTCAACTGATCCCGTCCAAGACGTACCATGGCACGACGAAGTTTGTGGAGCCAAGTCCAGGCAGTATTGTAACTTCCAAGCCCGAGGACTCTCTGCAAGCCAAGAGCGCTGGCTCCATGCTTTTGACTAGTCACAAACCACATGGCAAAAAACCAAGTCCGAAGTGGTTTGCGCGTTTTATGAAACAACGTTCCAGAAGTAATGGAAGTCTGTCGCTTACACTTCCTGCAGAGAAAGAGGCCACGACCTGTCAAGGAGGGTTCCTCAGTAATGTCCCCACAGCTGGGGCAACAGAAGCCGTTCCGCCATCGAATTTTGGCGATATAATCAATGCAAGCATCGTCGCTGCTAAACCATTCATCAAACTCTTGGAACGTTCTAGGATAATCAATGCCAGCAACAGGGTGTCCTGGATCTTCCATGGACGCACATTACATCATGTGGCTGGTTGAGTAAAGTGCATACCCACTTTCTTTTATTTGCCATCGGCCATTGCCTGCCCATCGTTGTGGCCGGCAGTTCCGGCGCTGCTGTCAGGGGCTTGCTTGAAAACAGCACCTGGCAAGGCGCAGGAAAATGGTTCCGCAGAGGAGCAGGGATAGTCATTGGAATTCTGGGTGTCTATTTTATTGCAAATCCGTTTTTTTCGGCTTGAAGATATTTCAGAAAAAAAAGGAGGCTAACGTGACTTTATTAAGAATTTGACCTTTGTGGGTCAATATGCGGCAGATTGGCCAATAAGATCAAGGTGTTAGAGGTTTTGGATGGGTGCAAATAGCGTATACACTGAAATCGATGGCTTGCAGCGGTGCAGTACGAGGGAGTTCTCCGGTGCGGCGAAGGCCTTGTGATAGGCGTAAATACACATAAAAAAGAGGGGAAGACAAAAATAATGCTTGACAAAAGGGCCGCTGGCATGCCAATGTATACACTGAAATGGCAACGCTTCAAAAAAGAAATTCCAGAGGCCATAATTACTGGAGCATCGTAGAATCTCGCAGAGTCAATGGCAAGCCAAGGCCAATTATATTGGAATACCTTGGTACCGCTAACGCACTTCTGAAAAGATTGACCGAAGGTGTTCCAAAGAAAGTGCAAAGCTATAGCCATGGCGCTGT
>SOHZ01000170.1 GCA_004377365.1 Anaerolineales bacterium | reverse complement strand
CTGTAGACATCCATTGACGTGGCCAGTCAATTCCTTTCAAATGGCGTCGTCCTCTACGAACAGCGGCGTGATCAGGAGGAGAAATCCTACCCCGTGCGGCGAGGAGGGAAAGCCACGGATATCCCCCTGGTCGTCCTGGTCAACGCGGGCACAGCCAGCGCCTCGGAGATTGTGGCTGGAGCCCTCCAGGACTCGGGTCGGGGTATCCTCATTGGCGAGAGCACTTTCGGCAAGGGGTCGGTCCAACTGGTCTATGACTTGAGCGACCAGTCGTCTCTTCACGTCACCGTGGCCCACTGGTTTACTCCCAACCGGCACGAAATCACTGGCAACGGCCTTGTCCCAGACGTCGTCGTACCGCTCACTGAGGAAGACCATGCCCAGGGCAAGGACCCCCAATTGGATCGCGCCATAGCCTATTTTGAATGAATTTCCCTACTCCACTATCCGGCATTTCGCACCAAAAACTAGTTAGCGAGGTGTTTAGATGGATTCCACAGTTAAGGTAGTGCAAGGTTTGTGCAAAATCTTTGTGATGATGGTCTTGGCCATCCTAATCGTCAGTGTGGCTTTCCTGAGCGGCTTTGGCGCCGGGTTCAGTCTGGCCCCGGCTCGACCAGCCCCTGTTGCTGCTGCTGGTGAGGGACCCTCAGAGTTCGCTGTCTTCTGGGAGGCCTGGCACCTCATTGAGAGCGAGTTTTACGGAGACCTGCCCACCATGCAGGAAGTGACTTACGGAGCCATCCGCGGGGTTCTGGTAGCCCTCGGCGACGACGGCACTTCCTTCATTGATCCCGAGCACGCGGCTGTCATGCGGGAAGACATCACTGGTAGTTTTGAAGGCATTGGCGCTGTAGTGAACATGCTCCCCAACGGGCGATTGATCATCGTTGAGCCTCTCCCAGGACGACCGGCTGCCCAGGCTGGCATCCAACGGGGTGACCTGGTCCTCAAGGTGGACGATACTCCTATCCAGAACATGACTCTGATGGAGGCCGTTAGCCTGATCCGAGGGCCAGCGGGGACCACCGTGCACCTGACCGTCCTGCGCAAAGGTGTGAAAGAGCCCTTTGAAGTGACGATTGTACGCGAGCGGGTCGAGCTCGAGGTCGTCGAGTCGCGCATGCTGGATGACGACATCGCCTACGTCAGACTGACCGAGTTCAATGCCAAGGCCACCAAAGAACTCACAAAGGCTCTCCGAGAGCTGATGGCGCAAGAGCCCAAGGGTTTGATCTTTGACCTGCGGAGCAACCCAGGAGGCTTTTTGCAGACGTCGGTGGAGGTGACCAGTCAGTTTCTCGACGAGGGTCTAGTACTCACCGAGAAGGGGAAGGGGGGCGTCGAGAAGGCACACCCTGTTGAGAGTGGTGGTCTGGCTACCGAGGTGCCATTGGTCGTTCTGATCAATGTGGGTTCGGCCAGTGCCTCGGAGATCGTGGCCGGAGCCATCCAGGACTCTGGCCGGGGCATCCTTGTTGGTGAACGCTCCTTCGGCAAGGGGTCAGTCCAACTGCCCCATACCTTAAGCGACGGTTCCGAGCTTAGAGTCACCATCGCCCGCTGGTTCACCCCAAAAGATCGCGAGATCCAGGGCCTTGGCATCATCCCCGACATTGAGGTGGAAATGACCCTGGAGGATCTGGAGGCTGGTAACGACCCGCAATTGGAGAGGGCTGTGGAGTACCTTCTGACTGAGAAATAGCCCCCTCCCCTACTCCGCAAGATGTTCAGACCTCCGAGGTTTTGACCAGATTCAGGTATATCGTGGCAAAGCAAAAAGACGGGTCAGAAGCCACATAACGAGCACATCCCAAAAACCTCGGAGGTCTTAAGGTAGCTATGAAAAAAAGCAACAAGAAGATCATTGCCACCAACCGCAAGGCCTACCACGACTACTTCGTCGAGGAGACTTACGAAGCGGGGATGGTCCTGACCGGCAGTGAGATAAAGTCTATCAGAGCAGGGCGCGTCAACCTGCGCGACAGCTATGTCCAGGTTAGAAACGGTGAGCTCTGGCTGCTGAACACCCACATTGCCCCTTACGCGCAGGCCAGTCGCCAGAATCACGAGCCCAGGCGGGACCGCAAACTGCTCATGCACCGCCGTGAGATCAACCGTATGCAAGGGAAAGCCCTGGAGAAAGGCTACACCATCGTGCCCCTACGCCTCTATCTCAGGAACAATCGGGCCAAGGTAGAGATCGCCCTGGTGCGCGGTAAAAAGCTCTACGACAAGCGACGGGCCATCGCCAAGCGCGATGCCGGCCGCGAAATGGAGCGAGCGATCAAAGACTGGCACCGCTCCGGCTAAAGCCTCAACTCCAATGGGAAGACATTAGGAATTCCATAATGAAAAGCACCGACAAATTTCTCATCGGCATCGTCGTCGGAATTGTCTTGCTGGTTGTCGCAGCCTTTGTCGTCACTCTCACCCGGCCTGAGCCAACATATCAGGCGGAAGACACTCCCGAAGGTGTGGCGCACAATTACCTGCTGGCACTGCAAAAGAAAGATTACCAGCGCGCCTACGGTTATCTCTCGCCCACGCTCAAGGGCTACCCGGTCTCTGCGGAAAGGTTCGCCGAGAACGTCGAAGATCGTTCCTGGAGTTTCCGCCTCGACACGGACACCACCCTGGCCATCGAGTCGGCCAGAGTTACCGGCAATCGGGCGGTGGTGAAGGTGCGCGAGTCACGCTTTCGTGGCAGCGATTTGTTCGACAGCAGCCAGTCCACCACCGTCTTTGATATGGAATTGCGGCTTGAGGATGAGTGGAAGATTGCGGACTCGGATTACTACTTTGTGTGGTGTTGGAAGCGTGATGATGGATGTTAAATGAGTGTCAGGGGTCAGGTGTCACGCAACACTTGAACTCGACACATAGAAAACGACGAGATGTAGAAAAGGAGGGTTCTCATGTCTAGCATTCGTCGCTGGTACATCTATCTCGTCAGCGCCATCAGCCTGCAGGCGGTGGCCTGGGCGATCATCGCCTTACTGCGCAATTTGTTGATCTCGCGGCTCAATCCGCCGCCTACGGCGATTGCCTTTGAAATCGCGGTGATTCTAATCGGCCTGCCTATTTTCCTGGCCCACTGGCTGTGGGGGCAGCGGTTAGCCAGGGAGGCAGTGGAGGAACGCGAAGCCACCCTGCGCCGGTTGTACCTGTACGGTACAATGGCTGCGTTCTTGGGCCCGTTCGCAGCCAACGCCTTTGATTTGATTGGCACCTTGCTTCGGGCCGAGTCTACCCTGGACAGACAGCCTTACGGGCTGACCTCAGGCGATGCGGTTGTCTACCACCTGCTGGCCCTGCTCGTTTTGGGCGTGCTGTGGTTCTATCACCAGCGGATTGTGGCCAGGGATTCCAAGGCTGTCCCGGAAACAACGAACTTTACGGGCGGCGCGGCCACGGTGCAGCGGTTGTACGTGCTGGGCTTTAGCGCGGCGGGCCTGACAGTGACGACGTTGGCGATGATCCATCTGTTGCGCTGGATCATGTTGCAATTCGGGGGCAGCGTGGTCAAGGGCATCTCGCTTGACGTGGGCTTGACGACAGAGATCACCCGGCTGATCATTGGCCTGCCGTCGTGGCTGATCTTCTGGCGCTGGGCGCAGCAGTTGTTCGACGGCGTGAGTGAGGAAGAGCGTGAATCGGCCCTGCGCAAGCTTTACCTGTATGGGGCGGTCTTCATCGGGGCGCTGAGCGCGGTCGCCAACGCCACCGCCATCCTGGCCGGCTTCTTCCGCCGTGCTCTCGGCCTGCCCCCGGAGGGCGACATTCGCATCCCGCTGCCGATCATCATCGGCATGGGGATGCTGTGGGCTTACCACGCCTTTGTGCTCCGGGACGACGCCGAAAAGGCCGGGGAAGCGCCCCGCCAGGCCGGGGTGCGACGGCTGTACCTGTACCTGGTCGCCGCCGTCGGCCTGTCTGCCCTGCTGGTAGGGTTGAGCGGCGACATCAGTGTGATCATTCGTTCTCTGGACAAAAGCTTCGGCACCGGACTCCGGGAGCAACTTTCCTGGTTTACGGCGGCCATCATCGCCGGGCTGCCGGTGTGGATCCTGCCCTGGCGGCAGGTGCAAAACCGGGCGGTGGAGTCCGGCCCGGCTGGCACGGACGCACGCCGTTCGACGGTACGCAAGATTTACGTGTACTTTTTCCTGTTCCTCGCCACCACGACGGTGCTTTCCAGCGCGGTGTTCATCGTTTTCAAGGTTTTGAGCTGGTTCCTGGGCCTGGACGCCCCCACCCTGAGCGAGCTAGGCCACTCGATTGCCTTCAGCATGATCGCCGTGGGTGTGTGGCTTTATCATGGATTCATCCTGCGCAGCGATCACAAGCTGTCCAGCCAAGAACAGGTCAGGCAACTAACAGGCTTGCGTGTAGCGGTGGTAGATGTCGGTGATGGGCATTTTGGTCATGCGGTAGTGGATGCGTTCAAGCGGGAAACACCAGAATTGGATCTGGAGCCGATTGTGCTGACCCAGCCTAGCACGGAGGATCTCGTTGGGGAAACTGAAGGGGACGATGAAAAGATCGTTACTCAACTGGCCCAGGCGGGGTTGATTGTGGGGCCGTGGATGATCGCTGTGCCCGGCGGGGCAGGAGGCGCGGTGACGCCCGCGATTGCTCAGGCAGTGCTGGATAGCCCGGCGCTAAAGTTGCTGGCCCCTACCCGGGCCGAAGGCTGGGATTGGGCCGGGGTGGATCGTTGGGACGCAGAAGCCCTCGTCCGGCAGACCGTGAGCGCTGTCAAACAAATAGCAGCCGGGGAGGAAGTCAAGCCTGCCCGGCCGCTGGGCGCGGGCGCCATCATTGCCATCATCATCGGCGTGCTGTTCCTGCTGATCTTGCTGGCAATCCCGTTGCTGCAGTTCTTCGCTGATCAACTGTCCTTGTGATAGAGAACTCAAAACAATATGCTGCAACTCCAGGAAGGCATTATGTAAACTTGACGAAAAAAACCAAATGTGGTATAATATATATGCAGGGGATGACAGGCTTCGACAGGGAAGGCTGGTCACAGATTGCAAGCCGAGGTGCCCTACCCTCGTTAAACCGGGGCAAAACTACAGACGCCAAAGCAAGAACCAATCTTGCGGCGCTCCCGATTGCTGCCTAGGCAGCATCGGATCGCTCTAGCCGCCTAGAGCGGCTACGTCTGCCCAGGCTTTCCTCCGATGGGTCTGGAGCAGGCGTCATGGAAATCGGAGTGCGGCGCTCCCGACGGCGATAAGGAGTGCCCAAGCCGGGGCTTCGGTCCCGGATCGCCTGGCCCGCTTCACACTCCGTCGGTCGAGGGCGGAGCGGGTGAGAAACAAAAGGCCGACTAAGCTTGTAGTATATCTGTGGTCGAGTTCTCTGGACGCGGGTTCGATTCCCGCCATCTCCACCTTTCGCTAATCCTCAATATTTCACCATTGCTGCCTACATCGCACCCGATAGTTAGCGTAGGAGGTGAGAACATGGGACAATGAAGGCCAATCTTCTTCGCAGGTCAGGAGGGGGTTGGCTTTTGTTGTTTTTGATGAAGGTATGGAATGGGCAGGAGTTCCGAGACTTTCGGCAGACGCTAGCCACACACGGAACTCTCTCTATCTGCGCGAGGTAGTTATACTGACGGCATAGTTTGAAACTCGGTTGATCGGCATATCAGGCAGGTGGCTACACATTAA
>SOHZ01000582.1 GCA_004377365.1 Anaerolineales bacterium | reverse complement strand
TACGTATTTTGGGTGGTCTGGTCACCGGCCCCGACCCATCAAGATCGCGAGGAGGAAGGCGATGACTTTGCTGGCAAGGCTGGGCGAGCAGTTGCCTGAACGGAACTACCTTGGCATAGACGTCGGATACAAGGAGCATGTGGCCGTGATCATCACGTTGCAGAATTTTGCACAGGACGGTGATCGCTGGAAGCGAATACCCTGTTTGCACTTTCCCAGCACGCGTGTCGGGTTGGATAAGCTGCAGGAGTACCTGGATGGCTTTAGCATCGACCGGGAGACCTTCTTCGGGATCTGCGAACCCACCGGTGGGTTCTACGGCGCCACCATGTTCCAGTACCTGCTGGATCAGGGCTATCGGATGTGGCTGATCGAGAATGCTATCACGCGGCACATGCGGGAGAAAATCATGGGCCACATACCTAAGACCGACGAGATTGAGGCCAGGGTTACACTTGCACCGCACTGCGTACGGTGCAGTGCAGGTGTGGCGCGCATCGGGTACCTGCACGAGGCTGTTGGTGAAGAATTCACCCTGAGGCCTCTGATCCTGGCTAAATCTGAGGATGCCGATCTGCTGGCACTGTGCCGAGACAGCTGGCGATTGAAGACGATGATCTCCAGGGCTCGAAATCAGCTTTCCCAGTTGATGGCGGTAGTGTTCCCGGAGTTGAAGACGTTCTTCACTGGGAGCGTGACCAGCATTGCCCCGGTGCGTTTGATCGCCGCTTACCCGACGCCTGCGGAACTTGCAGCTGCGCCTGCCGAAGAGGTGAGATCGGTTTTGTGGGAAGCAGGAGCTTACCGTCATGCCAAGCGGGTGGATGAACTGCAAGCTCTAGCACAGAACAGCTCCGGGCTTTTGCCGGACCCACAACGGGCATGGCGGCTGGGATGGGTGACGGACTTCCTGCTGGCGAACTTCAAAGCTGATGCAGCATTGGATAAGCAAATCGAAAGGCTTGTGACCCAACGAAAAGAGTATCCGTGGATTGTCGATGTCCCTTATACTGGGCCAGCCACTTTGGGGCTCATCCTGGCTGCTACCGGCGACGTCAATCGTTTTAGGAATTATCGTCAATATGTGGCCTACACTGGCTACTTCGCCGGATTGGAGACATCGCAGACAATCGATCGCACCCGCATGTCAAAAAGAGGAAACCGGGATCTCAAGCGGGCATTGTTTCAGATCGCGGCTCCCCTGGTGTGGTTTGACCAAGGGGAGAATCCATACAAGGCGCTGTTTGAGCGCAAGGAGGCGGAAGGGAGACCTTGGTATCGGGCGATGCCGAATGTATGTGCAGCGTTGGCCAGACACATCTATCACTGCCTCAAGTTCCAGGAACCCTATGATGTCGAAAAGGCATTCGGGGAACCTGCATCTTCGCATGCCTTCGAACAGGCAATTGAAGACTTGAGTGCAGACCTCGAAGACAGATTCGAGGTCATGGAAGCTCAACTTAGCCAAGAAGTGGAGTAAAGGTTCCCTTACGTATTCGCTGCAGCGGACCCGTGAATCGTGCGAGTTTACGCAAGACTTGATGTATTATCGAAGTTGAAAGTGGGCCGCTGAGCTCAAAACCGTTAGCACGCCCCAAAAGAGAGGGAGCTACTTGGACAAAAAATTAATCACCCGCTTCGCCATTCGAGAAGGCATGGGCGTCATCTCCGTTGCGGTCGCTCTCTTCTGGTCAGCCGGTAGGATCGATTGGTGGCCTGCGTGGGCATTAACCGCTGTATCCGCAGCATGGGTCCTGGCCACCGGGATAGTTATCCTGCGCTCTAGCCCAGACCTAATCGCGGAACGCCTGGGCCCGCGTAAAGGTGCCAAGCGTTGGGATACAGCGATCATGAGTTTGCACGGTATGCTTCA
>SOHZ01000546.1 GCA_004377365.1 Anaerolineales bacterium | reverse complement strand
TGTCGCCAATGAGCGTAGCCTAAAAGTCAAGGTCTGCTTTGTGAAAGTGCACTAGACGCACCTGTCGTCGGTTCAGCGACAGGCCGAAGGAGAATGTGAACGATGGAATGTTATGAGAGTTTTCCCAGGACTACGGTGATCTATAATCTGCTCACCCTGGGCGGGGCGATGGTCATGGGAGTGATGGTTCTGGCCCAACTGGGGGTCTGGGTCGGGGTGGGGTATCTTGTCCTGCTGGCGCTGACGGGATATGGCGTGCTGACCCTCGTCTGTACCCGCTGCTACTACTACGACAGGCGCTGCGCGACAGGCGTCGGCAAGGTCGTCGCCTTCGCTTTCAAGAAAGGCCAGGAAGAGGAGTTCGGCCAGACAGCGTCCCAGAAGGCGGTTATTCTGCTTCTGGCTGTTGTCTTGCTCCTGCCCCTGGTAGGAGGCATCGTCTCGCTGGTGGTCGGCTACAGCACACTGCGCCTGGTGTTGCTGGTAGCTCTGCTGGCCTTGCTGGTCGCTGGCCTGGCCCCACATCCCAGGCTCGTCTGTAGCCACTGCAAGCTGGCAGAGAAAGGCTGCTGTCCGATAGGAAAGCTGGTGTTGAGGAATCAATGACCTTAAGTGAAGCAGCAGCTTGATAGGGCAGGAGACGTAACGCTGATCCTGGGAGGAAACGTATGTCACCGAAAGTAGACGTGGCCGACGAACGGCGGGCTCAGATCATCCAGGCGGCCCTGGCCTGCTTCACCCGCAAGGGCTATAACAACACCACCATGGACGACATCGTCGCCGAAAGTGGCCTGAGTAAGGGGAGCCTTTACTGGTACTTCAAGAGCAAGGACGATCTGTTTGCAGCAGCGTTCATGTCACTTCTTATGGATATTGGCCAGGAGGCTTTCGCTGCTCTGGAACAGTGTACAACGGCTTCCGACAAACTGCGTGCCCTGGCCCAGGCACTGGTAAATTTCTGCAAAGAAGCCGAGGGGTTTTTTAGCCTGTTCCTCGAGTTTTGGGCGTCAAGCCCCCGTCGCGAGGAAGCTGGTCAGTTGTGGATCGGCATGCTCGTTCAATACAAAGATGTCATTGTAGGAATCATCGAAGAAGGCGTCAGAAATGGCGAGTTCAAACCGGTAGACGCGGAGCAACTGGCGTGGGTGTTGATGGCTGCCTACGACGGCCTGGCAGCCTACATCACGCTGATACCGGATATGGATCTCGAGCGGGTCAGCCAGGTCTTCATCGAAACGCTTTTGAGCGGACTGGCAGCAGACGGAAATAGGCAATGAGCATCAGGAAAATCTTCTCTGTGATGCAAAAGGAACTGCGGCACATCCTGCGGGACCGGATGTCCTTTATCCTGGTCACCATATCACCCCTTTTGTTGCTGTTCACCATGGGATTTGCCTTTTCCGTTGACATCAAAAACGTAAAGGTCGCTTTCCTTGACCAGGACAAAAGCTCCACGTCGCGGCGATATCTGGCGCAACTGGAAAGCGCCGAAGACCTGGACCTCAGCTACCAGGCCAGCAACTACCACCAGATCGAACGCTGGTTCATGGCTGACAAGATCAGAGCAGCGGTGATCATTCCGCAGGGGTTCAAGGACGATTTGGAGCAGGGCCGCACCGTGGGTCTCCAAGTCCTCATTGACGGCACCGACCCCAACACGGCCGAACACGCTATCCGGCACATCGTCCTGCCCACAGAGAACTTTAGCGCTCAGTTGATCGCTGCCCGCTTGGACCAGGCTGGCGCCCCTGTGGAGTATCTTTCTCCCATAGACCTGCGCCTGAGCACCTGGTACAATCCATCTATGAAATTCACCGTGGGCATTATCCCTGCCCTGGTGGCCGTGGTGATGTCCATGCCAGCCATGGCCGCCACGCTGGCCATCACCCGAGAAAAAGAGCGAGGGACCCTGGAGGGCCTGATCGCCACCCCCATCTCGCGCTCGGAACTGCTGGTGGGCAAGCTCGTGCCTTACGTCTTCACCGGCTTGCTCAGTGTGGTACTGTGCGTGGCGGAGGCTGTCTTCATTTTCAATGTTCCCTTCCAGGGCAATCTATTGCTCTACTTGCTGCTTTCGGTTGATTTCCTATTCGCCAGCCTCAGCATCGCCTTGATGCTATCGGCCGTCATCAACGATCAGCAGGCGGCCATGCTGACCTCAATGCTGATCTTTCTCTTCTCAGGCTTCTTCCTGTCGGGCCTGCTCCTGCCCTTGGTCAGCATGGGACCACTGGTGAAGATGGAATCCCTGATGCTCCCCACCACCCATTTTGTGATGATCAGTCGGGGGATGTTCACCAAGGGGCAGGGCCTCGGCCCGTTGTGGGGTTATGCGGCAGCCTTGCTGGGCATGGGCATACTCTTCTTGCTGCTGAGCACGTTGCTGTTCAAAAAGAAACTGAGCTAGACAAATCCCAATGACAAATGACCAAATCCAAATTGGGATTTCGCCCGGAGGATGCGATGTTGGGACGAATCTGGACGCTGATTATCAAAGAGTTGATCCAATTGCGGAGGAATACACTTCTATGGTTCATGGCTATCTTTGGAGCCCTGCTAGAGACGGCTCTGGTCGCCTACTCTGGATCGGTGCCCATTGAACACCTGCCCTTGGCTGTGCTAGATCAGGACAGGACCTGGGCCAGCCGTGCGCTGGTCGTGGCCCTGGAGAACACCGAAACCTTTGACGCGAACTATTATCTCACCGACCTGGACGAGGTGCGGAGACTCATAGACAGGGGGAAAGCCACAGCAGCCGTTGTCATCCCCCGTGGCTTTGCCAAGCAGCTCGATGACCCTCTCACCCCGCCACCGCAGGTGCAGGTCATCGTGGATGGGTCCGACTCCACAGCCGCAGGGACGGCCGTAGGCGCGGCCGAGGGCGCGGTAGCCAGCTTTGGCCAGGAGGTGAGCCTGCAAACGATGGCTTTCGGTGAAGAAAAGGTGATGCCTCTAGACATCAGCATGAGGGTCTGGTTCAACGAGGAGATGAAAAAGTCCAACTATACTACCCCCTCGGAGGCGGGATTCATCGTCGGGGCGATTGCAGCCATGATCGCCGCTGCAGCCGTCGCCCGCGAGCGGGAGATGGGCACCCTGGAGCAGCTTATGGTCACACCGCTGCGCCCCATCGAGATGCTCATCGGCAAATCAGCCGCAGCCATCCTCATCGGTTACATCGAGTTTGTGCTCGTCGTCCTGATGATCCACTTTGTCTTCGAGGTGCCGATGCGAGGCTCGTGGACCCTGCTGTGGGTATTGTCGTTCTTCTACATGCTCGTCGAGTTGAGTTGGGGGCTGGTGGTCTCTGCTTTTGCTGATAACCAACTCCAGGCCCTGCTGTTGGTATTTTGCATCATCATGGTCATGATGACTTTCTCCGGCTACGCCTACCCCGTTGATACCATGCCTCGTGCCATGCAACTGGTGTCCAATATCTTTCCCATCAGACATTGGCTGGTCGTCTTCCGCAGCATCATGCTGAAAGGGGCTGGAATCGCCGATTTCTGGCCCCGCCTGCTGGCCATAGCTGCTTTGGGAGTCCTCATGATGAGTGCAGCGGTGCTGGTGCTGGGCCGGAAAGTGGAGTGAGCCAACACCACTCTCCCCCTTGACAAATCGTCTGGGGAATGGTACAATTGCTAATGAGTGAACGTTCATTCATCACTAATTCCACAAGGGGGGATCTTATGAGTGACGAAAGCACTTCCCGCGAACGGCTGATTGAAGAGCGCCGCAATCAGATTTTGGATGCGGCGGCCCGGCTCTTTGCTCGTAAGGGGTACAAAGGGGCGACTATTCGCGAGATTGCCCATGAAGCCGGGGTGGCCGAAGGCACCATCTACAACTACTTTGACAGCAAGCATGACCTGTTGATTAGCCTGCCCCAACGGATCAGTTGGCCGCTGGTGAGCAGCTTTGTGAGATCTGCCCGCCGCCAGGGCTCCGACACAGTGGCCGACGACGAGGAGCAAATGGTTCAACTCCTCCAGGCAAGCATGAGTAGCATGCAGCAGCACACTGACGCGGTCAAAGTGCTCCTGGCGTATATCCCATTCATGGAAGAAGAAATCCAGTCGCAGTTCCTGAAGCAGACTACTCTTTTCTTCACCCGCATCTTTGACTTTGAAGGATTCTTGCAGGAGCGTATCGAGACCGGTACCTTCCGGTCTCTCGATACGGCCATCGCGGCTCGGGCCTTTGTGGGCATGGTGCTCATTTTCGTCCTGAGTCAGGAGATCCTACCTGGCCGAAAAATCATCCCCATGTCTAACGAGGAGATAGCCCGCGAGATCGTCCGGCTGTTCCTATATGGGGCGGTGGCCCGGCCAGAAGGAGGGGAGGGCTGAACCCGGCCATCCAGCGGGGTGAGATCTGCAGTTTCTGACTTTGAACCTTAAAAACTCAATGTAGGTCTTGACAACGGCCACAAGGGGTGGTATAATTTGAGTGAGCACTTACTTTATGAGTGAGCAATCACTAAGAAAGGGGGTTGTGTTATGGTCAACGAGCAGCCCACCACCCGCCGCGAGCGACGTATCGCTGCCCGCAAGGCCCAGATCCTCGACGCTGCCGCTGCCGTGTTCGCCGAGAAGGGCTTTCACCGCGCCACCACCAAAGAGATCGCTGAGGCCGCCGACGTGTCGGAGGGGACCATCTACAACTACTTTGACAGCAAGGCCGACCTGTTGATTGGCATCATGACTCGTCTGGCCGAGTTGGAGCACCTGGACGAGGAATTGGCGGACGCTCTGCAGAGCGATGCCCGCGATTTCTTAGTCGCTATCTTTCGCCACCGCATGGGACTCATCCAGCAGAACGATGAGATGGTCCAGGCCATTATGCCAGAGATGTTGGTCAACCCGGCGCTGCGCGAGCGTTTTTACCAGCAGTTTATACGGCCAATTACGACGCTGTTTGAGCAATACATCCGGGCGCGAATCGAACTGGGGCATATGCGATCCGTCAACGTGCCACTGACGGTACGCGCCATGCAGAGCATGTTCGTCGGCTTGCTCATCTTGCGCATTCTCGGCGACGAACCGCTCCAGTCGGGATGGGACGAACTGCCGGAGGTGCTGGCTACCCTCATCTTTGACGGCCTGAGTCCCAGGGATGGAGGGTGAGACCATGATCGTGCGCACCCTCGCACTCATCCGCAAAGAATTCCTGCACATCCTCCGCGACCGGCGCACACTAGGTGTGATGTTTGTGATGCCCATCGTTCAACTTATGCTTATGGGCTACGCCGCCACTACCGACATCGAACACCTGCGCACCGCCATCTTAGACGGTGACAAGTCTCCGGCCAGCCGCGAGTTGGTTGATGCTTACCGGGCGTCCAACTACTTCGACATCGCCTTTTACGTGGAGTCTGAGCAGCAACTGGAATACCTGGTAGATAGCGGCCAGGTGCGGGCCGGCCTGATCATCCCGGCGGGCTACGGCCAAGCGCTAACCACTGGAGATCGGGCCCAAGTGGCTTTTGTCATTGACGGATCCGATCCCAGCGTGGCCAGCACTGTCTTCGCCGCCTCTCAATCTGTGGGGCAAGCTCAATCCATGCGCATTATTGAGCGGACGATAGGAATTGACCCCGACGATATGCCCGGCGTACAGGTACGCCCTCGGGTGTGGTACAACCCGGAGATGAAGAGTGCCAATTTCATGATTCCCGGCATTATGGGTATGATCCTCTACTTTCAGAGCAGTCTTTTCACTGCGATGGCTATCGTGCGTGAGAGAGAGCTTGGCACCATCGAGCAATTGATCGTGACACCCATCAAGCCGCTGGAGTTGATCATCGGCAAAGTCATCCCCTACGTGTTCATTGCCTTTTTCAACGTGTTGGAAGTGCTGGCTATCGGCGTTTTCTGGTTCGGTGTGCCGGTCAGGGGGAGCCTGGGATTGTTGCTGGGGCTGTCGGCTCTTTTCCTGCTCTCGTCGTTGGGCATCGGCATCTTTATCTCCAGCGTGGCCAACACGCAACAGGAAGCCATGTTGCTCACATTTCTGACCATGTTTCCATCCATCTTTCTGGGCGGTTTCTTCTTTCCCATCGAGGCTATGCCCGATTGGCTGCGGGTCATCACCTACGTGATCCCGCTACGCTATATGCTGGTCATCATCCGAGGCATCATCCTCAAAGGCGTGGGATTGCAGATCCTGCGCCAGGAAGTGATCGCTCTGAGCATCTTTGGCGTGGTGATTATGCTGCTGGCCACCGCCCGCTTCCGCAAAAAGCTGGAGTGAGTTATAGTGAATGACAACCACCCTGCTATAAAAACCGAAAATCTAACCCGAAAATTCCGCGACCTGGTGGCCGTGGATCACCTGAACCTGGAGGTCAAACGGGGCGAGACCTTTGGCCTGGTCGGCCCCGACGGGGCAGGCAAAACAACCACCATCCGTATGCTGTGCGCCATCATGGACCCCACCGAGGGCTCGGCTACGGTGGCTGGCTTTGACACGGTGAAGCAAGCCGAGGACATCAAAAAACGCATCGGCTACATGGCCCAACGCTTTAATCTCTATGGCGACCTCTCTGTGATAGAGAACCTGAACTTTTTCGCTGACATCTTTGAGGTGAGGGGGCAAGAAAGAAAAGATAGGATCACCCGGCTGCTCGAATTCGCCCGTCTGACCGAGTTTCGCGGCCGGCGGGCTGCCCACCTGTCCGGCGGGATGCAGAAAAAGCTGGCCCTGGCCTGCACCCTCATCCACCAGCCGGAGATTCTTTTCCTGGACGAACCGACTACGGGCGTGGACCCCATCTCTCGCCGCGAGTTCTGGGACATCTTATCGGAACTCCACCTCCAAGGCATCACTATCTTTGTCAGCACCCCCTACATGGACGAGGCCGAGCGCTGTTCCCGCGTCGGTCTGATGCACGAGGGCCAGCTCATCGTCTGCGATCAGCCAGACAAGATCAAAGGGTTGGTGAGCGGCGAGCTGATCGAGCTGCGCCCCACCAACCTGCGCCAGGCCAAAGAAGTCATCGCCGGTCTGGAAGGACTCCTCGAAGTGCAAACCTATGGCGATTTGCTGCACCTCTTCGTTGACGATGCCTCAAAGCGCATACCAGAACTGGCGTCTCTCCTGACGGCTCAAGGCATCGCCGTGGAGGGCCTGCGCCAGACCCGGCCGCGTATGGAGGAAGCTTTCATTTCACTGATTCGAGCCCAGGCAGCGGAGGAATAAGCAAAAGGGCCTGTCCTGAGCCAGTCAAAGGAGAATTATGTCCAACAACCATGCCGTTGAAGCAACGGAACTGACCAAAAAATTCGGTGATTTCACCGCTGTGGATAGAGTGAGCTTTACCATCCAACGGGGTGAGATCTTTGGCTTCCTGGGCCCCAATGGAGCGGGGAAGACGACCACCATCCGCATGTTGCTGGGCCTGCTCAGGCCGACCAGCGGCCACGGTCAGGTGTTGGGTTTCGATATCGTAAAACAGACAGATGAGGTCAAAAAGCGTATCGGTTACATGTCGCAGCGCTTTAGCCTCTACAACGACCTGACCGTGGAGGAAAACCTCAATTTCTACGGGCGCACCTACGGGGTCAGAAACCAACGGTTGAGGGAGCGAAAGGCGTACATCCTGGGGATGGCTGGTCTTGAGGGCCGTGAGCGCGAGTTGACCAAAAACCTGTCTGGGGGCTGGAAGCAGCGACTGGCGCTGGGCACAGCCATCATCCACGAACCAGAAATGGTCTTCCTGGACGAGCCCACGGCCGGGGTGGACCCCATCTCCCGCCGCGCCTTCTGGGACCTACTGTACGAGCTGGCCGACGGAGGGACGACCATCTTTGTCACCACCCATTACATGGACGAGGCCGAACACTGCCAGCAACTGGCCTTCATTCATGGCGGGAGGATCGCAGCCCGCGGCTCCCCTCACGACATCAAGGAAAACGTGATGCAGGGCCAGGTGCTGGAAATAGACTGCGATCAGCCGGAAGCAGCTATCCTGGCCCTGCGCCAGTTGGGCCTCTTCGACGAAGTAGCCCTCTACGGGGCTCTGATCCACGTCATCGCTGAAGATGGAGAAGACCATGAGGCCACGATCATGAGAGCTTTGAGGGATGAGGGCATCAGGGTGGAGAGCGTTGACCTGATCGCCCCTTCATTGGAAGACGTCTTTGTCTCAGCCCTCAAAGAGAAATGAGAGAAGAGTACATTCGGTAAATGAGAAAGATTCACGAAAGATTCATATCATAGGGCCGTTTTACCCTTGACAGGCCTGCCCCAATGATTTATACTGGACTTAGGTGAATGAATATTCATTCACTTTCCGGTACGGTATTGAAAAGAGCCAGTGAATGCGATCCCGACTCCTCGCCATTATGCACAAGGAGTTCATCCACATCTTCCGCGATCCACAGACTTTAGGCATGGTGCTCATCATGCCCATCAGCATGCTCCTGCTAATGGGCTACGCCGTGGCTATCGGACCTTCTGAATAGCCAATAGCGAATAGCGAAGTTGAAAGAGGTGCATTTAGCAATGAAGAGAGTGATATCAATAGCTACAGTCCTGCTGGTGTTGGCGGCAATAGTCGGTGCTGGCTGGTGGTACTTTACCACCAACCCAGCCGCCTGGAGCCAGCTCCTGACCGAACTGGAAGTCCTGACGACCGCCGCCGAGGAGACCCTCTCCGCCTCCGGCTTCATCGAGGCTGAGGAGTTCTCCCTCACCGCCGAGGTCTCTGGCCGCATTAGCCAACTGCTGACCGACGAGGGCGACGAAGTGGAAAAAGGCGACACCTTGGTCATCCTCGACGATGCCCTGGCTCAGGCCCAACTGCGAGAGGCCCAGGCCGCCGTCCAGATTGCCCAGGCTGCCCTGGCCCAGGCCAAGGCTGGCTCCCGTCCCGAGGCCATCCACCAGGCCGAGGCCGCCCTGGCCCAGGCTCAGGCTGCTCGCGACGGAGCTTATCAGGGTTGGCAGGATGCCCTGGCTATCCGCAATGATCCTCAGGAACTCGAGGCTCAGATTGACGCCGCCAGAGCTCAACTGGAGGTGGCCGAATACCAACTCCAGGCTGGCGTGGCTGGCACCGGGGCTGCCCAGGCCGAGTACGACATGCTGGCCAGGGCCGCCGACTTTGTCTCCCACCCTTCCAGAATTTATTTCTCCATACCTACCTCTTTCGGCCTTATCAGACGCTACATCGAGATCAAGCCTGACAAGGGGCAGCGTGAAGAGGTCTTCTTCCAGTGGAACCTGTCCACCCAGAGGCTAACCTCCAGTTGGGAGGTGGTGGCCATGGCCCAGGCCGCCCGCGGCGGAGCTCAGGCTGCCCTGGGTGACCTGCTGGCCATTCGGGAGAATCCCCAGGAACTGGACACCCAGGTGGATCTGGCCAAAGCCCAATACGAGAGGGCCGAGGCTGCCGTGCAGGCCGCCCAGACCCAACTGGAGGCCCTGAAGACCGGGGCCACCCAGGAGCAAATCGCCGTGGTAGAAGCTCAGGTGAAGCAGGCCCAGGCTGCAGCCGACCTCCTAAAAGTCCAACTGGACAAGATGACCCTCACCGTCCCCACCTCAGGTCTGGTCATGGAAAGGACGGTCCACCGCGGGGAGATGGCCGCTGCCGGAGCCACCCTGATGACCATCGCCAACCTGGACGAAGTCACCCTCACCATCTACATCCCCGAGGATGAGATCGGCCACGTCAAGGTAGGCCAGACGGTGGAAGTCAGCGTGGATTCTTTCCCTGGGAAGGTCTTTGAGGGTCGGGTGAGCTACATCGCCTCCGAGGCCGAGTTCACACCCAAGAACGTGCAGACCAAGAAGGAGCGGGTGAACATGGTCTTCGCCGTCAAGGTCAAGATCCCCAACCCGGCGCACGAACTGAAGCCGGGGATGCCGGCTGATGCGATAATTAAGGGGTAGGGGACAGGGGATAGGGGATAGAGGAGATAGATATGTTCTACTGGGAATTGCCCGTTTATCAGAAGGCACGGGAGCTGGTGATAGGGGTGGACCAGTTGATCAAGCAGTTACCCAATAAGCCACAGACCTGGGTCATCTCTCGACAGCTCTTCGATGCAGTGACTTCGATTGGGGCGAACATTGCCGAGGGACGAGGACGTCACATCGGCAAAGAATACGAGCGATTTCTCTACTATGCCCAAGGCTCGGCCAACGAGGCGGATCATTGGTTGCGCACGATGAAGGATTGCTCTGTCGGCCCCGTGGCTGAGGTGGAGAGGTTGCAAGCACTCAACGTGGAGGTGCTCAAGTTGCTCTCAGCTACCATGTCCAGCCTGCGCCGCAAACGTCTACAAGGCGATGCCAAAGCCCTGAGAGAAGAGAACGTCGAGTACGAAATGGAGCCCATAGAGGATGTCCCCTTCTAACCCATATCCCATATCCCTTATCCCCTAGGAGGATTTAACATGAAACGAGCGATTATCCCACTTATTGTTCTACTTGTCCTGGCAAGCCTTGCCGCCTGGTGGTACCTCACCACCTCACCGCAGCAGGCCGCACAACTCATGACCCACCTGGGCCTGGCGCCTGATCAGGCAGCCCAACTGGTGGCTCAGTTGGCCCCGGCCGGCGAGGCCAGGGCGGCCGAAGCCACCCTCTTTGCCTCCGGCACTATCGAGGGCGAGGAGGTTTCCATCACCGCCGAGATGGGCGGACGCATTGAGGCCCTGCTGGCCGACGAGGGCAATGAGGTGGAGGCCGGGGCCGTGCTGGTCAGGCTGGACGAGGCTCTCCTCAAAGCTCAGGTCAGCCAGGCCCAGGCTGCTCTGGGGACGACCAAAGCCAAACTGGCTCAGGTTCAGGCCGGAGCCCGCTTTGAGGAGATTGCCGCTGCCCAGGCCGCCTTAGACGAGGCCCAGGCTGCCCAGGAAGGGGCCTACCGGGCCTGGCAGAACGCTTTGGAAGCCCGTGATGACCCTCAACAATTGGAGGCCCAGATCAGCCAAGCCCGCACCGAAGTGGAGCTGGCCAAGGTGCAACTGGACCAGGCACGCACCGCTTTGGCTGAGGCTGAGGTCATGCGCGACCACTATCGGTTGTTCCAGGCCGGTGACGATAACAAGACGGTGTATCTGGCCTCTCTCAAGCAGGTGGAGGCAGCCCAGGCCAACGTGCAAGCAGCGGAGGCGGCCCTGAAGGGGACACAAGTCCAACTGGAGCACCTGCTGGCCATGAAGGAGAAACCCCTGATTTTGAACGCTCAGGTCAACGCGGCCTGGGCAGAATACCAGGCAGCTCAGGCGGCAGTGGAAATGGCTCAGGCGGGGCTGGAGGCCCTGGAGGCCGGCCCGACCGAGGAAGAGGTGGCAGTGGCCCAGGCCGAGGTAGCCAGAGCCGAGGCTGCCCTGGGCGTGCTGGAGGTGCAGTTGGAGAAGCTGACCCTGCGCTCGCCCACGGGAGGGCTGGTGACGGGGCGAACGGTGCAGGTGGGAGAGATGGCGGTGCCCGGGGCCAGCCTGATGACGGTGGCCGACCTGGACGAGGTGACGTTGACGGTCTACATCCCGGAGGACGAGATCGGGCGGGTGAAGGTGGGGCAGGCAGTGGAGGTGAGCGTAGACTCTTTCCCCGGGAAAGTCTTTGAGGGCCGGGTGAGCTACATCGCTTCGGAGGCCGAGTTCACACCCAAGAACGTGCAGACCAAGAAGAAACGGGTGAATATGGTCTTTGCTGTCAAGGTAAAGGTGCCCAACCCCGAGCACCAGCTAAAGCCGGGAATGCCAGCCGATGCGGTTATCAAGGAATAGGAGGTGGTAGACAAGGAATAAGGTACAGGTCTAACGTAACTGTTGTGCAACTAAGCAAGATGTTTCCTCTACCTACTCCGGCCATTGCCAGCACGTGAGACGCCAGCCTTGTCCTTCTACAGCAAGAGCAGCCACATGGCCAGGGCCAGCCGTTAGCGCCCGTAGCGACCAACGGGTGGCTTCTTGAGGATCTCCTCTGGTGTTCAACAGCGTGGTCGGTTCCCCCGGAGCTAGAGAAACATCGAACTGGTCCAGGGGAAGCGAAAGGCCTCCACCCCTGGCCTTGATGTAGGCCTCCTTGCGGGTCCAGCAGTTGAAAAATGCCTCGGGCTTCAGCTTTGCCGGGAGGGCACGCAGCACAGCGTTCTCGCGTGGTGAGAAGAAGCGCGCTGCGATTTGCTCGCAGTCCAAATCCCCGCGGATGTGTTCGAGGTCAATGCCAATCTCCCGGCTGCGAGTGATGGCATAGAGGGCCAGCCCGTGAGAGTGGGACACGTTGAAGCTGAACGTCTCCTGGCCAGGTGTTGGAGCCAGGGATGGTTTGCCATAGTCGCTGTAGCAAAAGCGCAGTTGACCAGGTTCCATATCCAGGTAGCGGCTGAGGATAGCCCTGAGCAGACCGCGAGTTACAATAAAGTGCTCGCGGTCTTTCTGGAAGTAAAACTGTTCGGCCTTGCTTAATTCGTCTGCCGCCAGGGTCTGCTGCAGGCTTTGTACGCACGATGCTGGCAGATCCAAAGAAGCACGCCAGACGTGGACATCATCACTTGACAACGCCAAGTCTGCTGGCGAAGTGAGCCACAAACGATTAGGAGTTGTTATCATCTGTTAGAACGTCATTTAAGCAGACCATCAACTGCTCGGCCAGGACCTGCATATGAGCTTCTTCTATCGGGGTGTCGTTTTTGCCTGTGATCGTATCGTGAGTGCCAGGGATCTCGTGGATCTCCGCTCCACCAATAGCCAGTTTGCGCCAGCCCAATTGGGGATTGTGAGGAGACTTGAGTGACTCATCGGTCAAGAAGAGATGGATGCGACCCGGGTACAAGTGTGGCCTGTAGCTTCTCAGGGCCCATTGATTGGCGATAAGCTTTAGCCTAAGGTGAATATAGACCTTCCGCTCAGCAGACCTGAGTTGCGAAACGCCACGCGAATGATGGCCAAAACGTCGCACTATCCGACGCAGGGTGAAGGTAGCGAGACTAGCGTACGAATGAAGTCCGGGGACGTATGGAGGCGTGGGCTCCACCAAGGCCAGCAGGGCCACGCGCTGCTCCTCCGCTTGGAGTTGTCGGGCCATTTCGAAAGCCACGGCGCCGCCTGAGCACACGCCTACGAGGACATACGGACCTTCCGGTTGCGTGACGCGTATTTCGCCAATGTAATGAGCCGCCATTGCCTCAACTCTCGAGGGATTGTGTACACCATCTTGGAGTCCGTAAATAGGTTGATCTGGGCCGAGGTGCCGGGCCAGATCGCCAAGGTCCGTGAAGGCATTGCCCAGATTTCCTGGCAGGCAAAAGACAGGCGGTTTCGAACCGCCATCCCGAAGCAGCACCAACGAATCACGAGGCATTGACCATCCTCCCTCAACGAGTAGGCTGGCCAGTTGTTCAATCGTAGGTGCCTGGAAGATCGTGGGCAACGGCATCTCTACATGAAAAGCCGTGCGTATCCCAGAGATAACGCGAGCTGCCAGAAGCGAATCCCCGCCCAGTGCGAAAAAGTTGTCGTTAACTCCCACATGGTCGAGGCCGAGCGCCTCGGCCCAGATTCTCGCCATGGTACCCTCAACCGAGTTACGGGGCGCCACGAATGCTGCTTTAAGCTCCTTCGCCAGCTTCTCAGCCAGGCCGATGCGCTGCAGCTTTCCCGTAGGGCCTTTCGGTATTTCATCCACAATCACCACTTGGCTCGGGACTTTATAATCCGCTAGTCGGGCAAAGGCCAACTCACGAATTTCCCTTTCCGTAACCAAAGCGTTCTCTTGCAACACAACGGCTGTAGCGACATCTTCGCCAAGTGTCGTATGGGGAACTGCAAAGGTGACGGCCTGCGCTACGGCGGGGTGGTCCAGAAATACCTCGTCTACTTCTCTGGGCGCTATCTTTTCACCCCCGCGGTTGATGATCTCTTTGAGACGGCCCGTGATGTAAAAGTAGCCATCGGCATCCATGTACCCTTGATCGCCCGTTCGGAACCAGCCATCGGTGAAGGCACTCTCGTTGGCTGCTGGATTGTTTTCGTAGCCTCGGGTGACGTTCGCCCCGCGGATCACGATCTCGCCGGTTTCACCCGGTGGCAACAAGTTGGCTGCCTCGTCCATAATGGCAACCTCGGGACCCGCCGCCACACCTACCGAACCGGGCTTACGCTGATGGGGAGGCAGGGGATTGCTGGCTATCTGATGAGAGGCCTCCGTCATGCCGTAGGACTCGATCACAGGAGCATTGAAAACACTTTCTACCTCTGCCATTACCTTTGGTGGCAAGGAAGCGGAGCAAGAACGGATGAATCGTAGGGGGCAACGTGCAATGGTATCGCGATTGGATGCAGCATGATTCAGGATGGCCTGGTGCATGGTAGGTACCGCTGTGTACCAGGTTGGGCGAAACTCTTCCAACCACTCGAAGAATTTGGATGCATCAAAGCCCGGGGTGCAAACAACACTCGCACCAGAAGCCAGCGTCGAAAGGATGGCCGCAATTAGGCCATGAATGTGAAACAGGGGCATCACGTTGAGGCAGCGATCACTATTAATCAGTTCGAAAGCAAGCCGAATGTTGTGAGCCGAAGTACAGAGGTTAGTTTGGGTCAGGGGAACGATTTTGGGCCGTGAAGTTGTGCCTGAGGTATGCAGCACCAAAGCCACGTCGTTGGGTTGCGCGAAACCGCTCTTAGCTGTGCTGGGTCGTTTGTCACCCATGAGTGTGAAAACGCCTGCCTCTGCCTCAAACATAGGCGACAATTCGATAATGGGTATGCCTCGTGCCTGTGCTACGGTTCTCGCTGGCGAGTTCATTCCAGACGGAATAATCAATGCCTTGGCATTTAGATCGGAGAGATAAAAGTCAAATTCATTAGTGCCATAAGCGGGATTGAGCGGTGCGCTGGTTGCTCCAGAAGCCACTGCTAAAAAGGCGACGGCCATCTCCGGCCCATTAGGAAGCACAGTAGCTACACGGTCATTGCGGCCTACCCCCATTGCATTCAGCGTTTTCACTGTGTCTGCAATGTGAGTGCGCAAGCCGCCATAGGTGAGGGGGGCGCGTTTAGGGGCGGCAATGGCAATGGCGTCAGGGGTTCGCTTGGCTTGGGCCGCAACCAGATGATGGATGCACTGCTCTGTCATTGGCTGTCTCCGTGACATCAGACTGGACACTGGCAACTTTTAGCCAGTGCCAAAGTAAGTGTATCATGCAAAAGTTAGAAATTGGTAAGAAAGAGGTTGGAGAATAGTTAGAGCGAGGTTGTGAGAGGCGTTGTGATCAGCCTGGCTTGAAACTTGGCAAAAACAAAATCGGCTGGCCGGAGCCAGCCGATCGTATCGGAAGAGCCTAAGAGGGACAGCTATCACTTATCTCCTAAATCACCCCCAGTTCCTTCCCCACTTTCTCAAAGACCTCCAACCCTTTGTCCAGGTCGTCTTGGCTGTGGGCGGCGGTGTTCATCACCCGGATGCGGGCCTGGCCACGCGGCACGGTAGGGAAGCCGATGGCCATGGCGAACACGCCTTCCTCGAAGAGCCGGGCTGAGAATTGCTTGGCCAGCGGGGCCTCACCCAGCATGATGGGCACGATGGGCGTCCCGCTGTGACCGGTGTCAAAGCCCAGCTTTTTCATCTCGCCTTTGAAGTATTCGGTGTTTTGCCACAGCTTGTCCACCAACTCGGTGGACTCCTCCAACAGGTCCACGGCGGCCAGGCAGGCGGCCGTGTCGGCCGGGGTGACGGCGCTGGAGAAGAGGAAGGGCCGCGCTTTCTGCCGCATATAATCCACAATGACCTTCTTGCCGGCGATGACGCCACCCACCGCCCCGAAGGCCTTGGACAGTGTCCCAATCTCCACGTCGAACTGGCCATGCAGGCCAAAGTGGTGCACGATGCCCCGGCCCTGGCCCAGCACCCCCTCGCCGTGGGCATCGTCCACCATGGTCATCAGCCCGTACCGCTCGGCGATCTCGTAGAGCTTGTCCAGGGGAGCGACGTCGCCGTCCATCGAGAACACCCCGTCGCTGACCAGCAACCCTCGGCGGTAGTCCCCGATGTTCTCCTCGACCACCCGCTCGCAGTCAGCCGGGTCGCAGTGCTCGTAGACGATGATTTTGGCTCTTGCGAGGCGGCAACCGTCAATGATGGAGGCGTGGTTCAGCCGGTCTGAAAAGATGACGTCGCCCTTGCTCACCAGGGGCGGGATGGCCGCCTGGTTGGCGCACAGCCCCGACTGGACATACAGTGCGTCCTCTACCTCCTTGAACTCGGCCAGCCGCTTCTCCAACTGGAGATGAAGCGACTGGGTGCCAGCGATGGTGCGCACGGCCGCTGGCCCCACCCCCCACTCCTCGACGGCCTTCTTAGCCGCTTCTTTGATCTTGGGATGGTTGGCCAGACCCAGATAATTATTGGTGCAAAAGTTGAGCACCTTTCTGCCGTCCACAACCATCCAGGCGTCGGCCGGTGACTCGATGGTGCGGATGTTGATGAACAGTTTCGAGTCTTTCAAGTTGGCCATATCCTCGCGGATGAAGGCCAGTTTGTCCTCTGCCATTTTTGCTCCTCCTTCTTCTTTGAAGTTTAATGCAGTTCTATGTACTTCAACTGTCTGTGTCATCGGAGTAGCGGAACAAGTTCCGCTACTCCAGGGCGACAGCCGCTCTGCCTGTACCGCAACAGGGGTGCAACAGTGGTAGATATCCTGGACACCACCGACAGTTGAGCGCTTGCGACGTCCCCATTATACACCCATTTGTGTACCTTGCCAAGCGCTCTCTTAGCCAGGGGCGAACCTCTCCCAAGGCAGGTCCGAGACTTGATAGATGATGCCGCCGAAATGATCAGTGGTCCTCACTTTGAGCTTGGCCCACATTTCCTGAGGATGCTCATCAAATGCCCTGGCTTCCTCCTCCACATCCTGCCGCCTGCCGAATCTCACCAGGATGGGTTGGCCTGACATCCTGCTCCAATAACAGGCTTCCACCATGGCGGGCTTTTCTTCCCGTTTGATCAGCCGAGCCTCCTGGCGGTCCGGCAGTAGAGGGTGAAGGTCGTAAAGCAACCTCCTGAACAGAGTGTCCAGTTCCTCCAGCCCTCCACTAGCCAGGGCCTCCTGTATCTCCTGGGGCGAAAACCCTCTGATGAGGTCCCTGAGGCCCAGTCCGCGCACCTTGCGGCCCATGACCTGGCTCCTGGCCTCCTCTACTGCCTGTTCGACCACCTGGCAGAATCTGGCCTGATCGTGGGTCTGCTTTTCCATGAACTCGAAGACGTCGTGTTCCTTGAAGGCGTCCCTGGTCATTTTGATGGTGCCGAAGGCGGTGATGATGATGGCCCTGGTGCCTTCGTCGGCTTGGGATATTCTCTTGACCACCTCCATGCCGCCCTGGTTGCCCGGTTGGTTGTCAACCAGCCGGATATCCACGATGGCCACGTGAAAGAAGTGGCGGTCCAGCAGGTCCAAAGCCACTGGCAGGCTGCCAGCGGTCCAGACCCGGTAGCCTTCCTTTTCCAGGACCTTCTGATACAGCTTTCGCCAGGTCGCCTCGTCCTCGATGATGAGGACCTTGCCCTTTTCTCCCATCTCTCTTGTCCTTTCCCAATTACGAACTTGATACCATAGGAGTTCTCTCCTGGAGCAACGAACCCTTCGACCAGGCTCAGGACAGGACTCGTTTCGCGTTCGGCTGGCGCAGAACAAGACTTCGGCGAGCTCAGTCGAGCCGTTCTGCTACTCCGCCAGCGGGCCAAGTCCACACCGGCAGTTTGATGACGAATCTGGAGCCCTCTCCGCTTTGACTCTGGAAGTCAATGGCCCCGCCGAGGCCTTCCAGGTACAGTTTGGCCCACCACAGCCCCAGGCCGTGGGAAGGCCCCTTGTCCTTCCTGGTGGAAAAATACGGTTTAAAGACCTCCCCTTGCAGATAGTCGGGGATGCCCCTACCTGTATCCCTGACCCACAACTGAACCTCCTTGCCCCCATTTACCACCTCAGCGCCGACCTCCAACGTGCCGCCGGTGGGCATGGCCTCCAGAGCGTTGCTGAGCAGGTTGGCAAACAAGCTGACCATCTGGCGGTTGGCCTGGACAGGGGGGAGGGGATCGCTTACTTTCTCGATCAACTGCACGGAGGGAGGGATTTCGATCTTTTCCAGGGCAATGCGAAGGAGGGATTTCAGGTCAACCGGCTCCACCTGGATCTCCTGGGAATCCCGCCTGAGTTGCGCGATCATGTCCATCACCTTCTCCGCGTTGGCTTTTATCTCCTCCAATGCCTCGCCCAGTTCTTCATCCTCTCGCAGCAAATGGCCTCTTTCGCTGACGATAAACTGGATCCAGGCGCGGACGGCACCCATAGGGTTGCTCATCCGGTGTACCAGGTCGCCGTACAACTCGCCGATGGCAGCCAGCTTCTCCCTTTGACGAGCCCGCTCCACCTCCTCGTAGCGTTGCGCGTTTCGGATAGCTATAGCCGCCTGTCCGGCCAGGGCCATCAGCAACTCCTCGTCGTGCCGGTCGAAAGCGTTCACCTCCCGGCTCTCGATGTTGATGACCCCAATGATCTCGTTCTTCTCGATCATGGGCACCACCAACTCGCTGCGCATCTCCTCTCCCAGATACTTCTTATAAAGCCGGGCAAACTGGCCTTGGCGAATATCGGGCGCGTTGATGGGCCTCTTCTCCAGCACGGCCAGGCCGCTGACACAATCAGTTGTCTTTACTCTCGTTCCCCGCGGCTCCTGACCGGTGGTGGCCTCGATGACCAGGTGGTCGCCGTCGGTCAGCAGCACCTGCCCAAACTGAGCCCCGATGAGATCCAGTCCCCGCCTGAGGATCAGGTTCAAGACCTCATCCACGGCAAAGACCCGGTCGAGGATCTCGGTCCCTATCTCCCTTAGCGCTTCGACCTCCTTGTAAAGTCGGGCGTTTCTGATGGTGATGGCTGCCTGACCAGCCAGGGCGGTGAGCAACTCTTCGTCGTGCCGGTTGAAGGCACCCACCTTGTCGCTTTCGACGTTCAACACTCCAAAAACCCGTTCCTCCTCCAGCAGAGGCACCACCAGTTCGCTCCGCATCCCACCCCCCAGGACGGGCTTGTACAGTCGGGCGGATTTCCCCACCCGCACGTCAGGCACATTGATGGCCTTCTTCTCGATGACAGCCAGGCCACAAACGGAATCATCCACCCTCACCCGGAACTGGCCCACTTCTTCCTGGCCGGTGGTAGCCATGACCACCAGGTCGTCCCTGTCCCGCAGCAACAGTTGCCCGATGCTGGAGCCGATCAATTCCAGGCTGGTGGTCAGGATTTCATCCAGGATGTTTTCCATGTCGAAATCGCCGCCCAGGATCTTGCTCTCGATCTGCCGCAGGGCTTCCGTCTCTTTGGCCAGGCGGGCGTTCCGGATGATGATGGCTGCCTGGTCAGCCAGGGCGGCCAGTCTCTCCTCGTCATCGCCGGTGAAAGCGTCTGGTTTTCTGCTTTCCACGTTGAACACGCCGATGACTTTGCTCTCGTCCAGGATGGGAATGACCAGTTCGCTGACCATTCGTCCCTCGGCGGGGACCTTGTACAGTCTGGAATACCTTTCATCTCCGTCAACGTCGCCCAAATTCAGTATTTTCCCTTCCTGGACGGCGACACCGATCACAGAGTCTTCGACGTCCAAGACGCGCCCCAGGTCTCTTCTGTCGGTGGCTGCTCTTATGACCAGGCTGTCCCCTTCGGCCAGCAAAAGCCAGCCGCCGTCGAACTCGGTCAGTTGTGAGGCCCAGCGCAGGATCAAGTCCAGAACGGCATCCAGGTTCTGAGGGCTTCTTAACGTCTCCCGTTGGATGTCGCGGAGGGCCTTCAATTCTGTGGATAGTGCATCGGTTTCCATTGTCTGTAAGCGGTCAGCCATCAAATGAGGCAAGATTTTGCCTGTCATGCTGAGCCCTTCGACCACGCTCAGGATAAACTCCGCGAAGCATCCCGTTCTTGTCTTGTGGAACGAGATTCTTCGCTCGCTCTGCTCGCTCAGAATGACACATATTAACTCGTGGGGGTTATGCGACGCGTCGCCCCCCC
>SOHZ01000522.1 GCA_004377365.1 Anaerolineales bacterium | reverse complement strand
TCCCCCTCTACGAGGTTGAGAATGGGGAGAAACATACCATCACTGTCTGGCCCAAAAAGTTCGTGCCGGTAGGCGAGTATCTGAAGCTCCAGGGCCGCTTCCGCCATCTGACGGCCGAAAACATCCAGGCCATTCAGGAGCGCGTGGACCGGGAGTGGGAAAAGTTAGTGAGGAAGGCGGAGGGGAAGGGGGCGTGAGATGGCTGTAAACCCTGGTGGAGCGCTCGCTGCGCACGATGATGCGCCGTGACCCCAAATTCAATTGACCGTTTTAAGGCAGCGTGTGGTGCAATTCGCCACCCGCCGTTTATCACCCCATAGGAGGCTATTTATGGCAACACACCCGGAAACCGAGCCCGAGTACATCGAGTTAACTATCCAACCCATCCCGCCCGATACAATCTCCTCGGTCAAGGCTGATCTCCTGCCTACCATCGAGGCCGCGCTGCACGAGGCCGGGCAGGAACAGTTGCTGACAGAGGGGCAGATACAGATCGAGGTGGAACGGACCTTCCCCACCGACCAGGTCATCGTCGTTGGGTTGACCTTGCTATCTGGGATTGCGCTGGAGACGTACAAGGAGATCGTGCTGCCCCGGCTGAAGAAGCGTTTCCGCACCAGGCAGAAGCGGAAGCGAAAGGGTAAAGGCAAAAAATAATCCTCTAAAATGGACCTCCCCGACAGCATTGCTATCAAACTGAATGCCTACACGCTATTCTGTCGCCAACTGCTTACGCATCTGCCAGCGCTCAATGATGCCACCCGCACTGACCCGCGCCTGACGACCGACGACTGTCTCAGCCGCTTTGACCAATCGCTGCATCAGTTCTTCAACGAAGCGGCTCCGCACGATTTGGAGCAGGCAGTCAATGAGTTAGGCGCTGCGCTACAAGGTCGCGTGGCGCTCTTCCGGGCACAGAACCCTCAGGCGGCTGCCGTCTTTGACCAGGTTATCGAGGCAGCCACGGCAGCCGTCTCTACGTGGCGTTGCCAGGAAGACCTGGAGGCGCTCCACCAGCAGGGGCGGGAGCTGGCACGGCACTTCTACACCAACTCGCCCTGGCCCGTGACGCAGGGGCGCCTGGGCCGGGAGGCCCGGCTGTTGTTCTGCGACGGGGAGGAGCCAGTTGTACCGCAAGAGGAGGCCTTCGGTTATCATCCCACCCCGGTGGCCTTCCGTAAGCGTTACCTGGACGAAGAGGCAGACCAGGAACTAGAGGACGTCATCCTGGTACGGTTCGGGTTTGACCGCGATTCTGCCCTCTACCTGGCCTACCCCTATCTGTTCATGCACGAGTACGTCGCCCACATTTTGGCCCTCGACTACGGCAACGAACGCTTCAACGACGGCTGGCTGCTCCACGCCGCCGATGCCTTTCTGACCCGCCGGGGATGGAACCTGGCCCTGGAGCCTCCACTTGCTCGCGAGCAGATCGCTGCTTTCGGCGAACGCTTGTACGGCCGGCTGAATCCTATTCCACGGTGGGCCTGTGGTTTTGCGCGGGACTTTGACGGGTGGTTGGGTGACGCGGAACGGTTCCAGGCGATGACCTGGGAACTGGCCGCCTTCGAGCCTCGGGCAGGCGAAAACGACTTCTGGCCCGACCAATTTATCAACCGCTTGGAGCAGGAATTCGACCACAGCCCCCAACTGCTGCGGCGCAAGATTGAGACCGCGCCTGACCTGCGGACGCTGTTTGAGATGCTGCCGCCGGTATGAATTCCCTAGGGTATATCCCAGAACTGTCGGTGAACGGGACACGCTGCCTGTCATTGCGAGCGACCGAAGAGCTTGCCCTGAGCGAAGCCGAAGGGGAGCGAAGCAATCTCCTGACTTGGCCAAACGAGATTGCTTCGTCGCGGAGTTTATCCTGAGC
>SOHZ01000596.1 GCA_004377365.1 Anaerolineales bacterium | reverse complement strand
GGCATCTACCTGCGGGTCATCGTCTGGGACGGCAACGAGGGAGGGCGCTACAAGGTAACAGGGTTTGCCATAGTGAACCCTGTGGATTTCGCCGAAGACCTCACCAGCCTTAGCGTGCAGTTTTCCCACACCGACGACACCTGCGGACAGCAGTGAGAGAACTTGGAGGATTGACATGAAAGAACGTAAATGTAGAACAGCAAGAGAAGAAGGACAGAGCATCGTCATCCTGGCCATGGCCATGGTCGGTCTGCTGGTTTTCGCCGGGCTGGCCGTGGACGCCGGAGTCGTCTACGTCACCAGTGTGCGCCTGTCGCGGGCGGTGGACGCGGCCACCCTGGCCGGTGTCGTAGAGCTGCCCTACGAGAGCAGCCTTAGCAGCACCTCCAACGCCGACCAGCGCGCCAGGGAGTTCCTTGGCGCTAACGAGATATGGTCGACCGCAGAAATCACAGGCACCGGATTCTTCGACAGCGCGCGGCAGAGCGGTGTCCTCGGGACCTATCGCTACGCGATCACCGCCACCCACCAGGCCGATCTGTACTTTTTGCCCCTGGTCAATTTTGATCATGTCCGCTTGAGCGATTCCGCCGTGGCCGAATACAACCCCATGGTCAGTATCTATGCCAGCCAGACGGGCAACTATGGCATAGAGCAAACGATCAACCTGTCCGTTTTCGGCCCTGACATCTGCAGCAGCTACGGCGACCCCTATACCCCCTCGCACTCTCCCTGGTGGGACGAACTGAAAGGGGTTTATCATTTCCGCCTCGACATACCGGCCAACTATGGGGGCGTGGCCAAAGATCTCACCCGGAGGTGGAACGGCGGGGATGACACCAACGATATCGTGCGCATCGAGATCTGGGACCCTGACTGCTATAACAACCCCCTCCCGGGCAACCAGTTCGTCCTCACGAATACCATCACCAGGACTCTGGTGACGATACCCAATGCCTGCGGCGGCAATGACCGAAGACAGCCCTGTACGCCTGAGACAGGGGATGTCCAAAACCCCTTTGGCTTCGTGCGCATTGACGAGAATCGTCAGGGCGACCCGGCCAATGATAGCTCCTGCAGCACACCAACTAACTACAGCGCAGCCCTTAACACCACCACCAGGTATACTCTTTACTATTACCGCAAACGGGGGGACGGCAGCCTGGAGAGGCGCGACCTGGCCCGCTACACCAAAGGCGGGGCCGAGAGCGACAGTGATACCGACATGCTCTGGGTCTCCCCCGGCGGCAGCCGGCCCGACGATCCGCTGCCCGATGGCTGGGTTGGCTCTTCCTATGGTTTCACCTGGCATGAAGGCGACGGCAATTTTGAGATCGTTGATCTTGATCCGGACAGTGCGAGCAGTGAGACTCCCGACATCTACGTTGACCCTGCTGACGGCGGTCGTACCCTTTTCCTGGACGTCCAGGCCCTCTCCGGGGCCAGCGAGAATGGTTTCGACTTGTGGGCCGGCCCCCGCTACCGGACAGCGCCTGGCGACGTCAATGCCAGGAATGTGGATATTATCTTGCAGGCTGGTGATTACCATTCAGGGGCTGGTGCAACGTGGTCTGGCATTGGGCATCTGCCGATGAACAACAACACGGAGGATGCCGTGGCTGAAATCACCTTGACCTATGTCCCCGCCAATTATGAGGGGCGTACGATGGTGGTAGAATCTTTCGACAATGACTATCCTGATTTGGTGGATAGTATAGTTTTCTACTTTGATACCATGCCTCAGGATGATTGGATGAAGCAGATGACGCCGGCCGGGAATGGCGATTGGTCGAAAGTATCGTTTACGATTCCATCTGCTCCCACACATACGTTCTATGGCGGGTATTTGATGGCTGAATACGAGGCCAACGATCCACATG
>SOHZ01000476.1 GCA_004377365.1 Anaerolineales bacterium | reverse complement strand
TGTGATGGCTTAGTCTACCACGCTTTTGGGATAATTAAAATTCTGGAAATCCCTTGGACAATGTGGTGTGCCACTTCAACACCCAAGACACAGGCTTCGAGGCCGGTGATACCGAGGGCATCCTGAGGGGCAAGACAATGGGTGGCGATCCCATAGAGGGGCGTGACTCGGTTAGGATCGTGAACTAGGGCAAGTGACAGTCCAGGTGGAGAAGGCCTCGTGTGCCAACACAGGGGCCTTCTCCCGGCGGCGTGTCGTTCCTGTGGCAATTAGTGTATTCCCGTCGGCACCAGCGACCTCTCTCGCAATTCAGGCAAGGAGGTGATGCCTATAGACCATTGATGCCTTCATCGCTGCTCGCCTCAAGCGTGGCGAGTCCTGGTTTTCGAATGACATTCAAATGGATAGTGTCCCGTGAATGGGAGACTGTCCCCTAATGTGTGAGGGAGGAAACACGATGAGAAAACTACTGACTTTGGCGATGGTGCTCTCGGCGCTCCTGATCGCCGTGCCGGTGGCGCAGGCGGGCACGCTGTGCGTCAATACTGGCGGAACAGGTGGCTGCTACAGCAGCATCCAAGGCGCCATAGACGCCGCCAATGCTGGCGACACCATCAACGTGGCGGCGGGGACGTATAACGAGACGGTCAAATTGAAGAGCACTACAGCCTCTGACATCTCCGTCATCGGAGAGAATAAAGCTACTACGTTCATTACCAGAGGAATCAGCTTTGGTGCGGATTACTCGGGCTTGAAAGTTCAGAATTTCACCATTAGCGGTAATGGATTTCTAGATACAGAGACTTATGAGGCTACAGTTGCCCACTCGTGGAAGAGTGGCCACCCAACTGTGACCAATCTCGAGTTCTCGGATTGTATCTTTGACGGAGAAGAATATGACGATGGGAATGGCGGACGATGTGGGGTAGTTCTTAAGAAATTGGGAGGAGTCGTCAAGTTCGAAAACAACGAGTTCAAGAACTACCGTGGCTGGGCTACATTAGATGTGAACGATCAGGGCGAGTCTGTAACAAGCTACACATTCAAGAATAACAATGTCCATGATAACTGGGGCAGCTGCGCTCTGCGTGGGAATCCCAGCAATCGTACGGACACGGTAACCGTTACCAGAAATACTTTCAATAATAGCGGAAACCCGGCCCAGCAGTCCTGGGCTGCCCTAGAGATAAATGAAGCAGATAGCGTTACGGTCAGTGACAATACCATTACCAACACCCAGCCTGGCAGTTGGGGAGAAGGCGAGGCACTTCAGTTCTGGCACATCACATCCCTAATTGTCACAAATAACACCATCGCTAACAACTACCAGGGCATTTACTTCCCCGGTGGCGCTTGGGCGAGCGACCTCTCCGGTGTCCGTATCAACTTCAACAATATCTACGGCAACACCCAGTTTGGCATCAAGGCAGAAGCTGATAATGCCGGAACGGCTGATGCCAAGAACAACTGGTGGGGCACTCCCTTCGGGCCAAACGGAGAAAATCCTGCAGGCAAACCGGTAAAAGGCTCAGATAACGTTTCTGGAGACGTTGACTACGATCCGTGGCTCAAGAAACCATTCCAGGCAAATCAAGACCACGGCGGAAACCCCCACCCCAAGGAGTAAATAAACGGTGGACTATCACCCATGGTTCCATCGCCCCCAGCAGTGACGCGTATCTGTCAGCAAGATAATCAAGCGAGAGGTTGGGGAGCCTGGATAGGGTCTTGGAAAGGGCCTGGGTGACCTTCTCAAAGGCATCACCCGGCGTACGGACACGGTGAGCATCGTGCCCAAGGGCAAGTAACAGCCCGGGTGGAGAAGGCCTCGTGTGCCAACACGGGGGCCTTCTCCACCCGGCGTGTCATTCCTGTAGCAATCAGTGTATTCTCGTTGGCACCTGCGACCTCTCTCGCAATTCAGGCAAGGAGGTGATGTCTATAGATCAGTGGTGCTTCCATCGCAGCTCGCCTCAAGCGTGGCGAGTCCTGGTTTTCAAATGACATTCAAATGGATAGTGTCCCATGAATGGGAGACTGTCCCCCAATACGTAAGGAGGAAACGCGATGAAAAAGCTATTGACTTTGGCGATTGTGCTCTCGGCGCTCCTGATCGCTGTGCCGGTGGCGCAGGCGGACACGCTGTGCGTCAATACTGGCGGAACGGGTAGCTGCTACAGCAGCATCCAAGACGCCATAGACGCCGCCAGTGACGGCGACACCATCAACGTGGCAGCGGGGACGTATGCTGAAACTCTGAACATTACCACAGACAACCTCAGCATTATCGGCGCTGGCCGAACTTTTGTCACCATTGACGTAAGAGGTCACGCATCGAATAATAGTGGCATATATGTGCCCGCTGATGGTGTGACACTGCAAGGATTCACACTTGTGGGAGGGCCATCAGTAACGACCCCTAGATACGGCATCAAGTTTGGCAGTTCAGACGGAAGCACCCTGAATGACGTTTTGGTGCGGGATTGCTACAGAACAGGTGTAGACATCCTCGGCGCGAGCAATCTAACCATCTCCAATGTCGAAGCCAAAGACAATGGGGGTAATGGACTACAAGCTTGCGATGCAAACGGTGTCACCTTTAGCAATATTACAACCAGTGGTAATGCCTGGGGGGGCGTCGGGATCTTTACCTATGGCAAATATACCTCCATTGGAACGGACGACATTGTGTTCTCCGGCACCAATAGCTTTGGCGAGACCAGCACTGACAATGGCGGCTTGTACCTCGAAGAGGGCAACTATGGTGATCCGCCAGATCCCTACCCAATCACCTATAGTACGAACCCTGCTGACAATGCCAATGTGACAGTACTGCTGAGCGACTTTACGCACACGCTGCACGGAGACTCTGACAACAACAACATCTACACCCGGTTCTATGCTACGCTTAACGATGCTGTAAGCGCAGCCGGAGGCTCTCCTGGCCATATCACGACTGGTAGATACATCAGGAGCCTGGCGGATGGAAGTTTCTATGTCGCCAACGGCATGAGCATCCAGGACGCCATAGACGCCGCCAGTGACGGCGACACCATCAATGTAGCGGCGGGGACGTATAACGAGAATGTGAACATCACTAAGGCACTGACCCTGAAGGCTGCTTCCAAACCAGTCATTGATGGCGGTCTAGCCGGACCGTGCGTTACGATTGCCGCCAATGGGGTGACCATCGACGGGTTTGAGATCAAGAACGGGACCAACGGTATTGTCTCGTGGGATACCGACAACTCGACGATCAAGAACTGCGACATTCACGACAATTTGAATGTCGGAGGCTATAATGGCGTTGGTATCATGTTCTGGACGGGGACCGGCACGGTCGATTTTGATAACAACTCCATTCTCGATAATAGGATTTACAGTAATGATCGCCAGGGTATCTACATCGGGTGGCTCTCGTGGCCTCCACCGACCGTATATTCTGATGGGAACACCATCAGGGGCAACACAATTTACAACAACGGGCTCTATACCATGCCCAACGGTCCGGATGAATCGCAATACGGGATTCAGCTCTGTTTTGCCGACAACAACACTATCCAAGACAACGAAATCTACGGGCACAACACCTGGGGGTTCGGCCAAGGCATATACCTGTTTGCTTCCTACGACAATACTGTCACCGGGAACAACATCCACGGCAACAGCTATGGCATCAATTTGTGGACAGATGGCTACCCTCGCACCATAGGGAACAACCATATCAACCACAACAGCATCGCTGGTAACGGGACCGGGTTGTGGAATATAGACGGGGCGGCAGTCACCGTTGATGCCAAGAACAACTGGTGGGGCGATGAAACAGGACCGATGCGTCAACTACCAAACGGTAAATGGGTTGGTAAAGGAGACAAGGTAATCAGTAACGTGGACTATATACCTCGGTTACCACATCCCATCGAGTCTTGGCATCATCTCCCACATGCACAGTAGAGACAAGATAATAGGGAGGGACTCATCGAGCCCTCCCCTTATTAGTGACGCTACGCCCATCCAAGGGCACAGTCACAGTGAACATCGTGCCCAAGGGCAAGTAGCCGTCCAGGTGGAGAAGGCTTCGTGTGCCAACACGGGAGCCTTCTCCCGGCGGCCTGTCGTTCCTGGGGCAATTAGTGTATTCTCGTTGGCACCTGCGACCTCTCTCGCAATTCAGGCAAGGAGGTGATGTCTATCGAGCGGTTCTGTCCTCGGCAAGGTCGGTCTGCTCAAAGGTGAGCGTCCTTGGCGCCTCCATCGCGGAATGTTCGCCTTGGAGGCAAGTCCGACTGGGTTTACAAGATGACAGACAACCTGACCGGGCCAGGAGTCCGTCATCACCATCAACTCGCAACAATGTTGCAAAAGTGCAAGCAAGATCCTGAGTTGTCTCAGGGAAAATCTGAAAGGAGAGAACCAATGAAAAGGCTAGTTTCAATTCTGTTGGCATTGGCCGTATGTGCTGCGTTGGTTGCGGTCGTGTGGGCAAACACCGGTAGTGTGAGCGTATTTTCGGACGCAGACACTAAAGTCGACTACGCGGGGTACGGTTCGTTGCCAGATGGCTGGAACACGCCCGATTTTGACGAAACTGGTTGGGAAAATGCAAAGCTTTACAAGCATTCTAACTATCTCGACCCAACCACAGAGGCACCGTTTTCGGGGACCGGCGCAAAATGGATCTCATATCGGGTCGATCAAACACAGTTGCCAGATTACAACGATCCTTCAATGATCGGCGGCGACACGAACTTTGCGACGTACTTGTTCCGAAAGACCTTCCAGGTGCCTGCAACGGCTTACAATGTCTCAGGGTCGGCGGCTGTGGCGGCGGACAACTACGGATGGCTGTACCTCAACGGTGATTTAGTTGTGGAAGCGACGGCCGATTCAGGCTACAACTTCCGATCAGGTGAACAAGTCATGGGGACGATTTCAGCACCCAGCCTGGAGTGCACCAACGTTTTGGCTGCCAGGGTGGAGAACGGTGCACGAGTATCAGGAACCGGGCAGCACGGGCCAATGGGGCTTTTGTTCTTGCTCGACCTGGACTACGAGGTCCCAGATGTCATGTGGCAGCCTCCTCTCACCAACGCCGACTTCGCCCTCCAAGACGGCACCACTATGCCTCTCAAATTCAAACTTAAAATGCAGGACGGCACGCTCATCACCGACATGCAGGGCGTTTACCTGGTGGTACACGGTCCTACGGTGGGGCCTGGTGAGCCGGGCGCCTGGGGAGCAGGGTTTGTGACGTATAACCTGGGAGAGGGCATAGAAAGCCTTCGGTTTGACCCCTGCGAGTACTACTACATCGCCAACTTCCGGACAAAAGACTTTCCACTCGAGAGTGGCAAGTGGTACACCGCGGTCGTTCACGACAGCTGCACTGGACAAGCTCTCGGCCACTACACCTTCATGGTCGACGAGGCTCGCGGAACAGCCAGGGGCAACAGCGGTAAGTAGACGGAATGGACCAAACGAAATTGTGGCCGTCAGCGCGGGCTCGCGGCGCGCCTGGTGACCACGACAGCGGCCCCCGGATGCTTCTTTGCCGGGGGCCGCTTCTTCTTGCCTCTCCCGTCAAATCCTGCTATGATAATCTTTGCAGAGAGGACTTGGGAGAGCCCAAGGTGGAATTCATCAGACAACAACTCGTTTACGCCTTAGTGCACTTTCACAAAGCAGACCTTGACTTTTAGGCTACGCTCATTGGCGACAC
>SOHZ01000278.1 GCA_004377365.1 Anaerolineales bacterium | reverse complement strand
CCTACTTCTCGCGTCAAGGGTAACTCAAGGGATTTGAGACGCTAGACAGGGGCGACATCTCTCGTCGCAATCCCCTACTAATCGGGTCTAGTGTTTCTACCATGATATTGCCTTCTTCGCAACAGCAGAGTACCATGTCGCAATCCCCTACTAATCGGGTCTAGTGTTTCTACTCGAAGTTCTTTGTGGCAGATGCGGTGATAAGCTCTCGTCGCAATCCCCTACTAATCGGGTCTAGTGTTTCTACCGCTCCTATCCGTCCCAAATAGGGCCTGGCTGCCACTCAGGCACCACTTTCATCCACGTTTGCAGCATCGGAATACCTCCTCTCAGGGCCAGTGTCACACAAACCAGGTGTTTTTCTGATATGCGAGCATCGTCACATGGTTCAAAACCCAGGGGTTGCTCGCCTTTTCCACTTTTTTTACTACTACCTGTGGCACTATTCTTGCATTACCCACTACGGGTAGTAGTCTTCAACATCGGTTTTGCGAGCATCGTCAAAACATGCTCTACCCCCCTCGATGCTCGCATTTCTACACTATCCCTAAAGCCGGGGCTTTGCTACTTCAAGCTATGGTTCCGTCGGCAACTGAAGACGGGAAGTTTGAGCGGCCTCTGCTGTGCCTGCTCTCAATGGCCGGGCACCAATGTTTGAGGTCGCTAACCCTCGGCTTTCAAGTGCTGCATATAGATCACGCGCGCCCAAGCCCAGTTCATTAGCGAAATGTCCCAGGCTGATCTGGCCATCTTCAAACCGTTGGTAGAGCTGCTGGAGACGATATTCAAAACCCAGGTCAATCAGATCAGCCAGGAACTGAGCGACTTCTTCGTCCATTCCCACCGCCTTACGCCGCTCCGCGGCTCGCAGAATCTGCTCTTTAACGGGCACTACAACTTTCACCATTATCACACCATCAGGATAACCGGCACCCAGCACGGCGACTTCCTCCTCTACACTTGGGGCGATCACAATGTGGCACCCCGATAGCAGATGATCAATCACCAGCTTGCCCTGGGTCTCAAACTTGCAAGCCGTAATCAGAGGGCTTGCATCAAAGACAACAGTTAGCACGAACCCTCTCTCCTCGGTGGAGATGTCCTCACTCCGGCGATAAACAAATACCTGCCATTTTTCAGCACGCTCCAGGAGTGGCTTCGGCCGCGCCTGCTCTCGATATCATACACCGTTCGTTAATCCCATTGTACACCCTTATGCCCATTTTGTCAATAGCCATTTTTCTGGAGATTGCCCATAAGTCGTTTGGTCAAGCAGGCCGGGCTCCCACGCCCGGCAACCCGGCGGCCCTTCGGCTGCGCTCAGGACAGGCGTGGGAGCCGCCTCTGCTGGGAAAATAACCTTACATTTGAGCTATGGGTAATCTCCAGCGTAACTGCTCAGGCATCGTCTGGAAAGAGGCAAGCCTATGCACGGAATAACTTCGTTTGGTGTCATTGCGAGGAACGAAGTGACGAAGCAATCTCGTTTGGCCAAGTCAGGAGATTGCTTCGCTCCCTTCGGTCGCTCGCAATGACTGACAGGCGGTGCCGCATTTCACCGACGGTTCTGGGATATACCCTGCACACGAACACGAGTTGACGGATACCGCGAACAATGGTATAATATCGCCACTATGTTCATCCCTATGGGCATCGCCAGGCGAACCTCCGTCCACCATCATCACGAGTCCTTGCCACCCGACCGGGGAGGCCAGCTTTGGCGTGCCTGACTAGATTGCCGTACCTTTTCGCCCTCCCGGTCAACCCGGCGAGGGCTTTTTGTTTGCCAGGAGGGTCCCATGAACCCACATACTGATGTCCGTCTCTCATTACCCAGCAAGGGCCGCCTGGCCCAGGCGGCGCTGGATTTTCTGGCCGCCTGTGGTC
>SOHZ01000509.1 GCA_004377365.1 Anaerolineales bacterium | reverse complement strand
TGGACTTGACTAGTATCATAAAACTCTCGGAGCATCATTTCGAATGTAATAATGGGTGCAATTTTGCCAATGGTCCATTTTTCCTGACCGGATAAATGCCGATCCATCAGAGAATGCAAGGCCTCGGGTCGAAAAATGCCACGCCCCAGCGTTCGCTCATCAAACAAGATACTTTCGGCCCAAGATCGCAGGTCGGTTCGCAGCCATTCCTCGTAATCGGCGTAAAGGGTCAGGCGGGGAGGAAAAATTGGAGCCACATATTGATGGAAACTATTCTTTAGCTTCTTTTTAATGTAGGCAATGGTGCGCCTATGATTACGACTGGTGATAGGCAATTCGTCTGTGTCATAGGGAACGCGGGCCAGCCCCGGCATCTCCCTGGCAATGATCGCCTTTTGAAGACGTCGGTCATAGCCAAGCTCAAAGGGCAGGCCGTAGCAGAAAGACATCAGTTCCAAGTCACAGTAAGGAAATCGGAACTCTATATGTGAGCGTCCAAAGATGGCCGCATAAAGAAGGTGGCGTGAGAAATGATTGATCAGATTAAAAGCAGCAACCCGTTGGGGGTAAGGCAGGCCAGCGAATGGTTCCAACTCTTTGATAAAGCTATCAAAGGCTAAGCCTCTTGCGCGCGGGTAGAACGATTCGTGATAGAGAAAACGTTCTTCAGCATAGGTGATACCAGGCCAGGAGTATTTCTGGCTATAGAATTCGAAAAGCAGAGAATTAAAGGCGAGGTCATCAGGCGCTTTGACCAGGTGAAGGGGAGTAAAGTTTGATTGAGTCCAGAGTAAATCCCCTAGGCCTGAGAGATTGACATCAACATGTTGGCGGACGTCACTCAGCATGCTGATGCCATGCATATGTATCCAGGGATGAAAGCCCTCGGTCAACTTTAAGTGCAAGTCCGCAAATTCACGGATCCAATGGCCATTCTCATACGGATAGTAGTGATGCTGCGCTCCGGCATCTTTGGCGATTTGCCGGGCATAATACTCATCACGGCAACCGGGCTGCCCAAAGGTGAAAGTATGAATCGTTCGACCGTCAGGTGATAGCATGCCCAATATGCTTCGACCGTCTAGCCCTCCACTCAGGAAGACGCCTATTCGCTCCGGGCCTTTCGTCATCTTTCTAACTGCGGCACGGAAGAGTCTACTCCCCTCTTCCACTGCCTCCTCAAAGGTAATTGACTCTGGCAGCAGGGGCACGCTGCTCATATCCCAATAGCGGCGTAGCCGATAAGTAGGAGCGTCGTAATCGTAGGTCGAAATACTGGCGGGGGGGAGCATCGTCACTCCGGTGAAAAAGGTCTTGAAGCCAAGCAGACGTTGAAAGCGCATGTACTCTGCGATCGACTCATCGCACAAAGAGCGGTCCACATCGGGATCTACCAGAACTCCTTTGATTTCTGGTGCGAAGAGAAAGCGGTTTCCCACCTGGGCGATAAAGGTTGGATACAAACCAAAACGATCGTTGGCGATCAAGAGGCGGTGGCGTGTCGTATCCCATAAGGCGATGATAAAGGCCCCGTTCAACTGACTGACGAAATCATCCCCTAGCTTCTCATAAAGAGCCAGCGCAACCTGTTCGTCGGACTCTATGTCGCCATTCCTGCCTAGTGCATCCCTGTTATAAAGTTCGCCGGCCATCACCAGAGCCACGGTGTGAGTTGAATTCCACACGGGCTGGGACGTTTTGTTAAAAATACCAATGCCAATCCGCCCCAGGCCCACACCGGCACCCTCATCTGTGTAAGTCTCGACCACGTACCACTCGCGATGAGACATCCTTGTGCCCATCTTGGTGAGAAGCGGCTTTATTGGCGTACCTCGTTTGCTGTCCAAAACTCCAAAGACCCCGCTCATTTAGCAGATCCTCCGTCCTGAACCAGATCAGCTAACACTTGCTGTACCGCTGCTTGCCCCGGTTCCAACCGCAGTGACATCCGGTAAGCATTGATCGCCAGTCTATCCTCTCCCTGTGTGTTCCGCCACCAACCCCACGTATTCAACTCCTGCACAATGTCCTTGGCATCCCGCAACAACGGCTCTGCCTCATCAAACTGCCCAACCCACACGTAAGCCAGACCGAGGGCCTTCCGCGTAGCGAAGCTGGAAGGGGCCGCCTGGTAAGCAAGCTTTAGATGAATCACTCCTTCCTCGTAACGACCAGCATCCACGGCCAGTCGCCCCAATCGCTGCCGCGCCGTATGGTTGCCAGGAGCGCAACTGATAGCCTTGTCGTAGTGAGCCCTGGCCAGATGCAAGTATAATTGCCGTTCACCGTCTGTCAAGTTGGGAGTCAATTCACCCTTAGCCTGATAAACACTACCCAGATTAGCGTGGACGGCGGCCAACAAGGGCCTGTATAAAACGAAACCCAATGATAGACAGGTTAAAGCCAGGATAAAATAGACAGCCAGGTGCTCAGCCCTCAGGCGGCGAGGTAGATACTCCGAACCGCCAACGGTATGGCGCGAAGGAGTATTCCGCCCGGTCTGAACGATACCCAACCCCGTTCCCACAGCCAAGCCCAATAATACAAAAAGCACCGGCAGGGTCCAACTATCGGCATACTGGCGGGCATCGAAGAGTCCATGGATCAAAGTAGCCGTGACCCCCAGCCAGCAACCTTGAAAAACGGCGCTCGGAGCTTTCTCTTCTATCCTGGAGAGGTGACTCAGGACACGCCTCACGAAGAGATAGAAAGCTGCTATCAGCGACAGAAAAGAAATAACGCCTAACACCCCCTGGTCCAGCCAGATCTCCAGGAAGAGGTTGTGAGAATAGGTCAGGAAGGGGACCCGTATCAGCAGCGCATATCTGGAGTAGACCATGGCAAAGACATCGCCTAACCCGATCCCCGTAAAAAGGAAATCTTGAATGAGATAGAGCGAGTTGCGATACACCTCCAGTCTGTCCGGACGGGCGAAAAGGGACACCAATGTCGTACCGACAATGGGGATCGAATTCAGCGATGCGGCATTGTTAAAAACGAGATAAGCCCCCGGAACGACGACCGAAATGGGCATGATTACAGCGAATACCATGCCCATGCGGTGGAATCTGGTGCACAGCCAGATGATCCCACAGAGGGCCAACGCTACCCAGGCCCCCTGCGAAGCCGTCATCAGCAAAGCCAGAGCAAAAGTTGCGGCACACAAGCCATAGAATACCCTCGGCCATGGCCGCTTCTCAGCGATGGTCATGGCCAAAGCGAGAGGTATCATCCCTTCAAGAAAGGTGGCCACAGAATTGGGGTGAAGCTGGAGCGCCCAGGCCTCAGGGAAGATACGGCCCGTGACCAGGTGCCCAGGCTGGATGATGAAGTAAACAGAGACCGCCAGACCCAAAAGCAACGATCCAGCGCTCAAGATGTGTTTGGAGTGTTTCGTTGTGCAGTTGTTAACGAGCAAGTAGTACAGAGCGACTCCCCCCACGATCATCAGAAACAAAGGCAGGCTCAGGGCCAAGTCATAAGATGGCCACAAGCCAACGAGGGCACTGAGGAGAAAGAGCAGGATGGGAACATCCAGGGGCGTACGTCGGGTGAGATACCCCTGGCTCAGCCAGCGAACCGACCAGAGAAAGGCCATCATTCCAAGACCCACCCAAAGGAGAGGCTGATAGACTCCCGCCGTGACTAGCAAGACCAGGGATAATAAGAGGAGAAGGGTTTCCGAGATTCCCAGAAGGTCAATGCCTTGCTTCATTGTAGTCATCGGTGTAGTCATCGCAGCATCTTACTCCCTATTTTGCCTCCTCCTCTCCTTCGGTCGTCTGACTTTCCACCGACGGGCCTTCTGCGGATTCAGCCTCGACACCCTGATCCAGTGGTGGGTACCATTCTTCTGCCACCTCTTCGCCGAAACGCTGCTCGATAAGACGCAAGGTCTCCAGGGCCATGTTGATGCGGTCCCGTATTTCCTCGTCTTTGGCGCTCATCGGTTGGCCCCCTGGCCACACCCTGTCGATCTCCTTCTCGAGTCCACTGCTGAAGCCCTGTATCAACAAGAGGCCGGAATCCCTCAAATCATCATCGCGCCCTGAGCCCACAGTCTCCAGGGCACTGGAGGCCAGGTCCACCAAGGGCGCCAATCCTTCTTCACCTGTGGATGGAGGGGCAATGAAGGGCCTGGGCGTGGGGTGACGGCGTGGGAGTAAGGTCCACCTGCCCAGCCTGGCTCTGCTGAAAAGAACGCCCATAACAGGCGCCCCCTCATAAGCCGACAGCCGTTCTTTGGCCCTCGAGGCACCTTCCAGGGTTGTATAACCATCTCTCACCGCCAGTAGAGTGCCCTCGACCAGGCCCGAGAGGATAGATGTATCGGGGGCCAGGAGCACAGGCGGGCTATCAAAGATGATGATGTCCGCTTGTTCCCTGAGGTCCTCAATCAATTCAATTAGACGCGGTGAAGTTAGAGCAAGAGCAAGGTCCAACGGTGGTCTGCCAGCAGCCAGGAGGTTCAAGTTGGGAATGCTCGTCTCCTGAAGGGCCTTCGGTAGCGAAGGTGCGTGGCCGAGCAACAGTTCACATAATCCATAGTCATTGGGCAGACCGAAAACCTCATGAAGGTCGGGGGTACGCAAGTCCGCGTCCACTATAATGACCCGTTGTCCCCCAGAGGCGATAACCATTCCCAGGCTGGCCACGATGGTTGTCCTACCTTCCCGACGGCCAGGGCTGGTGACCAGGACAGTTGATACAGGGCTGGTCACGATGGTCGTCCTACCTTCCCGACGGCCGGGGCTGGTGGCCAGGATGGCTGATGCAGATCGGTGAGCGAGGGTGAGGAAGATATTTGCCCTTAACAGGCGAAGGGCTTCGGCTTCGGACGAGTCGGGAGGCATGTCGGTGCTGATGTGCCCGTCCTCTTGCGGCAACCTGGGAATAAGGCCCATAACGGGTAGATCGAGAAGGGCACGGTCCTTACATGATTCCCAACGCAGAGTGTCGTCCAGGAACTCGATGACAAAGGCCGCTCCCAAAGCCAATGCCAGCCCAGCCCCCCCCGCCACCAGCAGTATTAGGTTAGATTTGCTGGAGACCGGCCAGGTGGGCTCAATGGCTGGCTCAACCACGGTCAAGATGTTGGTTGAGCTGTCAATTAGGGATTGGTACAATGACGCATAGGTCGATCTATAACTGGCTGCCACTCCTTGCAGACCAGAGAGTCTCCGCTGGGCCTCTTCAATTTCAGCCGCCGAGGTCAGGTTAGCGAGGGAATCCTCAAGCTTTCTGATCTCCTCTTCTACGTTTGTGATTTTTACCTCCAGGTCAGTCAACTGCCCTCTGACGAATTCCTGCTGGTCCCGGCTGCCTTCTACGGAGGCTGGGCTCTGCCGGATCAGTTCGTCAGCCAAAGCGTTGGCGATGAGGGCGGCTGCCTGAGGGTTGGTATCGGTCACCACTATCTCCAGAAGCTGGGCCTCCGGGTTAACCCAGGCCGTTATCTGCCGTGCCAGTGCTTCAGGTGAACTTTCCAGGTTCAGTCTTTGGATGACAGCCTGGGTGATGGGCCGCCGTTTGACCAGCACTGTATAGGCCCGGGCCAGGGTGGCGCTGGTCCTCATCAAGCTTGGATCAGGACTGGCGCTTTGCAGGGTAGTGCCCACCATCAAGGTGACCGTGGCCTGATATAAGGCTGCTTGCTCGGAAAGGAAGTGGTAGCTAATGCTCATAGGTATGATCATCCCCACGATGAGCAACCACCACCATCGCTTGATAACATTAAAATACTG
>SOHZ01000523.1 GCA_004377365.1 Anaerolineales bacterium | reverse complement strand
GGCGATGGTAGCCTTGAGCATCTGGTTGTTGCTTTTGAGCGAGGAGTTTACCCACAAGGGGTACACTTTGCTCTTTGGTCTGAGCCTGGGCCTGGGTTTCTTGACCAAGTGGACTTTCTCTCTTTTTGTTTTTCCTCCCCTAATCGTCGTTATTCTGAGGGCCGGGTTGCCGTTCAGATTGAGACAAAAGATACGTTCTTTCTCCGTGGACAAGAGATGGTTCGGCGTTTCTGTGGCATCAGGCCTGATTCTGGCCCTCATCTGGTATCTGCCCAATATTCAACGCGTCACAGAACTGCCGCTGAGCCATTTGCTGCTGCCCATTTCTTGGCTCTTGTTCGCCGGGCTGATATATCTTCTCAAGCAACCCAGCCATCGGATGGTGAACCTGATAAGTGGGCTGTGGCTGGCTTTGGTGGTGGCCGGCTCGTGGTACTTACCCAGGATTGACTTTCTGAACCATACCTTCCTGATCGCCTGGGGAAGACCCGAACGCCATAAGTGGGCCTTCGGGTACTACCTGGATCACTTGATAAACGAGCAGCTATCGCTCCTGTATATCGTTCTCCTGATTCTGACCAGCATCGGATTGTTGACGCTGGCCTGGAGGGCCTTCAGGCAACGAGAAGGGTGGCAGCGGATACGGCGCAGCAGCTTCCTTCTGCTCATGGTCTATATCCTCTTGCCCTATTTGGCATTCTCTTTTCGCTCCAGTTCCAGACATTCCCGCTTTATTATGCCCATCCTTCCTGGTCTGGCTGTCATCATGGCTTATGGCTTGTCGAAGATACCGTTTTCGAAATTGCGGATAGCAGCCATAGCGCTGGTCGCCCTGTTCGGTACCGGGCAGCTCCTGGCCCTCTCCTTTGATAGCCTGGGTTGGCTTCGTCAGGCGGCTATAATGGGTCCGGTCAATCTCTTCGCCCACGAATTCCAGAATCAATTACCCAGCTCGGGCGAAACAGACAGCCGTTACTGGGTGGTGCCAGACATCTTGAGTTACATAGCTGATAATGTCGAGGCGGAAGATGAGTCGCTGGAGTTGGGCCTGTTGGTCAATACCCGGCAAGTTCATGACGAGCACTTTCTATACCTTATCTATACCGATTTCCCACAGGTCACGTTGCGGGAGTTGGCACAGAACTGGAGCGGAAGGCCGGCATACCCTCAACTCTTCGAGGTTGATTATGTGGCTCTGCCCAGCGATAATCCTCCTCACAGACTTGATCCTGAATCGTTGGAGGTCGTCCAGATGCTCCTGGAGGAACCGCCTGTACTTTTCCAGGAGGGCTTCCAATTGGTGAACGAATACCCTCTACCCGATGGCAACATCATCTATCTATATGAAAGACGATACCCCTTGGCCGAAGGCTACCAGCCTGAAGAGTACGAGGCTTTGGCAGAGGACATAGACGTTCATCTCGGGGTGGAAGATGCCCTCTTCCTCCATCCGTCACATCAGGTTACACTCCTGGGCCGGTACTACTCAGGCAGGCCTTCTCTTTACCTGGTTCGTCCAGAGCAGATCTTGGATGAGGCTGCTCTGACTCAGACCCTGGAGGAGATAACGGCGCTTCATGAGCGGATACTCACCGTCTTCGAGGTTGGCGAAGGGGAGGGGGTTCAGTCCTTAGTAGGACACTGGCTGAGCGAGAACTGTTATCCGACATATGATGCTTGGTATGGCTCCGCACACCTTGCATTGTATGTCACACCTCACGGGATCGAAAACGGCGTTGTGGACCATGTCTTGCAAGCGCATCTTGGTGAGGGGATCTCCCTTGTAGGCTATGGCTTGATTCCGGAGGAGGCAATGATGGGACAGATCCTACGCCTGGCTCTTCTTTGGCAAGCCGATGTTGAGATTGGAAAAGACTATAAGGTCTTCGTCC
>SOHZ01000442.1 GCA_004377365.1 Anaerolineales bacterium | reverse complement strand
CAGGCTGAGGCCCGGCGCCGAGTGGATGCCCCCGCTGCGCACCACGTCTATCCGCGAGAAGGCGTTCCAGCGGCTAAAGACGATTTCCGCAGCGGGGTACTGCAAGGCGTAGCTGAGGCCCTTGTAAGGGGAAAGGCGGATCTCCAGGAAGGGCAAGGGCTTGAGGGCGAGGAACGAGAGCAGGGCCAGGGAGGCGAGATAGAGAATGGAGAGTGGAGAATGGGGATTGGAGGTTGGAGGTTGGAGATTGGAGATTGGAGATTGGAGATTGGAGGATGGAGATTGGAGATCGGGGGATGCGGCTTTTCGGCCCGTGTGTCTTGCATCTTGCATTGTGAAAGTTCCGGCCGCCAATAGTCCTAAAAGGGCTGACAGCATCACTGTGCCCGCGCCGCCGAGGAAAGGGAGAGCCACTACGGCGGCCAGGCAGCCCAGAGCTGAGCCGGTCAGGTTGGAGGCGTAGATGGTGGAAGCTCTGGCCGGTTGGGCAGCCAGCAGAGCGCCCACGATCAGCCCGCTGAAGAAGAAGGGCAGGGCCAGAGAGAGGTAGTAGACGGCCAGGTAGAGGAGTTGCTGCCGCTCCCAGGCGATGCGGTAAGAGTCGAAGGGGATATAGTTGATGGTCAGGTAGCTGCCTACGATGCTGAGGGCAAAGAGGACCGCCAACAGGGTGTAGGAGCCGGGCGCTCCCCCTCCCCTCTCCTGAGCTTTCGGGAGAGGGGAGGGGCCAGGGGTGGGGTGAGGGCCACTGGCCAGTGACGGAAACAACGCCAGGAAGGACCCGCTGGCCCCAAAGCCCAGCAGGGCGATGCTGACCGTCATGAAGGCAAAGTGGTACCACTGAGCCACCGAGAAGACCCGCGTCAAGGTGATCTCGAAGGCCAGGGAGGCCATGGATAGGAGAAAGACGCCCAAATACATCGGCAGCATAGTGAGCCTCGCTTCGAGGTAACCGTCCAGCCAAGTCGGTCACCCTAATACTACAACCGCACTTGTCATTGCAAGGAGCCCTTCGACAGGCTCAGGATAAACTCCGCGACGAAGCAATCTCGTTTTACAGCGGCGAATTGCCAGCCAGGGACGAGATTCTTCGCTCCCTGCGGTCGCTCAGAATGACATTTCAACGGAAGTACGGTTGTAGTACTAACCTGGAATGAAGAAGGAACGGTTGTGTCATTGCGAGCGCAGCGAAGCAATCTCCTACCGTGTCGGGGATTGCTTCGTTACGTTCCTCGCAATGACAGCTTGAACGGTTACGTTTAGAGTACGTGGGGTGGTGGATGCCCCGCGCCAAGCTTCGGTCGAAGACTTACCACATGGCGCGGGGCAAGGGTCTATTCGGTTGGGATCATCCCAACCAGGAACCGGTCTGTAGTTCTCCTCACGGCACTATCCGCCCGTCCGTAAACGTGCGGCACCTTGGCCAGGCACTGGAGACCTATTGGCGCAACACGCACCACACAACGAAACCCGAGGCTGACATCGTAGTTGACGGGGTCATTGCTGTCGCGAAACGAACAGCGGGCGTCCCACGTTGCAATGAACCACGAGCCGCCCCGCAGGACGAGCTTTCCCGAAGCATCAGGGTCCTCGCGCCCGTCGTCTGCTTGATAGGGATAGTCCTTGTACAGGCTGCTGGTCCATTCCCAGACGTTGCCAGCCATATCGGCCACCCCATAAGGGCTGTCGCCGCCAGGGGAATAAGCTCCGACCGGGGTGGTGCCCCGACCAGCCACGGTGTGCAAGGCTAGCCCCTCTTTGCGTCTGAAGAGACGACGCCACAGGCTGCGGGGCAACGCCCGCCCACCGGCCTTCTCAGCCGTGTTGCAGCGGGCCGGGTCAAAGTCGTCTCCCCAGGGGTAGCGGCGGCCGTCGGTGCCCCTGGCCGCCTTCTCCCACTCGGCCTCGGTAGGCAGGGCTTTGCCCGCCCACCGGGCGTAAGCCTGGGCGTCGTGCCAGGTGACGTTGACGGCTGGATGAGCGTCTGCTCTTAGCTGCCAGTGTTTGGGTTTGTAGCCACTGGCCTGGACGAAGGCGGAGAATTCAGCGTCGGTCACCGGGGTGCGGTCTATGTAATAGGCGTCCAGGTAGACAGGGTGAGGCGGTTTCTCATCGTCCCAGGCATCGTGGTCGTCGCTGCCCATCCGGAACTCGCCATCCGGGACCAGCACCATGCCCACCAGGTCGCCCTGGCCCAGGCGCAGCAGGGCGTCACGGGCGGTGTGGCGGGTGGCTGGGGAGGGGTCTTCCTGGTATACCTGGCGCAGGCGCTCTACCAGGGTTGGGTCCTCCTGCCCCAGGCGGCCCAGGGCCTCGGCCGCGGCGGCCCGCACCTGGGGCTGATGGTCGCTCAGCGCCGCCAGGAAAAAGTCAGATATTTGCTGTCCGCCCACCTCGGCCAGCACCGCCCCGGCCCGCTGGAAGGTGAGGGGGGCAGGCGCGGTGCGGAAGAGGGCATCCAACCGGGCCAGGATGTCCTGCCGCGTCTGGTCCTCCACCTGCAGGTCCTCGCTCAGGCATTGTCCGGCCAACAGCAGCTTGTTGTGGGCCTCGTCGTCGGGCAATTGGATGATCTGCCGCAGCAGGGGGTCGGCGTCCACCCCAGGCAGGCCCACGTATAGCAGGATGACCTCCCGCCAGGGTTCCTGTCCCAGGTGCCGCAACAGTTGGCTCTCCTTGCCTGGCGCTTCCTGGATGGCGGTGGCCGTCAGGTACTCTTGCAGGGTGCGGTGGGCAAAGCCGTAGCGGCCCAGCCCCCGGTCCACCACGATGCCGCTGCGTTCCTCGATCAGGGTCAACACCTGCTCTGGAGCCATCGGGCACTGGAACCCCTTTAGCACCGGGGCGACGATGGCCGTCAGTTCGTCGGCCGTGGCCTCGGCCGCGCCCTCGGGCGCGGTGTGGAAGTGGTAGGCAATCTGCTGTACCATGGCTCGCTTGGCGTTCCACGAGGGGGCGTCGGCGGGCAGTTCGATGTCCTGCTTGTCTTTCTGGTCCCACAGGTCCAGGAGGATGCGCAGGCAGTCGCCGTAAAGTTCGGCCCGGCCGCGGGGTAGGTTGCGGCGCAGGTGGTAGACCAACGAAATGAGGGAAAGGATCAGGGGATTGTCGGCCAAGCGGCGCAAACTCTGGCGGCGGGCCAAGGCGGCCAGCAGGTCTTTTGCTTCCTTCTGAGCCTCGACCTGGGCCGCAGCGCGGGCTTCCTGCTGCGCCCTACGGTCAGCGCCGGCGCGCCAGGCGGCCGTTTCGCCCAGCACGGCGCGATACCAGCGGCGCACAAAGCGGGCCACGGCGTTCTCGTCGAAATCCCGCACCCGGAGCACGGCAAAGTCTCCGCCGAGCAAGCCCGGTTCCCAGCCAGCCGTGCGGCAGGTGACGACGTAGCGATTCCTGGGATACTGGCCGGCCAGTTGCTCGATCCGGCGAGCTACCGCGCTGCGCTCCTTGGGGTCCACCACCTCGTCCAGGCCGTCCAGGAGGACCACGCAGCGGCCCCGGCGCAGTTGCCTCTCAAAGAAGCCCTTCGGGCAGGATTCCACCGGCAGATGGACGTTGCTATACAATTGTTGGCCGAGGGGTTCATCCACGCCTGCGCAGCGCCGCAGGGCGCAGAAGATGGGCAACCGCTTCTCCTGCAGTCCCAGGGCGCGCTGGTCCAGTTCACCGGCAAAAACCAGGGTCAGATAGTCCAACAAGGTACTTTTGCCCGCGCCGGGCTCGCCCAATACCACCAGGCGCTGGTGGGCACGCAGCACCTGGCCGATGCTCAGAGGCCGCTGGCTCTCCTCTGCCTCATCGGTGGTCCCCATCTGAAGCGAGATAAAGACCTCCTCCAGCCGGGGTTGCTGCAGGTCGGATTCGCCCCCAACCCCCACCAGCTTGAGATAGTGGTGCTGGCCGATCAACTCTCGCAAATACCGCTGGCGGAACTGCCAGCCGCCTTCGAAGCCCAGCGCACCGACGAGCCAGCTCAGCAGTTGGTTCCCTTTCTGCCACAGCCAGGGCAGCATCCGCTGAAAGATCAGGGCGATGATAGCGCCAATGACTCCGGCAATGATCAGTTTGCGGACGTCCGGGTTTTGCCAGAGGTCGAGCAGCGGGTTGCCGGTGGGCGCTGGCGTGGGGGCGGGTGTGGGCGTGGCCTGCACCACCACGACGGGCGTGGGCTCCTGGGCCCAGGCCCTGTCGTGAGCGCCTGTCCTGATCCCTTCGACTTTGCTCAGGATAAACTCCGTCGAAGGGATCAGTCGAACGGCTTCGGCCGCCAGCATTGCCAACAGGCAAAAGACCAGGACACCTACCAACCGCTTGACCACAGTCCAGGCTGATCCTTTGCTTTCCTTCCGCTTCATGGGTCGCCTCCTTACCGTATCGGGGCACCAACCGCCAGACTAGATCCCCTCGCTTGCCGCAGTCGTCGCCCCGGAGTAGCGAAACTCGTTTCGCGCTGCATCAGGCGCGGAACTTGTTCCGCTACTCCGCTGAGGCAGTTTCCCGCCCCAGTACAACGGACTTTTTGAATTCAACGGACACTGGCAAGAGAATCGGGTTTGAGCAACTACATCTAGTATACCCTCGTTTGTTTGAGGGGTCAAGCCTGCGTTGGCGAACCCCATGGGGGCTGCCGAACGGTTACCCTATTCAATCAGATGGTGCAGGCATAAACCGCTATTCGCCAATGTCCGTTTGCATTTCGCCTCCCTTTGTGTTAAGATAGCACAGATTTCAGCCAGGGAGTTCCCCAGTTGCTAGGATTGATGTCTCCCCATTACACCAGGCCCGAACTCATGGTTGTGGCCGCTTCCCGCGAGATCCGCGACGGCGACGTGGTCTTTGTAGGGATGCGTTTGCCGCTGCTGGCCTTCCAACTGGCCAAGGAGACCCACGCGCCCAGCGCCGTGGGCCTCTTCGAGTCGGGGGTGCTGCGGGCCACACCGGCCCCGGTTCCCTTGTTCACCATGTGCGACCTGCCCAATCTCTACCAGGCTGTCGCCTGCACCGAGATGCAAGACGTGATGGCTTTATTACAGGCTGGGCACGTGACCTTGGGCTTTATCGGTGGGGCGCAGATTGACCGTTACGGCAATCTGAATACCTCTTACATTGGCGACGTGGCCGACCCGACTACCCGACTGCCCGGTAGCGGCGGGGCCAGCGACATCGCGGCCCACGCTGGTCGGCTGCTGATTGTCATGGCTCACCAGCGGCGGCGCTTTGTGGAAAAGGTGGACTATATCACCTCGCCTGGCTTCGGGGAGGGGGGCAACTGGCGGGAACGGGTGGGCCTGCGGGGTGGCGGCCCCATCGCCGTCATCACCACGTTGGGCGTCCTGCGCTTTCGGAAAGACAGCAAGGAGATGTACCTGGCCTCCTATCATCCGGGCGTCACTGTGGAAGAGATCAAGGCCAATACCGGCTGGGACCTGCTGGTGGCCGACGATGTGCAGGAGACGCCGCTCCCTGCAGCAGAGGAGTTGAGCATCCTGCGCCGGCATGACCCGGAGGGGTTCTGGACGAAGTGATCCCTTGAGCGAGTGCCCACGAAGAGAGACTATACTCCGTCACACTGATTTGATGACCTGTCATTCTGAGGAGTGAGCCGAAGCCCTGAGCAAAGCGAAGGGGAAGCGACGAAGAATCTCGTTTTGAACAAAAAAGTGTTCTGGTGTGCAAAGGACGAGATTCTTCGCCTCCGCTGCGCTCCGGCTCAGAATGACAAACCTCTCATTTTCACCGTGGTGGTGTGTTTAAAGGAGAGAGGTATGATAGACTTCCAAAATGTCAGAAGCGTGGCCGTGTTGACGGGGGCGGGCATTTCCGCCGAGAGCGGCGTGCCTACCTTTCGCGGCGAGGATGGGCTGTGGCGCCAATATCGGGCCGAAGACCTGGCTACCCCCAGGGCCTTCCGCCGCAATCCTACGTTGGTCTGGGAATGGTACGATTGGCGGAGGGAGTTGATTGCCAACTGCCAACCCAACCAGGCCCACCTGACCCTGGCGGAGATGGAGAAAGCGTTGCCTGACTTTATCCTCATTACCCAGAATGTGGACGGTTTACATCGGCGAGCTGGCAGCCAGAAGGTGGTCGAATTTCACGGCAATCTCTGGGATGTACGTTGCGTGGCCGAAGGGACAGTTCGCGAGTACCGGGACGTTCCCCTACCAGAGGTGCCGCCCCGGTGCCAGTGTGGGGCGCTCCTGCGCCCCAACGTGGTCTGGTTCGGCGAATCACTGCCGGCAAGGGCCATAGATGCCGCCCAGGAGGCGGCCATGAGCTGTGATCTGATGCTGGTCATCGGCACTTCGGGTGTGATACACCCGGCGGCCTCGGTGCCCCTCTGGGCCAAACAGGGGGGAGCCTATGTAATAGAGATCAACTTGCAGCGCACACCCATTTCCACCTACGCCGATGAGGTGATCCTGGGACCGGCTGCGGTCGAGGTGCCCAAGCTGTGGGTCAAGTGGCTTCGTCGTGAGCGCTCAGCCGAACGGCGCAGGGCTCACGAGTGACTGCGACATTGTTTTCCGTATGGGGGAAAACGTAAGGGAGTCTGGTCAGCCTGCCGAAGGCAACCATCAGACTCCCTTTTCATTTGCGCGCTATCTCGCCTCATCAAGACGACGATTAAGGGGCGGTTGAGGAAACGTTCACTGCACCCTGACCACCATCGTCGCCTCGCTCCAGAGCTTTTCCAGGCTGTAGTACTCTCGCAGGCTGGGGGCGAAGATGTGGACGATCACACTGCCATAGTCAACCAGCATCCATCCCGAAGAGGGCACCCCCTCAACGTTCAAGGGAACAATCCCTGCTTCCTTTTTCACTTTTTCCAGGATATCGTTCGCGATAGCTTTAACCTGCCGTTCGCTGGCTCCGCTGCAGATGACGAAATAGTCGGCCAGCAGGGAAACCCGGCGGATGTCCAACAAGACAATGTCGGAGCCCTTCTTGTCGGCGATGAGTTCAACTATTCCTCTGGCCAGCTCAGAAGAATCTGGCTCTTCTGTTCCTACGCTCAGAAATCTACCCCCTTTTGGAGCCCGAGATGCGTTTACACCTCAGCATCTTAGTTCTTCAAGGGCACGGGCTCAAATATACTCATTTGATTTTTACCTTTACGCTTTGCGGCATAGTACGCTTGATCAGCAGTATCTATTAGAGTTATAGCCTCAGCAGCATGTATAGGAAAAGTGGCTATTCCTATACTGACAGTCAGTCCTGGCAGACGATGTTTGCTCAACTCTGCCTCAGTGTGGCTTGCTACCCACCTCCTAATCTCTAGCCCGACTTGGGCTGCCATTTCGCTATCTGCCTTTGGCAAAATTACGACAAATTCATCGCCACCATAGCGTGCTGCAAGCCCATCCCACTGGCGCACACTTGCCTCTAGCGCCTGGGCTACACTTTTGAGGCCCAGGTCGCCTTGCCGGTGTCCATAGGTATCGTTGAAACTCTTAAACTTGTCAACATCTATCATCAACAGGGAGACGCTTTGGTCCAGCTCTTTGGCCGAGCTTAACTTCTGACGCAGGCTCTCCTGAAAGTAGCGGTGGTTGAAGATATTGGTTAGGCTGTCGAGGTTGGCTATCCTCTGCACCCTGGCATGCAGTCGGCTATTCTCAATGGCTAAGACAGCCGAGCTGGCCAGACCGCTAAGCATTTCCAGATCGCTTTCCTCAATAGGTTCATTGTGCTCATAGTCAACAACCAATACCCCAATAGGTTCCTCATTTCCCTGCAAGGGAACGATAATCCAGTGGTGTTGCTCCCGTGTCTCCAGAGGCGAGCCCTCTCCCTGTTTTTGAGGTTCTTGAGGAGCCGTCACGGTGAAGGGTCTTGTTCTCTTCAAAGCAGTGGCGAACATCTCTTCAGCAAGTTGGAATGGAGGTAGTGAGGTCTCAAGAGAACCATGGAGGGGGCGGGAGCTCCGAATGTTGAAGAAACTCTCTTCCATTTCTTGGCTTTCCGGCTTGGCTAGAAAAAGAGCGGCGCGGTTGAAGCCCAACACCCTGGTGGACACATCAACGATGTTACACAACACATCGCCTGACTTGAGGTTGTGGACGGCGTTGCTGACTTCCTGGAGAATGGATAAGTCACTGACTTTTCGCTCCAGGCGTTTCTCTTCAAGTTCCTTTTCCGATTGCCATCGCCTGACCTGATGAGTGAAATAGCCAAGTAGGATAGCGGCCAGCAGTACCAAAGCACAGGGGGCGAGGAACTGAGAGGCGAGGCTGAAAGACTGGCCGCTTATCAGGAGAACCGCACCGTATAGAAGGCAATCCACCAGACCAATAAAGACAGTCTCGAGAAATCCGAATCGCATGGCCACGGTGAGAAGGGAAAACAGATAGATGGGAGCATATTCGCTCATCAGGTTTCCATAGGTGGAAATATACATTGAAAGGAGGAGGGCATCAATAACGGAAGTAGCGTAACTTACGTGGACACCGTAGCTCCGACGGAAGAGAATGTAGCCCACCAGGACGTTGTACAGGACACCGACGAGGATCACAGCCCAAGCGAGGTCAGAATTCATCTGCACCTTATCCGCTATGGGGATGAGAAGGGTGCCCCCGATGATGGCGACCCAGCGCAGCAGGAAGATATCCTTTTCTATTTCACTGATGCCCTTATACGAAATGAGTTTCATGGCTCTTTTCCAAAAAGTTTGCTCATTTCTTCATAGACAAGACTTTCACTTGTGAGAGGCCACGCTAACGCTCTTCGGTCTGAAGAAGGTCGTCTGAGGGTGGTCATCGGCTTGCTGGATGGAAGCGGCCTCAGTGGTCCGAGTCGAGTTCTTGAAGAAATCCGCCTCGGCCTTCTCAGCCACTCTTAGCAGGGCCTCGACCACGTAAGGATCGAACTGCATCCCAGCATTTCTCTGGATTTCCACCAGGGCTTGCAGAAGGCTCATGGCAGGCCGATATGGCCGATCCGAGAGCATAGCATCGAGGGCGTCCGCTACACCAAGAATTCGGCCGGCTAAAGGTATCTCTTGTCCCTTGTGACCACAGGGGTACCCCTTGCCGTTGTATCTTTCATGGTGGCTGCCTACTATCTCAGCCAACTCTATCATGTCCTTCACCCGTCCCAGGATTTCTTCACCTAAGACGGGGTGCTGTTCCAAGATATGCCGTTCATCCTGAGTAAGGATGCCTTTTTTGGTTAGTATCCTCTCGCTAATGCCCACCTTACCGATGTCGTGGAGCAAGCCTGCTTTGCGGATCATCTCGCGCTCCTCCTCTGGCAGTCCCATCTCTTTGGCGACGGCCAGGGCGTAGTCTGTGACCCGGATGGAGTGCCCGTAGGTAAAGATATCCCGGGCGTCTATGATCGCAGCTAACGTCTCAATGAGTTCCTGGTTGGCCATATCAAGGGCTGCATTGGCCGCCCGCAGCAACTCCACTTGTCGGTGAGTCTTGTCAATGTAGGACTTGAAGATATAACGGGCCAAAAATATAGGAAAGAAGAAAAGAGCTAAACCCAACAAGCCAAATTCCCCATAGCCCAGGGCTATGATGATCCCCAAAACAGCCAGCAACAGGTATGGGGTAGGTATCAGATCAAAGTTCTCCACCCAAGCCTTGAGGGCCGAGGTGCTACGGTACAGAGCGACGGCAATAGCTGTACCGGTGGCGGTAATGAAATAGTCAGTTAAACCAGCACCAATGGCTGCCAGGAACACAAGGATGCGAGAACTCTGTCCCAGCAGGCCGTACAGCAGAAGATAGCTCAGGCCAGCCACTGTCCCCGAAATGGCCAAAAGTGCTGCGTCGAAAATGGCGCGGTGCCAAGATCTTCTTTCGGGATAAAGGGCACCGACAAGGCCTTTGACAGCGTTGACTAACCCGGCGGGCAATGGACCATAGATGATGAGCACCGCATAGGTAAGGGCCGAAGAAGCAGAGACCACACGGCCCTTGGGGGATTGCCATCGGATGGCGGCTGCCTCAATTAACATCGAGAGAAGGACGAAAAAGGCATATCCCCCCAGATCATACGTCGGCAGATGGCTGAGGGCCAGCAGCACTATACCTCCACCCAACAGCGAGACTGTGCCGACGTAGAGTCGCAAAGAATGTGACAGACTCTTCATTGGAATGTTACATTTCCCCTCTCGTTACTCCTATTTTAACACAAATGTCAATTTATTTCAAATGCCAGAAATCTTATGTATAATTGGACAGGACATCCTGTGGAGGCTTCAAATAGATAAGGAGAGCATCGTCAGGATATAGCTGGTCATGTCCGGTGGCGAAACCCAGCCAGCTTCTCTTGCATCCTGGCCCAGTGAGTCCCCGGCCAGTAGATTTTGTCGCAGTTCGGGCAAAGGCTGAAGTCTTTGTGGGTTCGAAAGATGTGGGGAGGAACACGCCCTTCCAACTCTGGCTTCTTTACCTTTTGGAGAGGCGTGTTACAAACGGGGCAGCGCGAGAAGGGATGCTCTTCCGTTAGCGTCGGTTCAGCGAGGACTTGACCCAGTTGCTCCTCCAGATGATCGCTTTCGATGAGAAGGCATTGGAGCCCGCGCCGCTGCGCAAGGCCCCTATCCCGCGTCAGCAAAAGACGTCCTTCGGCACGGGCCAGACGCACCAGTTGGTCATCGTCCAGGTGGGGGAAGTAAGCGGTATCGTATCCCAATACGCGCAGCCACTTGGCCAGACGTCCTAGCATGCCGTCAACTATGAATCTCATTTCCACCTCAGGAGAGTGCATTGCAAATCGGTGTCAGGGGACAATTCCTGCGACCTCACCGCCTGTACCGCCCTTCGACATGCTCAGGGCACGCAACAGTGGTGGATGGCCAGCCGTATCTGTTGGGAGAGCAAGCTAAACTCCTGGCTGTAGAGCATGGCCAATTGACGGGGGCGTGGCAAAGAGACGGACACAGATGTTTCGATCCTCCCTGGTCGTGGGCTCATCACCAATACCCGGTCGGCTAGGAAAACGGCCTCCTGAATGCTATGGGTCACCATGACCACCGTCTTTCGTCTGGCTTCCCAAATCCGTAGCAATTCCAGGTTCATGCGCTCTCGGGTGAGGGCATCGAGGGAGGCAAAAGGCTCATCTAGGAACAGGATGGCCGGGTCGTGGATCAGGGCCCGGGCGATGGCTACCCGTTGTTGCATCCCAATAGAAAGCTCGCGGGGGTAGACTTTCTCGAACCAACCCAGGCCAACCAGTTCCAACAGTTCCTGGGCCAGCGCATGAGCTTCGGCCCGGCTCAGGCCTTGAACTTCCAGGGGCAGGGTGATGTTCTTCAGGACAGTGCGCCAGGGCATCAAGTTGGCCTTTTGGAAGACGAAGCCGATCTGACGGCGAGGGGAGTCCAGAGGCTCTCCATGGAAATAGACTGTCCCACGCGTCGGAGCCAGCAGGCCGCCTAAAATACGCAGCAGAGTGGTCTTACCGCAGCCCGAGGGCCCGACAATGCAAAGGAACTCTCCCACGCCAACTTGAAAGGAGATGGACTCCAGAGCCAGAACTCTTCCCTGGGTGGTGCGATAGATTTTGCTTATACTTTCGGCCATTAGAACGGGTTCCATTTGCCCCGAACCGTGCCTCCCTCCCCCTACCACTTTTTACGGTTCGACGATGAACTGGTTGGTGAGCATCTGCTCGATGTCCGTCTCTGTGTCTGCGAATCCCAATTCGATCATAAAGCGTTGAGAGGCTTCCCATGCCGCCGGATCGGAGCGGCCAAGGTCATCGGCGCGCCAAAGTTTGATGGACTCATGGAGGACGGCCATCTGTTGGGGAGCGTTTTCCCCCCCGGCTTCGGGCACGTGTTTCAGGCAGATCTCGAAGGCTTCATCGGGATGGTCTATGGTGTAGCGTAGACCACGCAGGACGGCTCGCACCAGACTTTGCACCAGAGCCGGTTCCTCGGCGATAGTCTGCTCGTTGGTGATAAGACCGTTGGAGACCAAGTTGACATAGTCCTCAATGGCGATGACGTTGACTTCCTGGCCGGATTGCTTCAATTGCACGGGCTCATTCATGATATAGCATACAGCCGCATCAACCTGTCCTTCAGTGAGGCTGGCCACTTGGGTGTAGCCGATGTTTTGTAGGTTCACTTGGTCTTCGTCAATGCCCTCGATGTGGAGCAGGGCTCGCCAGCCGATGTAACTGGCTCCGTACATAGCCGGGGTACCAACCGTCTTGCCGATGAGGTCGTGGGGCCTCTGTAAGCCTTTCTCCTTAAAGGATACGATGCAGACGGGGAACTTTCGATACCAGTTCATGACATAGACCACGGGCAAACCCTGAGAACGGGCCAGGATGACCTGATCCCCACTGGCCACTGCGAATCGCAACTCGCCAGTGCCGACGAGCTTGAGGAGGTCCGTTTCCCAACCGTAATCGAAATTGATCTCCAGGTTCTCGTCGGTGAAGTAACCTTTCTCCACTGCCATGTAGAAAGGGGCAAACTGGACATTGGGGATGAAACCCATAGCCACAGTAATTGGGGTGACGGTTGGTACAGTAGGTGTGTCCGTTGGCGGGGTGGCGCAACCACCAAGCGTCAGCAAGGCGATGACGGCTAACAAGGGTAGCAATTTCTTCATTGTTTTCCTCCTTGAAGTAGTATGTTCTATCGAAGGGCTCTGAAGGGCTGGAGGGATCCCCTTAGCCCCCTCAAGCCCTTCAGCCCTCCTCTTACCCTTTCCATGATAACAGGAAGCCCTCCAAAGCCGCTACGGCCAGATAAAGGCCGGTAGCGATGCTTCCCAGGACGAAGAGGGCCACAAAGGTCAGCGGTGTGTCGAAGAGCCCCCCGGAGAGATTGACCAGAAAGCCCAGGCCCCGGTCGGCGCCGACGAACTCGCCCACCACGGCTCCGATGACAGACAGAGTGACCCCTATCCTGAGCCCACCAAAGAGAACCGGCAGGGCAGCGGGCACCTCCAGCATGGTGAAAATCTGCCAGCGGGTGGCTTGCAAGGAGCGCATCAGGTCAACCAAGTCCTCCTCCACAGCACGGATGCCGACGATGGTGTTGATCAGGACGGGGAAAAAGACCACCAGCGCGCAGGTCAAGATCTTGGAGAGAGTGCCGTAACCGAACCAGATGACCAGCAGAGGGGCCAGGGCAATGATGGGTATGGCTTGGAAAGCCACGATGTAAGGTGATAGAATGCGTTCCAGAAGCCTTGACTTGGCCAGCAGATAGCCCAGGCTTATGGCTAGACTTAACCCCAGGGACAATCCCCAGAATATCTCCACCAGGGTGATCTTGATGTGACGCCACAGAGTACCGTCGCCGACGACGGTCAGAAACTTCCCGTAGACCCGCAATGGTGGGGGCAGTATGAAAGTCGGATAGTCTCCCAGTCGTGCGATAAGGCTCCACAGCGTCAGGAACAGAAGGAGGGCCAGGGGGATCAGGAGATACTCGATCCGTCTTTTGGCTATGGCCAGGATCTTCCTGAGCAAGTTTGGTATTATCACCCGGCTGTGTGTCGAGTCAGGGGTAGCTTTTCTTCCAGGAACTGTGCTCGTGTCATTCAAGTAAATATCTTTGCCTTTACCAGCAATAAAAAAACCCGAAGACCTTTTAGCCTCCGGGGCGCATTTGCACGCATCTCAAACACGGCTTGAGGAAAACTCTCTCTACCATACTTGTAGATCTTCTCCCATCCGGACTATACCGTCGGCTCCGGCCTTAAACAACGAACTCTAGAATTGGACGAACTGGTTTGCTAACAGGTTCGTTGTTGTCACCGGATCAGCTTTCGCTCGCGGGCTCGGCGACTCAGGTTGTTGAGTAGCTTGGGGATCAAGTGCTAGGAAGCAGACAATTTGTAGATACCTAGCAACCCAACTACCTAACAACCCAAATCACCATACCGCCGGTCGGGAATTGGCTCTTTAGTCCAAGCCTCACCCTGCCCCGAAGGTCTTTACCATATTCATCTAGCATTCATTATACCACTGGAGAGATATTTGTCAAAATTGACGGAATAGATTGGCAGTCTCTGTACTGCCTGTGGTAGGTTGAAGCCGCTCACTGGAGTGGTTTGATTTACCCCTTTGGAATCATTGCGCTATCCCTCCGACTCGCAATTGACAGTATTGGGAATTTGTGGTAGTGTTAGGTTGACTGTCCGTGAAGGGAGATTTTCATACAGCCCTGCTCGTCTCCGCGGGGCTGGAATGGTGCAGCCGATGAGTGTGAGAGAGACTATCTACGGTCGCAATGCGGTGTGCGAGTGCCTGCGAGCTGGGCGGCGTAGAGTTTACAAGCTGTTCCTGGCCCAGGGGGTGAAAGAGACAGGCCTCGTGGCTGAGATTGTGGCCCAGGCCCACCAGGCCAAGGTGGCCGTAGAGAGGGTTGAGAGAGCAGATCTGGACAGGATTGGCGCTGTCAACCATCAGGGTGTCGCTGTGGAAGCGTCGGCCTACCCTTATACCGATCTAGGGGAAATCCTGACCCAGGCCGAGAGACGAGACGAGCCACCTTTTCTGCTCATCCTCGACTGCTTGGAAGACCCGCAGAATCTGGGAGTGCTGCTGCGTACAGCCGAGGTAGTGGGGGTGCATGGGATTGTCATCCCCAAACGCCGCGCCGTGGGAGTCACCCCAGCCGTCGCCAATGTCTCGGCCGGAGCCACGGAACACCTCCGGGTGGGGCGAGTGACTAACCTGGCGCGAGCCATCGGGGAGTTGAAGGAGAGGGGGGTGTGGGTCGTCGGTCTGGAGGACCTGCCTCAAGCCCGGCTCTATAGCCAATTTGATTTGGGCGGTCCTCTGGCTTTGGTAGTGGGTAGCGAGGGACGAGGGATACGACGGCTGGTGCTGGAGAGCTGCGATGTGGTGCTCAGGCTGCCTATGCGCGGCCACATCGGTTCACTAAATGCCGCTGTGGCTGGCTCCATTGCCCTTTACGAGGCGTGGCGTCAACGGGAACGCCAATGACCCCAGAACACCTCCTCGTTGATGGTTACAACGTCATCAACGTCTAGCCCGAGCTACGAGAGCTGGGCAATTCGCAACATGCACTATTTGCATAATTTGCCAGGGTGTGCTATAATCTAGGTGGTATAGGATTCTTACTGGAAAAGTGGGCACTCCCCACTTTTCTTGCTATGGAAGAGACCACATCCCCATCAGTTTTGGGATGATTTCAACGACGGAGAGGAAGTTCAGTTAGAGATGAAGAATGACTTTATCATCGCCATTAATCAAGTTTGCTCCGAGAGGCAACTCTCGAAAGAGGTGGTCCTCGAGGCCGTGGAAGCGGCCCTGATCTCAGCTTATAAACGTAATTTTGGTTCAGCCCAGACCATAGTAGCCAGGATTGACCCGGAGACAGGCGAGGCCCAGGTTTATGCTGAGAAAGAGGTAGTAGAAGAAGTTCGCGACCAGAAAGCCGAGATCTTGTTGGCCGAGGCCCAGGAAATAGACCCCAACGCTGAAGTGGGTCAAACGATCTTGATTGAGAGCACCCCCCGTGATTTTGGACGCATAGCCGCCCAGACGGCCAAGCAAGTTATCTTGCAACGCATCCGAGAGGCTGAGCGTGAAGCTCTCTACACCTCTTATGCCGATCGAACAGGGGAACTCATCAACGGCACTGTGCAGAGCGTAGACTATATGTCTGGAGCTGTGATCCTTAACCTGGGTAAGACGGAAGCCATTTTGCCCAGGAGGGAGCAGATACCAGGTGAGCGTTACCACCTGAATCAACGCTTCAGAGCCTATGTCGTGGAAGTGAATAAAACTAATCGTGGCCCTCAGATCATCGTCTCACGTACCCATCGCAACATGCTGCGTCGCTTGCTCGAACTGGAAGTGCCCGAGATTTTCAACGGTACTGTAGAGGTTAAGGGAATCGCTCGCGAGGCTGGTTCGCGTTCCAAGGTGGCTGTGGTTGCCCTTCAGGACGGTGTTGATCCAGTAGGAGCATGCGTCGGAATGCGAGGTGTTCGGATTCAAAACGTTGTAAACGAACTGAGCGGTGAGAAAATAGATGTTGTGGAATGGAGCCCCGATACGAACATCTTCATCGCTAATGCTCTGAGCCCAGCCAAGGTTGTGGGCGTGACTTTGGAAGAGGGTTCCAACAGCAAGACCGCAACCGTTGTCGTGCCCAACAAGCAACTCTCCCTGGCCATTGGCAAAGAGGGCCAAAATGCCCGTTTGGCAGCCAAACTGACCGGTTGGCGGATTGACATCAAGAGTGTCAGGGAAATGGCCGAGGAGGCGATGCGGAAAGAAGAGGCCGCTCGGATCGCTGCTGAGCGCGCCAAAGAAGATCTGCTGGCCGCGGCTGAGGCTATCCTCCTGGAGAAGGCCGAGGAGGCTCCCCTTGCAGCCAAAGCTTTGGATGCGCTGGGCTTCAGCAAGCGAGTCTGCAATTGCCTGACCAAGGCTGGCATAACTAACCTGAAGCAGCTCTTGGAAAAGTTGAACCAGGGCGACGAGGAGATGTTGGCTCTTCCCGGCATCGGCTTGAAATCGTTGGCTGAAGTGAAGGAGAAGCTCCAGGCTGCAAGTCTCGCCTTAGCCGAAGCTAAGGATAAGGAGGAAGAAGAGCCTGAGCCAGTCGAAGAGGAAAGCCTCCTGGTTGAAACAGAGTTGGTAGAGGAAGCCCTTGTAGAGGAGGCCATCGTGGCCGAGGCGGAGGAAGCTGAGCCTGCGCTGGTGCTGGCTGAAGAGATTACAGAAGAAGAAGTGGAAGTCGAGGTCATAGAGCCAGAAGCTGCTGCCGACGAAGCGGCTAGCGTGCCTCCCGAGGAATCGCCTGAAACGATAGAAGCTGAAGTCATAGCCCACCTAGAGGGGGAGGAGGAAGCAGTAAAATTCGTCGAGGAGGAAGAGGGGGAGTTAGTTGACAAGCCCAAGAAGAAAAAGAAAGACCGCCGTAAGCGTACTCTTGTTTACGATGAGGAGATGGGTGAGGTGGTTGTCGAGCGGCGTCGCAAGCCCAGTCGCAGGGTAGAAGATTGGGAGGAATACTAGGCTGACTGGCACGTTTCGTTGACGGGGAAAAGGCAGGTTGTATGCGTCGCAAGCACGTGCCCCAACGAACCTGTGTTGGCTGTCGGAAAATCCGACCCAAGCGCGAGATGGTGCGGATTGTCCGCACTCCCGACCAAGGGGTGAAGATTGACGAAAGCGGCAAGGCACCCGGTCGAGGGGCCTATCTTTGCCGAGAGAGGCAATGTTGGGAGAGAGCTTTATCCGAAAAGCGCCTTGATCATGCCTTGCAGACCGGTTTGTCTAGAGAAGAATGGGAAACCCTTCTAGAATTCGGGCAAGCTCTAGAGCTGACCGATGAGGCTAGCAAAGGGTGAGCTTGATGAGAACGGAAGTACGACCGAGGGAAACGAGTGAGAGGGTAGAGTGTTGGGAGGAGCTTTAGGGGGTATAGGCATGAAGGACTAACACGAGCGATTCTGCTACCTTTCCTCGCAATTTGTCACCCCTAATCTTCCCCAGGCCAAAAGCTGCTAGAGTGGGTTGGTTTCAGAGGTCTTTAACTTTCGTCACCTCAGCCCCAATGAAGCCCCCCGTTGTAGTGCGAAAGACAGCAATTGGCAAAGTCCGCGTCAGAGACCTTGAGAATGGCAATATTTGAATACAGCATCAAGACACTAGCTCAGGGGACCACCTCATCGGCGGACGAAAGAGCCCCATAAGGAGACTTACGAATCTACTTTTGCCCTGCGCTATCCCAGAAGAACAATCAGTTTGCGGACGGGCAAAAGGCAAATGGGCACTTTATTATGGAGTTCATTATTAGTATTTGAGACTTTGGGATCCGGAGTGCAGGCGCAAGCCTTCTTCAGGCCTTGTAAAGCGGACTGGCGTCCGCACTCCAGCGAGTTTTTCCATCTACTGATTAAGGATGGTATCATACTGGAAAGGGGATAAGGGTTATGGCTCAAGACAGAAAAGAGGAGAAAAAAAACAAGAAGAAATCATTGGACCCCGCGTCGAAAGGTAAAGTTGCTGGAAAGGCTGACAGTGCTGCCCACCCTTCCAAATCCGTGAAAAAGACGGTAAGTAACAAAAAGGTCAAGAGTGAACCTGCTGCCAGTCCCAAAACCACTGGGAGGGAAAAAACCAGGAGCCCAGCGAAGGCGTCGAAGAAAGGTCGCCCTACCCGAACCACTGTCACAAAAGCTGGTACTAAACCGTCCAAACCTGGGACAACGCAAGCCAGGAAGAGAGGGACTTCAACGGCCAAGCCAGGTAGCAAGCCTAGCGGTGCAGGCAAAGCCCCTAGCGGGTCTGCCAGGCCAGCGGCGGGAGGCAAGACGGTCTCAAAATCAGCGCGCAAGTCTAGGGCATCGGGGAAGCCTTCTGTACAACGACCAGAGGCAGAGCCCAGCCCGGGGGGGCTAGCTATCGAGTCAGACACTGTCTCCACTGTTGCTTCGAAAGAGACCATTGTCGCCCGACCCAAAGTCGTGGAATTGCCCGCTGCTCTCAGCGTGAGGCAACTGGCCAGTTTGCTGGGTATCAGTCCCATTGATGTCATCAAGGAACTGATGAACAATGGCATTATGGCCAATATCAACCAGCAGATTGATTACGAGACAGCAGCTATCGTAGCCGAGGAAATGGGCTTCGAGACAAAGGAGGAGGTTCTTCCTATAGAGGAAGCCGAACCCAAGCTCCTCCAACCGCTCAGGCATCGTTTCTATGAAGGGGAAGATCCCAAGAACCTGCGACCTCGACCGCCGGTGGTTACAGTGTTGGGGCACGTTGATCACGGGAAGACCAAACTTCTCGACGCTATCCGACACACCAAGGTGGCTGAGGGTGAGGCTGGTGGTATTACCCAACACATCGGGGCCTATCAAATAGAGACGGATGGTAAGAAGATCACCTTCTTGGACACTCCAGGCCACGAAGCTTTCACCGCCATGCGCGCCCGGGGCGCTCAGGTCACTGACCTGGCTGTCCTGGTAGTAGCTGCCGACGATGGAGTGATGCCCCAAACCAAGGAGGCCATTGACCACGCCCGAGCTGCTCAGGTCCCCATTGTGGTGGCCTTGAACAAGATGGACAAACCCGAGGCCAATCCGGAGGTCGTCAAGCAGCAACTGGCGGATGTGGGACTGACCGTGGAGGAATGGGGTGGCAATATAATCTGCGTACCGATTTCAGCCAAGTTCAACCAGGGTATCGAAGACCTGCTAGAGAATATCTTGCTGGTTGCGGAAATGGAGGAACTTAAAGCCAATCCCAATCGTCCCGCTGTAGGCACAGTTGTAGAAGGTAAATTGGATAAGAGCCGGGGGGTCACAGCCACAGTGCTGGTGCAAAACGGGACCCTCAAAGTCGGGGACGTCATTGTAATTGACGAGCTCCACGGTCGTGTCAGGGCCATGTTCAACGATAAAGGTAAACCGATTAAGGAGGCTGGGCCATCCACCCCTGTGGCTATCCTGGGTCTGCCCCATGTTCCCCGCGCCGGCGACACGTTCAAGGTGGTAGCCAACGAACGAGTTGCCCGTACCATGACTGCCAAGCATGCCGAGATGAAGCAGCAGGCAGCCAAGCAATCAGTCAAGGTTCTCAGCCTGGATGACCTTTACGATCAGATTCAAGCTGGAAAGGTAAAGGAGCTAAACCTCATCCTCAAGACTGATGTGCAGGGTGCCCTTGAACCTGTTGTGAACTCTCTGAATCAATTGGGGGACGAGAATCTGAGGGTGAAGATCATCCACGATGGCACGGGCAATGTCGCTGAATCTGACATCATGCTGGCAGTAGCCTCTCGGGCCATTGTCATCGGTTTTAACGTCAAAGTCGATCCGGCTGCCAGACGCATGGCCGAAGTGGAAGGAGTTGACATCCGCCTCTATGACATTATTTACAAGCTTGTTGACGATATCGAGAAAGCCCTGAAAGGTCTTCTGGAACCAGTCTATGCAGATGTGGTTATTGGCCACGCTGAGGTGAGAGCAATCTTTAGAATCTCCCAGCGAGGGAAAATAGCAGGTGTCTATGTCACTGATGGTCAAGTAACTCGTAACGCTCTGGCCAGGATCAGCCGCAATGGTGAATTAGTCTACGATGGCCGGGTTAGCTCTCTGAAACGCTTTACCGAGGATGTTAAAGAAGTCAACACTGACTTTGAGTGTGGCGTAAGTCTGGAAGGTTTTGAGGAGTTCGTAGAAGGTGACATCATAGAATTTTACAGAAAGGAGAGGGTGGGCTAGCGTGTGGTGCGTAGCAGAGGGCTGATAGTGTTATCGGCCATCTGCCTATTAGCCATCAGTCATAAGTCATGCCTAGTCGTCGTCAGAAGCGAGTCAGTGACCTTATCCAAAAAGAGATAGGCGAGTTGCTGCAAAAGAAAGTGAGTGATCCGCGCCTGTCGTTTGTGACAGTGACTGCTGTGGAAGTCAGCGCTGACCTGCGTCAGGCTCATATCTATGTCAGCACTGTGGGTGATCAAGAAGCACGCCGGAAGATGTTCGCCGCCTTGAAACATGCCACTGGCTTTCTCCGTCACGAACTGGGGGCTCGATTGGCCCTGCGCTATGTGCCTGGCTTGACCTTTCATCTAGATGATTCGCTGGAGCGCAGCCAGCGCATTATGCAACTTTTAGACAAGTTGGAAGGGAATAACCGTGGGCAAAGCCTATAGAGCCGAAAGGGTTTTCCTGAGAGATGAATCTTTCGGGCTGAGCGGTTCGGCTGGGTTCATCGAAGCCCTCAAGACAAAGTCGCAGCAGCGTTCAGAATCTTCTGCATCAATTTCTTCGGCCCCAGACGAAAGTCAAACTGCCGCTCAACTCATCAGGCAAGCCCGGGGTATTTTGGTTATCTGCCACATCATGCCCGACGGGGATGCCATTGGTTCCCTCCTGGGCCTGGCTTGGGCCCTGCATAAGCTGGGCAAAGAGCATACCTTGGCCTGTGCCGACCCAGTACCTGACTCTTTCGTCTACCTGCCTGGTAGCGAAGACATCGTGTCCTACCCTGAAGGGAACTATGACTTGGTTATTAGCCTCGATTGCAGTGACCTGAAACGGCTGGGAGTTGCTTATGATCAGAATTCCCTGAGAGGGGTGCCGATCATCAACATTGACCATCACGTCACTAACGTGGGCTTTGGCAGCGTCAACTGGGTGGATCCCAACTCGGCTGCGACAGCCCAGATGGTGCTCACGCTGATAGAACGTCTGGGGGTTCCTCTGGACCCCACCATAGCCACCTGTTTGCTGAACGGCATTGTCACTGATACACGTGGATTCCGCACCCCCAACACTACGCCCGCCGTAATGGAAGCAGCCACTAGGTTGATGATGGCCGGGGCCTCTATGTCAGAAATCACACAGCAGGTTTTCAACCGCCGTCCCTTGGCTGTGGTCCGCCTGTGGGGCAGGGCTTTGAGTGCTGTCCAATTGGACGATCGGATCATCTGGACTGAGATCAACCAGGCCATGAAGCACGAGTGCGGGTTTAGCAGCGACAGCGGCGACGGTCTGGTTGGCTTCCTTACCAGCGCCTGTGAAGCTGATGTAGGCATCGTCTTCACCGAGAAGGACAATGGCACCATTGACGTCAGTATCCGCTCCATGCCAGGCATAGATATCTCCAACGTGGCCATGCGCCTTGGCGGTGGAGGCCATCCCCAGGCTGCTGGATGTAACTTGAACAGCAGCCTGGCCGAAGCCAGGGAAAGGGTATTGGCCGAACTAAGGCGCTCCCTGCTGGAGCAAGCAGCCGCCATCAACATTAATTGAAGACAATGGGCAAAGCTATGACCGGTTATCCGCTGGAGATTCGGGTGATTGATATCATGGGGCGGGGAGTTTACCCGCTGGGCCTGAAGGTGGGTGACTGTTTCGCTTCCGACAAAGAACTGGCCCAGGCCTGCCATTGGGCAGCGCACGTCCTCTTGCCTTTTACCACTGCTTTGCGCTTTGGGGGCCAGGTGCCTTGGGAAGATGAGCCTGACCTAGCTCGCGTCTGTTGCTTGGACATAACAACCCGGTGGTCTTTGAGGCAAGACGGGTCGAACCCGATGAAGGCAGAGACCCCAGGGGTTTCCGAAAAAGTCTTTGAAATTTGAGTGCTAGGAAACCAATGGGTCGTCAAGTCAAAGGCGTCTTGTAAAACCCCTGGGGTCTGGTCAGGCTCAAGTTGTCTGGACATTCGGCTTGCAAATTCATCGCATTGGTCGCAGGAGGTGTTGATATGGCTGTGCGAACCTTTACCGCGGTTCTTCACCAAGATGAAGATTTGTATGTAGCAGAATGTCCCGAAGTGGGAACAGTCAGCCAGGGATACACGATCGAGGAAGCCACCGCCAACCTCAAGGAAGCGATGGAACTCTACTTGGAAGAATTCCTTCTAGCGACTGACCGCTGAACGTCAATAACAGCGCATTTGCGACAATGCCTCCGCTGTGCTCCGGCTCAGAATGACAGACGTATCATTTTTACTGTGGGGGTGTAGTAGCTTTCATGCTGTTGCTGGCCTGAATGGGCGCACATCGCCGGCCTGAGCCGTAGGCCGACTGCCAATGAACCAGAAAGAGCCTGTTATCTCCGGCATACTCAACATTGACAAGCCACAGGGGTGGACCTCTCACGACGTGGTGGCCAAGGTGCGGCGTCTCTCAGGACAGAAGCGGGTGGGCCACGCCGGCACCCTGGACCCCCTGGCCACGGGGGTGCTGCTGGCCTGCCTGGGGCAGGCCACCCGGGTCAGCGAATACCTGATGCGGGGCCGCAAGGTCTACCAGGCCGCCGTGCACCTGGGCCTCAGCACCGACACTTACGATGCCGAAGGGCAGGTCACGACAACAGCGCCTGAGGTGAACGTCACCCTATCTCAATTGAAGGAGGCCCTTTCGGCTTTCGTTGGTCGGATCGAGCAGACGCCCCCCATGTACTCAGCCCTCAAGCACCGGGGGATCCCTCTCTACAAGTTGGCCCGCCAGGGGAAAACCGTCGAACGGAAACCACGCCCCGTTGAGATATACGACATCAAATTGCTGGACTGGTCATCTCCAGTGCTCACCATTGAGGTCGCTTGCTCGCCCGGCACCTACGTTCGTTCCCTGGCCCACGATTTGGGGCAGCGGCTGGGCTGTGGAGCGCATCTGTCCAGCTTGACCCGTCTGGCAAGCGGGCATTTCACTTTGGATGAAGCCGTCGGTCTGGATGCCCTGAGCAAGGCTTTCGCTACCGGTCGGTGGGTCGAGTTGATTCATCCTCTCGACGAAGCCTTGTTGGATTTTGAGGCCATCACCTTTGGAAGCCAGGCCGAGCGCCAGATCCGCTTCGGCCAGCAAGTGCAGGGACCAAAGCCTTCGTCGTCATCCCCCCTCTGTCGCGCCTACTCGACTGAGGGTGAATTGATTGCCCTGCTGCAATACGATGCCCAAACGGGCCTTTGGCAACCCAAAAAAGTCTTCGGCTAACCATCAAGCTACGCCATGCAGATAATTGACGATTTATCCCAGGTTCACCTGGATAAAGATACCATTCTGACCATTGGGGCCTTTGACGGCGTTCACCGTGGACATCAATATCTCATCGGACAACTGCTACAAAAGGCCAGACGGACCCATCGCCTGGCTGGCCTGATCACCTTTCATCCCCATCCCAGCGCCGTGCTCTCGCCCGGAAACCCTACCCGGTACATCACCACACCTGGTGAAAAGGCCGCTCTCCTGGAGAGATTGGGGCTGGACATCGTGGCTATCTTGCCTTTCAACCGAGAGATGGCCCAGACTTTGGCCCGAGATTTCGTAGAGATGGTCTCTCGGCAATTGCGCATGACAGAGTTGTGGGTGGGAAAGGATTTCGCCCTGGGCTATGGCCGTGAGGGGACGTCAGAGGTTTTGCGGGCCTTGGGCAAAGAGATAGGCTTTTCTGTTGAGCCCATCAACCCTTTGATCTGGAAGGGCGAGGTTATCAGCAGCACCCGCATTCGTTCCCTGTTGTTCAGGGGACAGGTGCGTGAGGCTGCCGAACTCTTGGGGCGCTACCCAAGTCTGGCCGGAGAGGTGGTGCGAGGGGCCCAGCGCGGACGCTGCCTGGGTTTTCCCACTGCCAACCTGGAGGTACGGCCAGAACGGGCCGTTCCGGCCAATGGCATTTACGTCGTCTATGCCGTCCTGGGAGAGGAACGCTATGAGGGGGTGGCCAACGTGGGGGTGCGCCCCAGTTTCGACAACGGTGAGCGCACCGTGGAGACCTACCTCCTGGATTTCGAGGCCGATATCTACGGTTGCGATCTGGTGGTCGAGTTTGTCCAGCGCCTGCGCCCTGAGAAGAGGTTCACCGAAATCAAGGATTTGATAGCTCAGATAGAGAAGGACGTCATAGAAGCACGTCGTATCCTGGCCGCCGAAAAGCCGTTCCCCTGGCCGGAGGAAGCCCTTCGGACCGAAGCCCCTCAGGACAAAGTTCGGCCCTTGGCTGCCTCATCGTAGGTTTGACCATGACTTTATTTCACTTTGAAGAGCTGGAACACACCGCCGACCTGGCTCTGAAAGTGCGCGGTCACAGCCTGAAGGAAGTCTTTGCCAATGCCGCTTACGGAATGTTCAGCTTGATGGCTGACCTGGAGGGACTGGAGCCCACCATAAGTCATGAGATAAGCCTGGAGTCGCTGGATTACGAGGCGCTTCTGGTTGATTGGCTCAACGAACTGCTCTACCTGCACGAGGTGGAGGAGGAGCTCTACAGCCGTTTCGAGATTGAAGCTCTGTCCTCCAGTGCCCTCTCAGCGATTGTATGGGGGGCTAAAATGGCGGCCAGCAAGCTGACTGTCAAAGCAGCCACTTTCCATGGTTTGGAAATCAGGGAAACAGAAGATGGCTGCCTGGTCACCGTTGTCTTTGATGTCTAGCACGATTGGGCGAGGTTGAGACTGTCGTTTCAAGGAGGAGTGGAGATGGTTGACAAAAAGGACATGAAGCGCATCACTGACTATCTATATGAGATACCAAAAGAATACCGTGAGGATATGCGTGTGCCGGCTCGCATCTATGCTGATGAGAAACTGTTGGAAGCGACCTTACGCGACCGCTCTCTGGAGCAACTGGTCAACACAGCCACTCTGCCTGGCATCGTCGGCTATGCCCTGGCCATGCCTGACATTCACCAGGGCTACGGTTTCACCATCGGCGGCGTGGCTGCCACCCGCTACCCTTCTGGCATCATTTCGCCCGGAGGTGTTGGTTACGATATCAACTGTGGCGTGCGGCTTCTGATTTCCAGCATAGAGGCCGACGAGGTCAAACCTCACATCAGCACGCTGATCAGTGCCCTCTATCGCAACGTGCCCAGCGGAGTGGGCAAAAAAGGCAGCATCAAGCTCTCTTCCAGACAGATGGATCAAGTGTTGGAAAAAGGGGCCGCCTGGGCGGTGAAGCAAGGCTACGGCTCCCGGGAGGATTTGGAGCGTATTGAGGAAAGAGGAGCCATGGCTGGGGCCGAGGCGCGGGCGGTGAGCTCGCGGGCCAAGGAGCGAGGCAAAAACCAGTTGGGCACCCTGGGCTCAGGCAATCACTTCTTGGAGATCGAAGAGGTGGTGGAGGTTTACGATGAAGAGGTAGCCGATACTTTCGGCCTCTTCCCGGGCCAACTGGCTGTCCAGGTCCACTCTGGCTCACGGGGCCTGGGCCACCAGGTCTGCACCGACTATGTGCGCTCGTTGCAGGAAGTGGTGAGGAAATACCACATCGAGCTGCCCGACCGGCAGTTGGTCTGCGCTCCTTTGGACTCACCCGAGGGACGGGATTACTTTGCAGCCATGGCGGGGGCAGCTAACTATGCCTGGGCCAACCGCCAGTGCCTGGCCCATCTCGCCCGGCGCACCTTCGAGGAGATATTGGCTGGCAAGGTCAGAAATTGGGAACTGACTACCGTCTACGATGTGGCCCACAACATTGCCAAGATCGAAGAATACGAGGTAGACGGCCGGCGCACCAAGCTCTGCGTCCACCGCAAGGGAGCCACGCGGGCTTTCGGGCCGGGCCGGCCAGAATTACCAGAGATCTATCGCGCGGTGGGCCAGCCGGTCCTGGTACCTGGCGATATGGGGACTGCCTCCTATGTCTTGGTCGGCACTAAGGAAGCCATGAGAACCAGCTTCGGCTCGACGTGCCACGGGGCCGGGCGGGTGCTGAGCCGCAAGGCGGCCAAGAAGCGGATCCGTGGCGACAAATTGAAAGCCGAGTTGGAGGCTCAGGGCATCCAGGTGCGAGCCAAGAGCATGCCTGGTCTGGCCGAAGAAGCTCCGGCCGCCTACAAGGACATTGAGCACGTGGTGGATGTGGTGCACCGCGCCGGTCTGGCCCGCAAGGTGGCCAAGCTGCGGCCCCTAGCAGTGATGAAAGGGTAAGAGTTTGGCATCTCCTGTGATCTAAACACTGCTCCAAATGACAGCGCCGCCCCGAGAATGGGACGGCGCTGTAACCTTGTCTATTCAGTCTTGGAGAGGAACCGAGCAGCGCCATTCACTGGTACTCCTTCAACTCAGATAATCCCGCAGCCTCCGACTACGGCTGGGATGGCGCAGCCGGCCCAAAGCGTGGGCCTCTATCTGGCGGATGCGTTCGCGTGTCACACCGAACTTGCGCCCTACTTCCTCCAGGGTGTAGCTGTAACCGTCAACCAGGCCAAAGCGAAGCTGCAAGATGCGCACCTCGCGAGGGGTCAATGAAGACAGAGTCTCATCCAGTTCTTCTCGCAGCAAGCTGCGAGAGGCAGCGTCCACCGGGGCGACGGTCTCCACATCCTCGATAAAGTCGCCCAGATAGCTGTTCTCTTCCTCCCCTACGGGCGTTTCCAGAGACAAGGGCCTCTGAGCAACTCTCATGATCCGCTCGACCTTGCGCAGGGAGATGTCCAATTCCTCAGCGATTTCCTCGATGGTGGGTTGGCGCCCCAATTCCTGCACTAGTTTCCGTGAGGTCCGCGTGAGTTTGTTGATCTGCTCGTACATGTGAACAGGCACCCGGATAGTCCGTCCTTGATCGGCAATGGCTCTGGTCACGGCCTGGCGGATCCACCAGGTAGCGTAGGTCGAGAATTTGTAGCCACGACGGTAGTCAAACTTGGTTACCGCCCGGATGAGACCAATGTTGCCCTCCTGGATCAGATCCAGGAAAGGCACCCCTCGTCCGATGTACTTCTTGGCCACACTGACCACCAGGCGAGAATTGGCTTTCACCAGATGTTCCTGGGCAGCTTTCCCCTCTTCTACCAGCTTCTCCAAATGCTCTCGGGTGTCGTCCGTGGCCTCTCCGAGGGGCAGGTGCCGCCGGGCTCTTTTGCCTCTCTCCATTTTCTTGGCCAGCCTCACTTCCTCCTCTGCCGTCAACAGAGGCACCTGGCCAATCTCTTTCAGATATAGACTGATCGAATCGTCAATGTCAATAGCGCTTAAATCAAAGGCCTCTGCACCTTTGTCTTGCTTGCTCTCCGCCGTTGCGCCTGGCTTTTCGACCTGAGCTATTGCCCTTTCCTTACCTGCCTCACTGACTGTGATACTTAGCTCGAAAAGGGTACTGAACAGCTCTTCAAGCTGCTCTAGGTTGGTTTCCACCTCCGGGAAAATCGCCAGTATGTCATCGTAGGTCAAGAATCCTTGTTCTTTTCCCAAATTGAGCAACTGCTCGGTAGCATCCCGTCCTGTTTCCGTTCCTTCTGTTTCTTCGGTCACTGTACTCAACTCCTTTATCATTTAGGGTCTACCGCCTATCGCCAGCATCGTCAGCGATTGCCCGGCCTGCGCAGCAGGCCGGGGGGGGGCATGGAGGGCTTTCGCGAGCTCAGCCAAATGGTGTCTCCCCGATGTCCCCTCTCCTCAGGATAATATGTTGGGTGTAGGGCATTTGTCTGCCACGGCTGACCTTCCACCCGGCTCAGGCGGGTAGTCCCCTCCGGTCCTTTGACCGTCAGTTTTACCACGTCTATCTACATTGAAGCTGACGTTTTTGATGGCGGTCAGATCGCCGTAGTACTTGGTCAGGTTCTCCACCTGAATCATGGCTCACAGCCTCCCTAGAATCAAAAACACTACTACTATTATTATACCACAACAATGCAAGAGGTGTGTCAATTTACCCCCACTTTTTCGGGGGTGTGGGACATTTTTGTTGAAGGTACTTCCCCTTATTATTAATATCCCAGGCATGTAACGCTCTCCCCCCTTACCTGCACCGGAGTGTACCGTATCGCACAACATTGAGAGGACATTAAAATTGGCCTAAAATGTTGACTTTTGGCCGCATATTTAAGTAGAATATGGGACGTGCGTCACCGGTAGCCAAAACAACCAAATGCAAGATGAGAAAGGAGACTTTTCTATGGACCCTATACTCTTCACCCCTGCAGCCGGCATTTTCGCTATGATCTTTGTCGGTATCTTCTATTGGATGGTGGTGAAAGAAGATGCCGGCACTCCAAGGATGAAGGAAATCGCATCCTTTATACAGGAGGGAGCCAACACCTTCCTGCGAAGAGAGTTCCTTACGATTGCCTACTTCATCGTGAGGCTAGCGATCCTTCTCTTCATCGTCATGCCTGAGTGGCAGATAGCCTTTGGATTTGTCTTCGGGGCCCTCTTCTCCATGTCAGCCGTCCTCATCGGCATGAACGCTGCAGTGAGGGCCAACGTTCGAACGACCTAGGAAAGGCTCTCACTTTGGCTTTCCGCGGGGGCTCGATCATGGGCCTGGGCATCGTGGCCCACAATCTGCTGGGCATCTCTATCCTGGCCATCATTTTTGGGATCAGTCCGAGCACTCCTAAGCGGGTGAGCTTGTTGGTGGGCTTTGGTTTCGGAGCCAGTCTTGCCTCGTTGTTCGCGCAGCTCGGAGGCGGCATCTACACCAAGGCGGCCGATGTGGGCGCCGACCTGGTGGGCAAGATCGAGGCTGGCATCCCCGAAGACGACCCGCGCAACGCAGCCGTCATCGCTGATTTGGTGGGTGACAACGTGGGAGACTGCGCCGGGCGTGGCGCTGACCTCTTTGTCGGGCTCCGATAACCTGGTCGGAACCATGATAGTGGGACTGGCCTTCCTGCCCGTCTATGGCTTCAATGCTATCCTTTTCCCTCTATTGACCCGATCCATCGGGGCCATTGGGGCTGTGCTGGGTGCTCTGGCGGTGCGGGGTACGGGTAGGCGCAACCCCATCACCGCTATCAACATTGGCCTCTTCACCACTGGTGCTTTCTCCTTGATCACTTTTTACCTTCTGGCCCGATACTTGATGCACGACATCCGGCTGTTCTGGTGTCTCTCCCTGGGCCTGTTTGCTGCTCTGGCCATCTCCCTTATCGTACAGTATTACACCGGCATGAAGAAGCCGGTACTGGAGATGGCCAAGGCCACCCAGAGCGGAGCGGCCCTCAATCTGTTGGCTGGTTTCTCCTACGGTCTGGAGAGCCCGGCGCTGGGCATTATCGTCATCGCCCTGGTGAACATGGCTGCCTATCTGATCATGGGTGGGGGGCTGCTGGGTTTCTTTGGCATCGCCGCGGCCACCCTGGGCATCACCGAGATGAAGGGTATCATCATGGCCTCTGATGCCTTTGGCCCCATCGTCGATAACGCCGGTGGCATTGCTGAGATGTCCGGCCTGGGCCAGGAGGTGAGGCGGGCTGGCGACGTGCTGGACGCGGCCGGCAACATCACCAAGGCCATCACCAAGGGCTACGGCATGGCCTGCGCCCTGATGACCAGCGTGGTGATTCTCTTCGCTTATCTCACAGAAGCCACCAGACATCAGGGCATGCCTTTCACGCGAGTCGAAGATATCCCCATTTACCTGGCCGATCCTAAGAACATCGTGGCCATGATGATCGGAGCTACTGTCCCCTTCCTATTTTCGGCCCTTGCCATTCGTTCCGTTGGCCGCTCGGCTTTCAAGGTGGTCGAGGAGGTCCGACGGCAGTTCCGCGAGATCCCTGGGCTGATGGAAGGCAAAGCCAAGCCGGATTACTCCCGCTGCGTGGACATCGCTACTAAGGATTCGCTCCGGGAGATGATCCTGCCCACCCTGGTGGGAGTCGTTGCGCCCCTCATCATCGGCTTCACCCTGGGGGTCTGGGCTCTGGCTGCCTTCCTGATCGCCGTCAAGATCGTGGGGGCTATCCTGGCCACCTTTATGTTCAACGCTGGCGGAGCCTGGGATAATGCCAAGAAATACATTGAGGACGGCCACTATGGAGGGAAAGGCACCCCCGCCCATGCGGCCGCCGTCGTCGGTGACACCTTTGGCGATCCGCTCAAGGACACGGCCGGCCCCTCTTTGCACATTCTGATCAAAATGGGAAACATCCTATCAATAACCTGTCTACCTCTGTTCCTGATGTACGGACTCAAGTGGTGACAGAAGACCTGACTTCTTAGGCACATCTGCCAGAATAGCTCTGGGTCAAGCACTTGGGGGCCTATGTTATAGAATATAAGCCTCTACCCTTGGAGGCTAGCCATCCCTTTTCCTTTAAGAGATGACCAGTCTCTTTGGAGGTAGAGGCTTTTTGTGTCTCACCGTAGCATAGGTGTCAACTTGAGACCCCAGGGGTTTTCATCAGCCAACTTTTGGGGCAGATAACCCTGGTTTGAAGAGCAATACTGTAGGAACTCACGCTCTCTAAAACCCCTGGGGTCTGGCCCAATTCCTAATGGGGGGTAACATGAGAATAATTGATAAGGAATTCAAGCATAATGTGGCCAGATATGTATTGCAATGCGCCCTGGCTACTTTGATCATCGCAATCGTGCTGGTTTTCCTTGATGTCCTGACGCACACAGCGACCGTTGCCGCTCTGGGGGCCAGTTCCTTCATCGCCTTCACTATGCCGACGTACGATGCCTCTAAACCAAGACTCATGATTGGAGGATACCTCGTGGGGATATCCGTAGGCTGCTTCTGTCACTTCCTGTCTCTGTCGCCATGGATGGCATCCTTGTTTGTTAGCCAAAGAATCTCATCTATTGTCTTTGGCGCTTTGTCTGTGGGCCTGGCCATCTTTTTAATGGTAGTTACAGATACAGAGCATGCTCCGGCCACCAGTGTAGCACTGGGGTTGATGCTTGAAAAATGGGACTACCTGACCATTGTTTTTGTATTGTGTGGAATTATCCTTATCTCTACCCTGAAGTGGTTGCTAAAGCCCGTATTGAAGAATTTGCTATAGACGCCTTTAGCCCCATCTCCGACAACGCCCAGGGGATCGCCTCCCCTCCCATACGCAGGGCGGGCAGAATGTAGTGAGGCAAGACGAAAGGTGCTGCTCTCCAACTACCACTGTTGCACCACTATTGCGGTACAGGTGGTACAGGTGAGCAGCACCTTTGAGTTCAATATGGGGTTGTTGGCTAGCAGGCGGCTTAAACGCCGACCCGCTGCGAACCCGCACCCTTCGATACGGCCTTCGGCCTACTCAGGATGCTGGTCCCACTTTGGTAACCATTGGCTTATTTACGCCGCCGTGTACTAGACAAATCGCCGGCGGATATCAGCGCTGACATAGTCGAGAATGGCCACAGTGATGGCGATGAACCAGACGGCAATGCCTGCCGCGCGATAGTCCAGCAAGCGAATGTACTGGATCAGCAGGAAGCCAATGCCGCCGCCGCCCACCAGGCCGATGACGGTGGACATACGCACGTTGATGTCCCAGCGGTAGATGGTGAAAGAGACAAAGGGCGGGATCATCTGCGGCACTACCCCGTACATGATCGTTTGCAGCCAGTTGGCACCAGTGGCCTGAATAGCCTCGATGGGGCCAGGGGCAATGCCCTCGATGGACTCGGAGTACAGTTTACCCAGGGCCGCGATAGAGTGCAGGGTCAGGGCGATGATGCCGGCAAAGGGCCCCAGGCCCACCCACACCACAGCGATGATGGCCCAGATCAACGGCTCGATGGAGCGGACGATGTTCAGGATGGTGCGGGTGACGTAGTAGAGTGCCATTGTGGCCACAGAACCGGACATCAGGTTGCGGGCGGCCATGAAACTGACCGGCACGGCCAGCACGACGCCGAACAATGTGGCCATCAGCCCCAGGAAGATGGTCTCTATCATGCGCTCAATCGTCAACCGTAACGGCTCGCTGGGCATAAGCCCACCCACTTCGCTGGTCTGCCGTGGCTCCACCCGGTGGATCTGCCTCCCCACCGCGCTGGGGGGGATCAGGCGGTAGGGCATGACAACGTCGAGCTCAAAAGACCCTTCGCCGTCGGTCAGGAAGTGGATGTATTCCCCGGCTTGCCGAACCCGAAACTCGTTCCCGAGCGGATCCGCCCACCAGATCTGCGTGTCTGTGTTGGGCTCAAATCCCCAGCCACGCAGGTGCAGGGTCGAGCCCAGCACCACCTGGTTGTTCTCGTCCAATTCAGAGAGATCGCCGCAGGTCGGGTCGGCTATGACGTAGGGCTGGCCGGGCACCTCCGCTGGCGGCGCGGGGGGCGGCAACTCGTCGCAGGGCGACAGGATTTCAGCGCTGGCGCTGATGACCGCCTCCTCCCGTGTGACGGCTGCCTCCCAGGGCCACAGCACCCGCAGCAGCGGCGGCCCGGCGTCGGAGATCTCTGTCACCGCCTTGTACAGGTCAATCTCGCTGATCTGCCAGCCCAGGACGAAAAAGAGCAAAATCACCACAAAAAAGATGCCGCTGCCCCCTCGGCGCTCCGGCTGGGCCTGGCCATAGGCATCCCAGGCGATCCACAACCAGAGCAGGATCAGACCCACAAGGAGGAGAATAACGAAAACGGGCTGCCTGTCAACAGCCTTGCGCAAGATGGCCAGCGCCCCCTCCTCCCGCCGGGCGATGAGGCGCATACGCCAGGTCAGCAGCCCGATGGCGCTGACCATGCTGAAAAACAGCAATAGGCCGCGCCGTCCAGCCCTGGCCAGGACCTGCCCCAGCCCAGGAATGACTAAAGACAGCACGCCAGCCAGGGGTGGCGGTATCAGGCTGGGCCGAACAGCAGCCCCCTTGACGTTGCCTTTTTTGTTCCTGTTCATCACTAGACGCCTCCCTCGCTTTGAAGGCCGACGCTGACCCGCTCCGCCTCCTGGCCATAGATCTCCTTGAACTCTTCGTCGGTCATGCGGCGGATCTCCTCACGGCTGCCCCTGTAGATGATTTGCCCATCGCGCAGGCCGATCACCCGAGAGGCATAGCGTTGGATCAGGTCCAGGTAGTGCAGGCTGCACAGGATGGAGATCTTATCCTCCTGGTTGAGCTTTTCCAGATGATCTAGGATCGAGTGGGCCAGCACCGGATCGAGGCTGGCCACTGGCTCGTCAGCCAGGATGATCCTGGGCTCCTGCATCAGCGCCCGGGCGACGCCCACCCGCTGCTGCTGCCCGCCGCTCAGTTCGTCGGCCCGCTTGTGCGCCTGCTCTGGAATCCCCAGTCGCTCCAACGCCCACCGCGCACGTTCGATATCCTCCTGCGGAAAACGATTGAGCAGGCTCGACCAGGGGTTCACATAGCCCAGTCGGCCGGAGAGCACGTTCGTCAGCACCGTGGAGCGGTTCACCAGGTTAAAGTGTTGGAAAATCATCCCGATCTGGCGGCGGATCTGCCTCAACTCGGCCGCTGAGGCCGCTGTCACATCCACCCCATCCCAGATGATCTTGCCCTCCGTGGGCTCAATCAAGCGGTTGATGCAACGCAACAAGGTGGACTTGCCAGCGCCGCTCAGGCCAATGATGATCAGGAACTCGCCGTCTCGCACCTCGAAGCTGAGGTCTCGCAGGGCCACGGTCCCATCGTCGTAGACTTTGGTCAGATTCTTGACCTGAAGCATATCACCTCCCAATTTGATAAGGGTGTGGCTAAAACAGCTTGGAGTCGAGGCTTTAGCCGGCTTTTTCCACCTAAAGGCTCCACTCCCCAGGTCATTTTAGCCAGACCCATTTGATAAGAGGGGGGACATGGCGTCCCCCCTCTTTGATCGTCTATGTCGTCGGCAGAGATAGCCAGTGGTGAGCGCCGTCGAACCGCCAAACGGCAGGCCTGTGCCGCAGCAGTGGTGATAAGCTATTACTCCAGGTCTTCGACGCTCATGCCCGCGGCCTGAAGCACCTGACGGAACGGATCGTAGAAGGTGTCATCGTGCTTCTCCAGGCCAGCCCACTGGTAGGCCGTATTCAGAGCCTCCTGCCCCTCTTCGGTCTCGACGATCTTGAGCAGCGCGTCGTTGATCTTGTCGCGCAGCTCCCGCGGGAAACTGGGCACGTACTGGAGGCCATCGTTGGGGATGTCCTCAGTGACGGCGATAACGACGACCTGCTCCATCACGTCGGGGTAGTCCTCCTCGATCCGGATGCGGGCGTCCACGTAGGTGGCGCCGGCGTCACAGGAGCCGTCGTAGACGGCCGCGGCCACTGCGTCGTGGCTGCCGGCATCCACGACCTCTGCCAGGTCTGAATCCGTGTTGATTCCCTCCGCGCGCATGGTGAGCATGGGGATGATCCAGGAGCTGGTCGAGAGTGGGTCAGCCCGGCAGAAGGTCTTGCCCGCCAGGTCGGCGACGCTGCTCAGGCCACTGTCGGCGCGGACGATAAACTGGCCGTTGTAGGTCGGGCTGCCGAAGCGCACCGCGACCAGTTCCGCCTCCGCGCACCCTTTGTCGGCGGCCAGTACGTAGCTGAAGGTGGCCAGTGATGCTATGTGAGCCTCCGGCGGATCGCTGCACATGGCCTCTATCACGCCGGCGTACTCGGTGGCCACGTTGGTCTTGATCACCAGGCCGGTCTCCTCGGTGATCAAGTCGGCCACCGTTTCGGCACCGCCCGTTACCCTTTCCATCTCGCCGGAGGGAACGAAGGACCAGATGATGGGGTTATCCTCTGTACCTAGCTCTGCCTTCTTGGGCCCACAGGAGACTGCCAGGGGCAGCAGCAAGCCCAAAATCAGAACCAATCCGATTAACTTGTTGAGCTTCATAGCTCCTCCTTCTATTTTGGTGAAAAGTCAACTTGTCTGATCCATCACAAGCCCCAAACTAACCGATAGACACCACCTCCCTTTCGCCGTTGTCCTTACCAAGTCAGTACTTACGCAGTTGCCTCAAAATGGGGGTAGGAGGCCAATCACACCGTTGCACCACTTTGCGGTACAGGCCTGTTGGCCGTCATGCTTCCTGATGACCTGTCAACGCCCAACGCAGCACTATTGCGCCACAGGCGGTTGGGCTTTCCACCCAAACTGCATAAGCCCTGCAGATGAAACACCTGTACCCAGATACATACTATAGCCTTGTTTTCCTCATTTGTCAAGTGGGTTCGGAAATTTGTTAGGTTCCGATTGACAAGGCTTCGCTCACGGCCTATAATACTGTGTGATAACATACTATCCAGCCTGTATTTCGCACCCGTGAGATTTGTATTCGAGCCTGCTGGAGTCGAGGCTTTAGCCGGTTCTCTGAGCCCAAAATCCGCCTGAAGGCTCGATTCCAACTTGCAGAAACGCCTTTGGAGCAGATAGAACAGTGATGGGTGCGAAAAACAGGATCCAGGAGGCTCTGATGAGATTTGTTTTCACCACTCCCTTCCCTCAATGGCGCGGGCGAGGAGGAGAGGTGCAGGAGAGCACGGACGTGCCGGTTGTGGGGCGCAACGACCCTTGCCCCTGCGGCAGGGGCAAGAAGTACCAGTACTGTCATGGAAGGAAGAGGTAAGGCGAGATGCAGCCCAGGGCAGAGTTTGTTCGGGCGATGTTTGCTCGTATCGCCCGGCGCTATGACTTTATGAATCACCTGATGACCCTGGGGCGTGATCGGGCCTGGCGGCGCTACGTGGCCCGGCAGGCGGCCTTGCCCCAGGGAGGGCTGGCCCTGGACGTGGCCACTGGCACGGCCGACCTGGCCCTGGCTCTGGGCCGGCACTCCCCTCACGGGCGCGTGGTGGGTATTGATTTCTGCTCTGAGATGATCAACATGGGTCGGATCAAAGTGGCGGCAGCAGAGGAGGACTCACGCCTCCGTTTCGTAATAGGGGATGCACTACAGCTTCCCTTCGCTGACGGTTGCTTCGACGCTGTGACCAGTGGCTTCGCCCTGCGGAACGTGGCCGACGTCCCCCAGGCTTTCGCCGAGATGGGCCGCGTAGTCAAGGCGGGTGGTTGGGTGGTCAACCTGGAGATCGCCAGGCCGACTCTGCCGGTTTTTCGTCAACTCTTCCACATTTACTTCTACCGGTTGGTGCCACTGCTGGGCAGATTCATCGCCGGTCAAGGAGAAGCCTACCATTATCTCCCCCACTCCCTGACCCATTTCCTCTCGCCAGAGGAGTTGAAGGCGGTGATGGAGCGAGCAGGGTTGAGCAAGGTGTGGTATCGGCGGTTGATGTTGGGCACGGTGGCGGTGCACGTGGGGGTCAAGGGATAGTCGGCAAACCTTCCCGAAAGCTCCAGAGCTTTCGGGAAGGTTTTGACATCGGGCGTAGGGTGTAGTACAATTTCCCTACAGACTTTAAATGCGGAGATTTCGAATCACGAATAGCACGAATAGGCGAATTTCACGAAGGTTACTCTGCATTTCCAACCCAATTCGTGCCATTCGTCCCTTCGTGTCATTCGTGTTTCAAAACTGTCCGCTGGTGAATGCTGGATACTGGAGGCTGCCCATGCGCAAACTCATGTCAATTGCCGCCGCCATCGCTGTGATCACCCTGTTAGGCCTGGTCGTCGGTGGGGCCAGGGCGCAAAGCCCCATGCCCGCGCCGCCGTCGGCCACCCCGCTGGTGGTCACCGCCACGCCCATGCCCCAGGTCATCGTGGTCACGGCCACACCCAGCGCCACGCCGGGACCCAAGACCTTGTGGGGGGAATACGGCGAAAACGTGGTCACCGGACTGATCGGGCTGATCGCAGGCGGCGTTTTGGTATGGCTGCTCAAGCCTGTCTTTGGGCGATTGGGCAACGCTCTGGCCGACCGGTTGAGCCGCCTGGGTGCAGGCCGAAGCTTCCGCCGGTGGTACCTGGACTATCTGGTGGACGAACATCGCTGCCTCAACATCCGTGGCCTGCGCACCAGAGCGCCGGTGGCCATCGAACTGGAGCAGGTGTACGTCTCGCTGCGGGCCGAGGTGCCCGGCGCCGAGTTGGAGAGCGCGGCCGCCCGGCGCAGCTTGACCATCGGCCAGGTGATGGGCCGCCACCAGCGACTGGCCATCGTGGGCGGCCCCGGCTGCGGCAAAACCACCCTGCTGGCCTACCTGACCCTGACCTACACCCACGACCAGGCCACGAAACGGCTGAAACTGAAGGAGAGGCGGTTGCCCATCCTGGTGCCCCTGCGCCTGTTAAAGACAGTGCTGGCCTCGGATGATGACAAAGCACCTGTTACCTTGCCCCAATACCTGGACGCCCGCTACCGGGAACTGGGCCGCAAACCCCCGCCCGGTTTCTTCGATGGGCGATTGCAGGCCGGGGAGTGCCTGGTGCTGCTGGACGGCCTGGACGAGGTGGCTGACGAGTGGGAACGGCGACAGATGGCCGAGTGGGTGGACCGGCTGGTGTCCACCTATCCCCGCAATCGTTACATCGTCACCTCGCGACCCGCCGGCTACGATTCGGCGCCGCTGGAGAACGACTTTTCCCGCTACGAGGTGCTCGATTTCGAGATGGCTGAGGTGGAGCAGTTCGTACGGAACTGGTACCTGGCCGTGGAGACGGCCACCGGGGGCGACACGCCCAAGGCCCGCCGCGACGCCGCCCAGCGGGCCGCTGAACTGGCGGCCGCCATCCGGGCCAGCGCTGGCATCCGTCGCCTGGTGGTCAACCCTCTGCTGTTGTCTATCGTGGCCCTGGTGCACCGCTACCGCGCCCACCTGCCCGACCGCCGGGTGGACCTGTACAACGAATGTGTGGAAGTGCTGCTGGAGCACTGGGAGGCGGCCAAGGGGCTGGTGGGCCCTTCGACCCTTCGGCTGGGCTCAGGACGAGCTTTGCTCAGGGCAGGCGCTCTGCTGCCGGCCCAGAAGCGGGCCGTGTTGCAATCGTTGGCCTTGGCCATGCACAAGGTCGAGGTGCGCCAGTTGCCCCGCGTCGAGGTGGAGCAACTCATCGCCGCCTACCTGCCCCAGGTGGGTGGCGGACAGGCCAAGACAGACGACGTGACCCTCTTCCTCAAAGAGGTGCGGGAGCGCAGCGGCCTGCTGGTGGAACAAGAGGTGGGCACCTACGCCTTCTCTCACCTGACCTTCCAGGAGTATCTGACCGCCTGTGAAATTGCCGGCAGCGAGGACGAGGCGGAGCGGGCCTTCCTGGTGGACAAGGCCACCGCCGAGTGGTGGCGGGAGGTGCTGCTGCTGTACGCCGGGATGCGCGACCCCAGTCCGGTGGTGCAGGCCCTGCTGGCGCGGGACCGGGCAGGGCAGGAGGCTGGCGAGACCGACCGCGCCCACCTGCTGCTGGCCGGGGAGTGCCTGGCCGAGGCGGTTAGAATCCAACCCGGCGTGCGGCGCGAGGTGGAAGAGGAACTGGAGGGCCTGTTCACCGCCCAGTTGGAGCCTCGCCTTTTCCTGCGGGTTGGCCGGGTGCTGGCCCGCCTCAAGGGCGACGACGGGGTAAAGTTCTTCCTGCAGTTGATGGACACGGGCGAGGAACGCATACGCACCGCCGCGGCCCTGGCCCTGGGCCAGATGGGACGCGAAGCCGACCTTACTTTGCTGGAGCGCCTGCTGCGAAAATTGGTTGCCCTGGCCCCTGAAAAGAACCGGTGGCGAGAGGTGGGGCTGGCCTTGCAAGAGGTAGACGATCGGCTGCTGGAGGTATTGACTGACCCCGATGCCCCGCCCACCCTGCAAGACGCGGCCGCCGCGGCCCTGGACCGGCTGTTGGTCGAGGTGCCGGCCGGGGAGTTCATGATGGGCAGCGAAGAGTATGGCGGCGAGAAGCCCGTTCACAAAGTGGATCTGGACACCTTTTACGTGGCCCGCTACCCGGTGACCAACGCCCAATGGGCCCGCTTCGTGACCACCACCGGCCACAAACCGCCCAAACATTGGCCGGACGGCGTGTGCCCCCCGGACAAGGCCACCCATCCGGTGGTCTACGTCACCTGGCACGATGCGAAAGCTTATGCTGAATGGGCCGGGTTGCAACTGTTGAGTGAGGCCCAGTGGGAGAAAGCGGCCCGAGGCGGATTGCAAATCCCAAATCTCCAACCTCTAGCTTCCAATCTCCAACCTCCAACTTCCAATTTCCAATTGGTGGCCAATCCACATCCCCGGCGGCGCTATCCGTGGGGTGACCAGTTTGACAAAGACAAGTGCAACACGTTCGAGTCAGGTCTTAGGGACACCACGCCGGTGGGCAAGTATTCACCCGATGGCGACAGCTCTTATGGGGTGGCCGACATGGCCGGCAACGTGTGGGAATGGACCAGGGATCCTTGGAAAGAGGGCAGCCCTTACAAGGCACTCCGAGGCGGGAGTTGGGGGTCTGGCTATGAGAGCGCCCGGGTGGGGTCGCGCCTCTGCGGCCTCCCTGAGCTCCTCTTCTTCAGCCGCTCCCTTGGGTTTCGGGTGTGCGCCCGGTGCTCTCCTCCGAAAAGCGGTTGACAACTGACGACTGGCCATCTGACATCTGAACGTTTAATCCGCGCGAAGCGCGGTCGCCGCTGGCGGATTTTGAGATTTTTGCGAACTATCGAACGCGGAAGCGCGGAGGGGCGGAAGGCGCGGAAAGGGGTTCCGCGTATTCCGC
>SOHZ01000547.1 GCA_004377365.1 Anaerolineales bacterium | reverse complement strand
CGAAGAAGCGTTGCTAAAAAAGTTCGTGCGCGAAGGGCTGATCCGCTACAGGATTGAATTTGCCGCCCGTGCTTATGCCCGGGGCGAACTAAACCTGAGTGGCGCAGCTCGGTACGCTGGCATCGGTGTAGAAGAGATGATGCGTGAACTGGAGCAGCGTGGAATTGACTACGGGCCGACCGTCGAGCAGTTCCTCGACGGCCTGGATACACTGGCTGAAGATTTCGGGGTTGAAGAACTACACCAGGTTGCGACCGAGATGCGGCAAGAAGAAGGATTGTAACTGGGTCTTGAGATTATGGTCATCGGAGGTTGACATGCCTGAACCCTGGCCCCTCATACGTTCCGCACTAGACAAGTCCTATCGCGTCTTTTCAGTCCGCACTGACACGGCCCGCTCCCCGCGTACGGGTAAGGAGCACGATTTCTACGTTATCGAGTCGGTTGATTGGGTCAACGTCATCCCCCTGACGCCGGATAATCAGGTCGTCATGGTCAGACAGTACCGCCATGGCACGCGGCAGATCAGCCTGGAAGTTCCGGGGGGCCTGGTCAATCCCAGGGACACCCCTATGGATACGGCCCGCAAGGAACTCTTGGAGGAGACTGGCTATCAGGCCGAGGAGATCACCCTCATCGGCACAGCCCACCCCCAGCCGGCCGTCCTGAACAACCGCCAGCTCACCTTCCTGGCCAACAATGTGCAGAAGACGGCGGCCCTCAATTTGGATGAAGGGGAAGACATCGAAGTGGTCCTTGTTCCCCTCTCTGAAATCCCACGCCTGATCCGGCAGGGCGAGATCACAAACGCCATGGTCATCTTAGCCTTCTACTGGTATTTCATGGAGCACCAGCCGCTAATGAAAAAGTGACATGAGGAGATTCGACCTTTCGACAAGCTCAAGACACCGCCTATCAAGCGAAGAGGGACGATACCAGATACACGCCACCGCCACGTTGATAGGCGATGACTTGCTGGTGGCGATCTGGGGGGGAACCAAACCTCACATCGGCGCTGTGGCCGTGGCCCTGCCCCGTCCCAGCATAGCCGATCCCTTCGACTCTGCTCAGGACAAGCCCCGGATCACCAGTTCCACGTCCTCGGTTTTCACCCTGCTGGGCCACAAAGAGGACGAGGTAGTCAAAATGGTCTCTGAGCGCCTGTCAGCGCGACTGGAAAAGAACGTGGTCGTTACCGCCGGTATCCACTGGGATAACCTGCCTGAAGAGGCCATAGAGGGCATTGTGCACAATTGCCGGAAATTGGCAGATGAAATACACGCCAGGATAATCCGAGAGGGCGGGTGAAGAATGGAGAATGGAAGATGAAGAGGCTGATAGTCGGCATATCCGGCGCTTCGGCCGCTATTTATGGAATCAGGTTGCTGGAAGTATTGAAAGAGACCGATGTTGAAACCCATCTGGTCATCAGTTCGGCGGCCAGGAAGATCATCCTCATAGAGACGGACTTCCAAGTGGAAGAAGTGGAAGCGATGGCCGACCATGTCTACGACATAGATGACATCGGGGCGGCCATTGCCAGCGGCTCTTTCAAAACCGATGGCATGGTCATCATACCCTGCTCCATGAAAAGCCTATCGGCCATAGCCAATTCGTATGGTGCCAACCTGTTGCTGCGAGCTGCCGACGTCACCCTGAAGGAAAGAAGAAGGCTGGTGGCTGTGGTGAGAGAGACCCCTTTGCACAGAGGACATCTGCAATTGATGTTGAGGCTGACCGACATAGGAGCCATCATATTCCCCCCGCTGCCGGCTTTTTACCATCGGCCTAAAACAGTGGAGGACATCGTTGATCACACAGTGGGCCGGGTTCTCGACCTCTTTGATGTTGACCACGCCCTCTTTGAGAGATGGAGCGGTTCGACCCTTCGATAGCGTTTATCCTGAGCAAAGCTTGTCCTGAGCAGTTCGACTTCGCTCACTGTAAACTCCATCGAAGGGTCAAAGGGCTCAGGGCAGGCGGTTCGACGGGGCCTGTCCTGAGCAGTTCGGCTTCGCTCACTGTAAACTCCGCCGAAGGGCTCACCACAGGCGGGGCTTGCCACAGGCGGCCAAGCAGCCAGCAACAGTGAACTCTTCGCGTCCTGACCACAAACCTTAAAATTTTCAGGAATATGATTCAATTGAGGCTTGCCAGCTTCCAAAGGGATTGACAGAGGGAGTACGGCGTGTTATAATGTAGTCAGATGTCTGATGAGATGACGTTGACGGCACCTGAATACCTGCGCGCCATTCCTCGCACTAAGCCCATCCCGGAGCTGATTCTCGATGAAATCACTCGGCTGATCACCGAGGGCATCCTCAAGCCGGGCGACTGGCTGCCTTCGGAAAGTGAACTGGCAGAGAGGTTCGGTGTCGGACGCTCCTCGCTCCGGGAGGCGATGCGTGCTTTGCAACTCTTGGGCATCGTCGAAGTGATCCAGGGGAAAGGTACGTTCCTGCGCCAAACCACTATGCTTCCCCTGGCCACCGATTGGGCCCGCCTCTCCAGGATGGGTCTCATCTCCCAGGTCATGGAGGCCCGTCAGATCATCGAGGTAGCCATCGCCCAGCTTGCCGCCGAAAGAGCGACCGAGGAGGACATTGCTGCCATGCGGGCAGCCATCCGACGAGCGGAAGAGGCCCACGGTGATTCTGCGATCAGCGGGGAAGCCAGTGTGGACTTTCACCTGGCGTTAGCTGAGGCAACTCACAATGAGGTTCTGGCTCTGATGTATAAAACCGTCAGAGACCTGTGTCTGGAGACTGCCAGGCAGACGCAGACGACACCAGAGACTGTGGAAAATCGGCTGCAGGGTCATCGCCGAATACTAGAGTGCGTGGAACAACAAAATCCGGAACTGGCCAGCAAGCTCATGGCTGAGCACATTGAGGAGGGAAGGCAATTCCTGGTCGCCTGTTAGGCTGCCTCTTTGACTTGCGCTACCATATCAAAGTATCTCCATTTGCAGGTGTCCTGTACCGCCTGTGCCGCAATAGCGCCACTCCGGCACCGCAACAGTGGTGATTGCGGCACAGGTGGCGCAACAGCGGTCAGTGCATCTTGGGTCATCAGAGACGTTCCCAGTTTTCCTTTCGAGCTTGATCTCAAACTGACATTCTTTCACTTGCTGCAGAAGGTGAATGGGATAACCGAGGAGGCTTCGCCGTGTGCCTGTCCTGAGCCCTTCGACCCTTCGATGGGGCTCAGGACAAGCTTTGCTCAGGATAAACCTTGTCGAAGGGCTCGGCCGACCGGTTGCCTTGGTCTCGGCAGCGAGGATCTGAATAAGCCACTTTGCAGTCAATGAAGCCTGTAGACTTGGGGTTGAAATATCATCCTGGGTTGCAGGCTGTTTTTTTGAACGCGAGCCAGGCTGCCACACTGGTTGTAAGGCTTGGCAAATACATTAGGAGGTAGGAGATGATAGAAGGAGCTGACAAATATTGGAATCCCATTTTGGAGACCATGCATCAGGAGAAGCTGAGGGCGTTGCAATTGAAAAAGTTCAAGAAAATAGTCCAGTGGGCCCACGACCACTCCAAGTTCCACCGCCAGTTGTATGCCGATGCCGGGATGGAACCGGGCGACATCAAAACTTTTGAGGACATCGCTCAAGTGCCCAAAGTCGAAAAAGCCATGATGCGGGATATCCAGCGTAAGGACCCCTTTCCCTACGGCGACGCCTTGTGCGTCCCCTTGGAAAAGGTGACCGAATTTCACCAGACCAGCGGCACCACGGGCCAACCCGTTTATCAGCCCGATACCTGGCAGGACTGGGAGTGGTGGTCAGAATCGTGGTCCTACATTATGTATGCCCAGGGTTTCAGAGACACGGATCGGATTCTCATCCCCTTCGGCTACAACATCTTTGTCGCCTACTGGGCTGGCCACTATGCCGGAGAAAAGATGGGCTGTGAAGTGGTACCCGGCGGTGTGCTGGACACCAAGGCCCGCATTCTGAAGATGCAGGAACTAAAGGCCACGGCCATGATGGCCACCCCCACCTACGTCCTGGGCATGGCCGACACGGCCCGTCGAGATTTGGGACTGGACCCGGCCAAGGACCTGAACATCAGCAAGATCCTCTGCGCCGGGGAGCCCGGAGCCAGCATTCCCTCTACCAAAAAGCGGATGGAAGAAGCCTGGGGAGCCAAAGTTTATGACCACGTGGGGGCCACCGAGATCGGGGCCTGGGGCTATGAATGTACCGCCCAGCCGGGTGGTCTGCACGTCAACGAGGCTCTCTTCCTGGGGGAGATCGAGGACCTCGAGACGGGGGAGATCATCACCGAACCGGGCCGCCGGGGCAAACTGATCATGACCGCCTTTGATCGGGAGGCCCAGCCCTGTGTCAGGTTCGATTCCAAGGACATAGCAGAGTGGGCAGCCGAGCCCTGTCCCTGTGGGCGGACCTTCCGCTGGATCAAGGGCGGGGTAGTGGGCCGGGCTGACGACATCACCAAAGTCAAGGGGGTGTTGCTGGCTCCTTCGGCCATCGAAGAGGTGGTCAGATCGTTCTCGGAACTGAGCGACGAATTCGAGGTCACTGTCACCAAGAAAGGTGACGTGGACGACATCACTTTGAAAGTCGAACTGGTGCCAGAGGCCGCAGGCCAGAAAGAAGAAGTCGAGGCCCGGCTGGTGGACCAACTGCGGCTGAAGACCAATCTGCGCTACAACCTCGAGTTCCACGAGTACAACACCTTGCCCAGATACCTGGTCAAAGCCAGGCGATTCAAGGACCTGCGCAAGACCCACTGAGTAGAGGCATCGGAGTAGCGAAACTTGTTTCGCGCGATAGAGTGGCACAGAGCACTGGAGTAGCGAAACTTGTTTCGCGCCGATTTAGAATAGCGCGATATTGCGAACAGCTACCTGGGAGGATAGAAAATCATGGTAGACAAAGACCTTCTGGTAAAGATGGATGAAAAGATCCAGGCCATCAAAAAAGCGGCCCTGGAGTTGAAGGAGATATCGGGCGGGATTCAGGCCGTTGACCGCAATGCGGACCGCATCCTGACCAGCGCCAAGATGCTGGAGATCAATGTCAGCGATGCGTTGGACATCGTTTGATGGATCAGACCTTCTCGTCAACTCCATGTGGGCATCTCGGTGCTTGCATGGCTACTCCAGCGGCGCTGAGCCAGTTTGCGAGAGGGTGGGATAGGAGGTGGATTCATGACTGAAGAGCAGGGATTGGAAGTGAAAAAGTCTATGTGCTTCTTCTGCAAGCCGCGCTGCATCCAGACGGTGTACGTCAAGGACGGCCGGCTGGTGAAGGTGGACCCTTCGCCGATCAAGGGTTGTCCGCGCTGGCGCGTGACCGGGGAGTGGTTCTACCATCCCGACCGCCTGAAATTCCCCCGCAAACGGGTCGGCGAGAAAGGCCAGGACAAATGGGAACAAATCTCCTGGGACCAGGCTCTGGACGAGATAGCGGCCAAGCTGCAAGAGACCAGGGAGAAGTACGGCGCTGAGGGGGTGGCTGTCACCGCTGGCACCAGCCGCACCTACGAGGAGCTGAACTCCCGTTTTCTGAACCTCTTCGGCAGCCCCAACCAGGTTGGGCAGGGGCAGATTTGTCACGGCAATTCGGCGGTGGTGGCCACCATGGTCTACGGCTGGTGGCCTTACTGGATGTCCACCGAAAAGCTGGAGAACACGCAGTGCATTTTGATGATAGGACGCGACCCCCGGCCCAGCCATCAGACCATCTGGGAGGGTATGCTCGAGGCCCAGAAGCGGGGCGCCAAGCTGATCGCTGTTGACCCCCGGCGTTCTTCAGTGGCAGCCAGGGCCGACCTGTGGCTGCAACTCCGCCCAGGCACCGATTGTGCCCTGCTGATGTCCATGATCAACGTGATCATCGAAGAAGAGCTCTACGACAAAGAGTTCGTGACACAGTGGTGTCACGGCTTCGAGGAACTCCGGGAACGGGCCGGGGAGTATCCACCGGAGCAGGCAGAGGAGATCACCTGGGTGCCAGCCGATAAGATCAGGGCTGCGGCTCGCATGTTTGCCACCCACAGGCCCTCGTGCGCCATCGAGGGCATGGGCGTCGCTCACCAGCCTCATTCACTGGGAGCCCTGCAAGCCCGCCACATCATCTCGGCCATCGTGGGCAACATTGACGTGGCTGGGGGCGAAGAGTTGCTCGGTCCAGCGCCCTTTATCACCGAGCACGAGATAGAGCTGGCGGAGGCGCTGCCGGAGGAGCAGCGGGGCAAGATGCTGGGCGCTGACCGCTACCGGCTTTATACCTGGCCGGGGTACGACTTGATCCAGCGGCAGAACGTGGAGCGGGTGTGGGGCAAACGCTGTGACATGTACGGTTACACCTGCATGGCCACGGCCCCGGCTCTCTACCGGGCCATAGCCTACGGCCAGCCCTACCCGGTCAAAGCCCTGATCACCCTATCCAGCAACCCGATGGTCACCCAGGGCAACACCAAGCTGGTCTACAAGGCCCTGAAGAGATTGGGCTTCTATGTGGTAGTGGATTACTTTATGACCCCCAGCGCTGAGTTGGCCGACTATGTGCTGCCAGCCGCTTGCTGGCTGGAGCGGGATTTCCTCTTCAACTATCACAACACCACCCCGGTGATGATCGCTGGGGAAGCGGCACTCCCTTCTACCGTGCCCGGCGAGTACGACCGCCGCACCGATTTCGAGTTCTGGCGCGGGCTGGGCATCAGACTAGGGCAGGAGGAGTACTGGCCCTGGGAGACGGTCGAGGAGTACTACGATGACCGCCTGAAGCCCATGGGCCTGACCTTCAAGGAGCTGGTGGAAATGGGCCGCTGGGCTCCCGAGCGCAAGTACAAAAAGTACGAGGAGATGGGTTTTGGCACGCCGACGGGCAAGATCGAGCTCACCTCCACCGTGTTGGAGCAACTGGGCTACGACCCGCTGCCGCGCTACAAAGAACCGCCGGAGAGCCCCATCAGCACCCCGGAGTTGAGCAAGAAGTATCCCTTCATCCTGATCACCGGGGCCCGCTTCTTGCCCTTCTTCCACTCCGAGTTCAGGCAAGTGGAGACGTTACGAAAAATGCACCCTCACCCTCTGTGTGAGATACACCCTGAAACTGCCAAAAAGTTGGGCATCGAAGAGGGGGATTGGGTGTGGATCGAATCGCCTCGGGGTCGGATTATGCAAAAGTGCAAATACTTTGAGGGCATTGACCCCCGGGTAGTGCACGCTCAGCATGGGTGGTGGTATCCGGAGATGCCCGGTGAGGAGCCCTGGCTGCACGGGGTGTGGATCTCCAACATCAATGTCCTGACGGACGATGACCTCGACCACTGCGACGAAGCCCTCGGTTCGTGGCCCCTCAAGACGTTGCAGTGCCGGGTCTACAAAGCTGGGCGATACGAAGCTGCCCCCCCTCTGCCCCTGTGAGGATGGAGGTTGGATGTTGGAGATTGGAGATTGGATGGCTAGGAGTATTCTTGTCATCGGCACGCTGGATACGAAAGGGGATGAAGTCGGTTATCTCCGGGAGCAAATTGCCCGGCGGGGCCACGATACCATCGTCATGGACGTGGGCATCCTGGGCGAGCCCGCGCTGCAGGCTGATGTGACGCACCAGGAGGTCGCAGCGGCCAGAGGCTCCAACCTGGACGAGCTCCGGGCCGGGGGCGACCCTTCGACAGGCTCAGGACATGGCAGGAGGCAGGCCGTGCAGATCATGATGGAGGGGGCGACTCACATAGCCCAGGAACTGCATCAGACTGGCCGGCTGAGCGGCGTCATCGCTGTGGGCGGCGGCACGGGGACGCACATCGGAACGGGAGTGATGCGGGCGTTGCCGATGGGTGTGCCCAAGCTCATGGTCTCCACGGTAGCCTCCCGGGACATGAGCCAAGAGATCGGCACTCGCGACATCACACTGATGCACTCTGTGGTGGACATGCTAGGCCTCAACGCTGTGAGCCGCAAACTCCTGGCCAACGCCGCTGGTGCGATCGTCGGTATGGTGGAGACAGAGGTCGAGTTGGCTCCCACCCGCCCCCTCGTCGGTCTGACGGTCTTTGGCTTCTGCACCAAGGGCGCGATGCACGTCAAGCCGCTCTTGGAGGCGCGGGGATACGAGATGGTTGCCTTCCACGCCAATGGCACTGGTGGGATGGCGCTGGAAGATCTGATCGAACAGGGCCTTATCTCCGGCGTGGTGGATTTCGCCACCCACGAATTCGCCGACCAGTTGCACGATGGGTACTGCGGGGGCATCGGCCCTGGCCGGCTGGAGGCTGCCGGTCGGCAAGGCATCCCTCAGGTGGTTGTCCCTGGCGGACTGGACTGCATCGTGCTCGAGTTCGACTCGCCCGAGACGACCCCACCCCAGTTCCGGGATCGCAAAATCTTCTGGTACGACTTTCGCTCGGGGGTGCGCACGAGCGTGGAGGAGATGAGGGTGCTGGCCCGAACTATTGCCGACAAGCTGAACCAGGCACGGGGCCCGGTGAAGGTGGTGATCCCCCTGCGCGGTTGGTCGGAAGCGGACGAGGAGGGCGCGCCGTTGCACGAGCCGGAGACCAACGCAGTCTTTGTGGAGGAGATGAAGCAGCTTCTGGACCCACACATCGAGATTGTGGAGGTAGACGCTCACATCAACGAGCCCCGCTTCGCCCAGGTGGTGGTCGAGGTCTTTGAGGCCTTGATGCAGAAAAAGGAGTAGCGCCACTATTGCGGCACAGGCGAAACTTGGCTCCGGTGAGCTCAGCCGAACCGTTTCGCGCCAGACGGATCCTGGTCATCGGCACCCTGGACACCAAGGGGGGCGAGGTCGGCTTCCTCAAGGAACAGATCGAGCGGCGGGGGCACCGGACTGTGGTCATGGACATCGGCATCCTGGGTCAGCTTGCTCTGCCAGCCGACATCTCCCGCCAGGAGGTCGTGCGGGCCAGCGGGATGAGTCTCCAGGAGGCGCTGGACGCGGGCGACCGGCAACGGGCGGTCAACATAGTGATCGAAGGAGCCCGCCGGAAGGCCGAAGAGCTTAACGCAGCGGGGAAGTTGGACGGCATCATCGCCCTCGGCGGAGGCACGGCTCTGTTCATGGGCACGGCCGTTATGCAGGCTCTGCCCATCGGGGTGCCCAAGCTGGTGCTCTCTTCGATGGTCTCCGGTGACGTGAATCGCTTCGTAGGCGGCAAGGACATCACGCTGATGCAATCGGTGGCCGACATCGTCGGCCTCAACCCGGTCACGCGGGACATCCTGGCCCGTGCCGCTGGGGCTATCTGTGGCATGGTGGAGGTGGAAGTAGGTGACGCCCTGGCCCCAGTAGAGACGTCCGGCCGGACGTCTCTACTGATCGCGGTGACCGCCTTCGGGATCACCACTCCCTGCTCCCGGTATGCCGCTCAAGAGCTGGAGGAGAAGGGAATGAAAGTGAGGGAAGGAGGTGATGCACTGACAAGCTGGGATATCTGATCGGCTCTCTAGATTGGAGGTGAGAACAGTAGCAGCCAGATGAACTATGGTAACTGGATCTGAAAGGAAATCAAAACCTCATTAAAAAGCAAAAAGGAGGCAAACCATGGCGAAAGAAAAAAGGTTCCCCTTTGCTCGGGAACTCGAGATGCCGCCCGAGATGGAAGGTTGGGAGGAAATGTATCCGCCTCACCGCCTATTCTCCGAGGAGAGGCGAGAATGGGAGGATAAGGAGTTCTGGTACCAGGACAAAATCCATGCTCCAGAACCGATGCCTCCTCTCGACGAGATTTTCCATCAAGCCTGGCAGATCTCTCTTGCTCAGCATACCACCAGGGTATTCTGCATCCCCCCAGCTCAAGGCATTGCCCAAAGAATGCTCGGCTGCTATATGTATATCTGTGCCATTGAGCCACCGCCGGAAGCAGTGATAGGGGAGAAAGCCGAGCTATTTGGTAAGCGGGTCTTCCCCGTCTTTGAGAACTACGAAAAGCTATGGGATGAGTGGCTTCCCAGGTTCCAAGCTCTGGGGCGAGAGCTAGAAGCAGTCAAGGTACCTGAAGAACTGCCAAGATATGTTCCCGATATGGACTTTGGTTCCCACGTTCCGCCCGTCACGGCCGCCCAAGAGTTAATGGAGGCTTTCAACAACGTGGTCAATATCATGTACCGGGGCTGGCAGTATCATTTCAACTACCTGAACCTCAGTTACCTGGCGTACCTGATGTTTGTTGAGGCGGCTCAAAAGGTCTTCCCAGGGATCAGCCTGAGCGCTATCGGCAAGATGGTGGCTGGAGCCGAAGTCTCCATGTTCCGCCCGGAGGAAGAGCTTTGCCGGCTGGCCCGACTGGCTCATGTCGAATCTAAAGTAGCCGAGGTTCTCAAGAGCGACCGTCCCGCGGCAAGCAAAATGGAGAGCCTCAGGGAGACCGATGCTGGCCGGATGTGGATGGAGGAATGGGACAGAATTAGGGACCCATGGCTCTACGTCTCCTGCGGCAGTGGCTGGTTCCACCATGAAGGGAGCTGGGCCAGTAAACCGGACGTGCCCTTCAGCTACCTCAAGAGCTACCTCGAGCGCCTGGATAAGGGAGAGAAGATCGAGAGGTCGCTCACGGCAATCGCTGACGCCAGGGAGAGGCTGATTGACGAGTATCAGAGGCTCATCAAGACGCCGGAGGACAAAAAGTCGTTTGAGGACGCACACAAAAACGTCAGGACCATCTACACGTACGCCGAAAACCACTTGTTCTGGGTGGAGCACTGGTTCCACACCATTTGGTTCGACAAGATGAGAGACTTTGCCGAGCTCTTTGTCAAGCACGGCGTACTTGGGGACCAAGAAGACTTTTTCATGTTCAACCGTCTCGAGATCCCTTATCTGATCGAGGATCTGGCGACTTCCTGGGCGTTGGGCGAAAACATCCCTACGCTGAAATGGGCAGACAAGGCACAAAAGCGTAAGGAAATCCTCAAGGCGGCTGCCAAGTGGAATGCGCCACCAGCTCTGGGAGTACCTCCGAAAGAAGTAGCGGAACCGTTTACGGTCATGCTGTGGGGCGTTACGACGGACAAGGTGCAGGACTGGATGGCAGGAGTCGAGGCGAAGCCAGGAGAAGTGAGCGAACTGAAGGGTTTTGCCGCTTCTGCTGGTATCGTGGAGGGTCCAGCCCGGGTGCTCAAGCTCCTCGAGGAAATCGTGACCCTGCAACCGGGAGAGATCATGGTGGTCGGCAACACCAATCCCGCCTGGGCACCGGTGTTCTCCAAGATCAAGGCCACCGTCACCGACATCGGTGGGATCACCTCTCATGCGGCCATCGTCTGCCGAGAGTATGGCTTGCCAGCAGTGACTGGCACAGGCACGGCTACTTCCGTGATCAAGACCGGAGACATTATCAAGGTGGACGGAGATAGAGGGCTAGTCACCATTGTCGAACGGGCGAATGCCTAAGACGTAAGCGTTCAGCCATACCCTTGCGAAGGTTTCACAGTGAAACCTTCGCAAGGGTTCCTAATCGCCCCTTTGACGATAACCTACCACGGGAGGTGAAGGGTGAAGGATGTGCTTTGACACTAACCCCAACCAGGTTATGCTGACCCAAATAGTCTCACAGGAGGTGAAGAGATGGAGTACGTGGTAGGATTTGAGCACATTGCCAAAGCTTCTCTTCCCGTGGTAGGTGGCAAGAATGCCAGTTTGGGAGAGATGCTAAAGGCTGGTATCAGGGTACCGCCAGGCTTTGCCGTCACTACGGATAGCTACCTTGAATTCATCACTAGGGCAGGGATCACCAACGAGATTCAAAATATCTTGTCCACCGTCAACCCTGACGAGGTAGCATCCCTCAACGATGCCAGTGCCAAAATTCAAAGCTTGATAGAAAATGCCCCAATACCTTCTGCAATCGCCGATGCGATAAGGGAAGGCTATGCCGGACTATGTGAGAAGTGTCAGCTAGAAGATCTTCCCGTTGCGGTGCGCTCCAGCGCCACGGCCGAGGATCTACCCACAGCAAGCTTTGCCGGGCAACAGGACACTTATCTGTGGGTTATAGGTGCTGACAAAGTCATCAGATGGGTCCAAAGTTGCTGGGCAAGCCTGTTTACCCCACGGGCTATAAGCTACCGGGCTAAGATGAACTTCCCACATGAGAAGGTGCTGATAAGCGTCGGCGTGCAGAAGATGGTGAACTCGAGGGCGGCAGGGGTCATGTTTACCCTCAATCCGATTAATGGAGACATTTCGAGAGTGGTGATCGAAGGCAGTTGGGGGTTTGGAGAGGCCGTCGTATCAGGTGCTGTGACTCCAGATAAATTCGTTGTAGACAAGGTCGTCTTTGAAATAAGTGAAAGGACGATATCACTCAAGCACATTGAGTGTGTCTACGACGCCGAGAAGGGGGTGATCCATTGTGACGTGCCTCAGAGCCGGCAGGATACCCCTTGCATAGAAGACCAAGAAATCAAGGAGTTAGTCAGGGTAGCTAAGGGCATTGAAGACCACTATGGCTCTCCCCAAGACATAGAATGGGCCATTGACAAGGATTTCCCTTTCCCCGAAAACATTTTCATCGTGCAAAGCCGCCCTGAGACAGTGTGGAGCCAGCGCCCCAAGGAACCCGTCCTCGGTGGAAAAACTGGTTATGAGCTGCTGATGGAAAAGGCTTTATCCACTATCAAGGTGCGTCAATAAGCAGAGTCCAGCGAAACGCCGAACGAAGCCGCTCCGGGCGTCGGCCCGGTTCGTGTCGTTCGTCTCTTCGTGACATTCGTGTTTCAAAACCGTCCGTGAGTACAGAGTCTGAAGAAGTCGCGCCTGGCATCGTGCTTGACTTTGACGAACGTAACCAAGTCATCGGCATCGAGATTGAGGACGCCAGTACATTCATTGATCTGTCACGACTGGAAATGTCAGCCTTACCTAGTGCTAACCTGATCCTCAACAAGGGAGTCCCGGTAGGAGCGTAACCCAGGGTGCTGTGGGTTGAAAAACAGCGTAAGCGGGCCAGGTCAGTGGTCATTGCTGGTGAAGGAGAGAATGAACACTGGGAAGGGTAGTAGGACCGTTGCCACATTATTCAGCCAGCCGGAGCCGCTTGACAAAAGCTGTAGTAACGCTTGACAATATTAACGTTATGTGTTATTATCTGGGGTGATGATTAAGACTTTTGCGTGCAAAGAAACGCAGAGAATTTTCAATCGCCAATTTTCACGTAAACTTTCGCAGAATATCCAACGGGTTGCTCGAAGAAAACTTGAGATCCTGGATGCTGCCGAGGTCTTGCAAGATTTGCACATACCGCCGTCTAACCGCCTCGAAAAACTGTCGGGTGACAGACAGGGCCAGTACAGCATCCGCATTAACGATCAGTGGCGTATTTGTTTTGAATGGCAAAGTGGAGATGCCCACAATGTAGAGATAGTGGACTATCATTAGGAGTCAATTATGAGCGAGCAGAAACTACCACCCATCCACCCTGGCGAAATTCTTTTAGAGGAATTTCTAAAGCCCATGGGGATTAGCCAATACCGTATAGCCAAGGATATTAGTGTGCCTGCACGACGCATTAATGAGATAGTTCATGGCGAGCGAGGCATTAGTCCCGATACAGCCCTACGACTATCGCGCTATTTTGGCCTATCCGAACGGTTTTGGATAAATCTTCAAGCGCGATACAACCTCGAAGTAGAAAAAGATCGGCTAAAGGATCGCTTGGATAAAGAAGTACGTGTTTACGCGACGGCTCAGTAATCAGTCGAATCAAAGGGCACGAAGGGGCGAATTTCACGAATGGGGTTCCATCAAGTTCGTGTCGTTCGTCTCTTCGTGACATTCGTGTTTCAAAACCGTCCGTGAGTACAGAGTCTGAAGAAGTCGCGCCCGGCATCGTGCTGGACTTTGACGAGCGCAACCAAGTCATCGGCTTCGAGATTGAGGACGTTGATTACCAGGTGAGCGATGAGGACAAGCGCCTGAACAGGATGTTTTACAGGTCTTGAATGAAAGGAGGCCGAAATGAAGCGACAGATAGAGACCCGCCTGGCGGCGGCAGTGCGGGATTTACCCCACGAAAAGATACTCCAGGTGATAGACTTTGTCGGCTACTTGCGCAGCAAATATGCACCCGACGCGCCACAACGCGGATCGGTCGAGGCGATATTGCAGGCGTTAGAACAAGTCGGGCCGTTGCAGTTTGCGCCGGGGGAATTGAACACACTGTTGGCAGAGATTCAGACTATGCGCGAAATGGATCTAGGGACCTATGACGAACTACCTGCTTGATACCAATCACGCCGGTTGGCTTATGGCCCAAAAGGACTCCCTCGTCGCCCGTCTGCGTCGGGCCCAGGCTGACGGTGACCGGTTCGGCATTTCGGTAACGGTTCTGGGGGAGCTATACTACGCCGTGTACGCCAGCCAACGCCGCGCCGAGAACCTGCGCCGCTTGCAATCGTTGGTTGGAGCACTGTTGCTGTGGCCCTTTGATGCGCTGGCGGCGGAAGAGTTTGGGCGTATTCAGGCCGAACAAAAGACCAAAGGCCGCCCCATCCCCCCGTTAGATGCTCAAATCGCAGCCGTGGTGAGGGTCAACAATTTGATCCTTCTGACAGATGACAAGCACTTTACGTTTGTGGACAGTATCACCGTTGACAACTGGCGCGTCTGACCTTGGGTCGGTCTGTTGAGTGAGTCGGATTGCCAATCTGACCTCATCATCGAGGTAACCAGTGCTTTGAATCGTCGAGTGCGTGAGGGAGCAATAAAGCCCGAAAAGTATCCGCGCGTGTTAGGCATTTTCCACAATGATTGCTGCGATGAGTACCGCTTCTTTGGGCTCGTTGACCTTGTTTTTCTCTCTGCCGACGACCGCCTAAACAATGCAGCATCCACCGAGGGCCTGGCAGTAGACAATCCCAACCATCATCCCTGAAGAGGAAGCATGACTGGAGGTGAGGGCTTCTGTCACGACTGGAAGTGTCAGCCCTACCTATTTCTAACCTGATCCTCAACAAGGGAGTGCCCGTAGGAGCGTAGCCCAGAATGCTGTGTTTTACGCTGTCCATCTAATAAGCCGTAGCGGAGGATTAGATGGAAAAATCGCGGTCTAAAAACTGGTTAGGTGCTTGAAACTCATTACCCCTGAGCAGCCTGCAACAATATCAACGAGTGAGAAGAACTATATCGACAGAAGGAAGTAAGTCATGCATATCCACAAAATCGATATCAAGAACTTTCGTTTACTTCAGGAAGTCAGCCTTAGCCTAGAGGACCGAACGACATTAATAGTCGGACGTAACAACAGCGGCAAGACTTCACTTACCGAGTTGTTCCGGCGTTTGTCATCCGATCGTTCGCCTACCTTCCATCTGGAGGATTTTTCTCTTTCAGTGTACGAGCGATTCTGGCAGGCATTCCTCCTCAAACGGGAAGGCCAAGACGAAGATGAGATCCGAAAGGTCCTTCCCATCATTGAGGTCAAGCTGACAATAAGCTACAAAAACGCTCCTAACCTAGGTCGACTGAGCGAATTCGTCATTGACTTGGACCCAGAGTGCGCAGAAGCTCGAATCGTTATTCGCTATCAACTGAAAGACGGAGAAGTTGACGCATTGTTTGAGGATATTGGATTCGATCAAGATGCCTCTGAGAGCCGACAGAAGACCATCTTCTTTCGAATCATGAAAGATCGGGTGCCAAAGCATTACAAACTAAGTGTACTTGCGGTGGATCCCAATGACTCAACAAACGTAAAGTCCATGGAATTGTCGAGATTTCAGAACCTAATGCAGAGCGGGTTCATCAATGCCCAACGTGGGTTAGACGATGTAACTGGTAGGGATAAGGGTGTTCTGAGCAAAGTACTTGAAACCCTATGTGATGCTGCCATGTCTGACACAGCAACCCCACAAGACCGGGACATTGCAAAGAGTTTGGAGAATGCAGTACAGACTATTCAAACAAGCATCGACGAAGATTTCAACAGGCAACTACAGGCTCTTCTTCCAGCGCTTTCTCTATTCGGGTACCCTGGTCTAGGCGACCCTGGCCTACTCACCGAAACGTCACTGGACGTGAAGCGTCTTCTGACAGATCATACCAAAGTTCATTGCACCGGAGTTAGCGGGATTAATCTCCCCGAAGCGTACAATGGATTGGGCGCACGCAACCTCATTTTTATCCTGTTCAAGCTCTTCGAGTTCTTCAAGTCCTTTATGGCAGAACAAACCTCACCAGCCATCCATCTTGTTTTCATTGAAGAACCAGAAGTGCATCTACACCCGCAAATGCAGGAGGTCTTCATTAGCCAGCTTAGCAGCATTGCTGACGCCTTTTCTGAAAAATTCAATGAGGGTAACCCATGGCCAGTCCAGTTCATCGTTACCACACATTCTTCTCACGTAGCAAACAGAGCTCCTTTCACTTCCATTCGTTACTTCCTTTCCATTCCAGATGAGTGTGTAGACAATGTTTGTTCGACACAAATAAAAGACCTGCGAGCAGGACTGGGTGGCCCATCGCAGACGGAGGATCGAGAATTCCTACATAAATATATGACCCTGACCCGCTGTGATTTATTGTTTGCTGACAAAGCTATATTGATAGAGGGTATTACTGAACGCCTACTATTACCCAAAATGATCGAAAAGGTAGGAGAAACCCAACTCGACGACAAATCCAAGCTATCCAGTCAATATGTTTCTGTCGTGGAAGTAGGCGGGGCTTATGCTCACCTTTTTTGGGGGTTGCTTGATTTCCTTGAACTACGGACCCTGGTTATCACTGATTTAGATACTGTAAACAGGAATAACGAAAACAGAAAGTGTAAGGTATCGGAAGGCACTCACACTAGCAACGGCTGTATTAAAGAGTGGTTTGGAGGTTCGGATGTCTCACCTTCTGACCTTATTCAAAAATCAGACGAAGACAAGATTCGCGGCATTCGTCGTTTGGCCTATCAAGTGCCAGAATCGGACAAAGCGCCATGTGGAAGGAGCGTCGAAGACACGTTTGTTCTAGCGAATCCGGCCCTATTTGGGTTGAGTGACAACTCGGATAGAGAAAACGAAGCTTGGAAAATAGCCGGTGGTTTTAAGAAGTCGGACTTTGCTCTAAAATATGCGATTGAAGACACTGAATGGACTGTGCCACGCTATATTGCAGAAGGGCTTTCCTGGCTAGCAGAAGGAACTCGCTGTCCAGTCAACATGCCCTTACCGTCTGTCCCTGACTCCATAGTAGAGACAGAAATTCTTCCTCAGCAGGAGGAAGGCAATGGTTGATGTTGTGCTGAGTCCAGCGGAACAGGCGGCCAAAGAATCCCTTGACCGTATTTGTGCATGTATCGACCAAGGTAAGAGCTTTCTGTTAGAGGCAGGCGCAGGTGCAGGTAAGACCGAATCCCTGATTAGGACTCTGGGGTACTTGATCAAAAAGCATGGAACTGTTTTATTGCGACAGAACCAGCAGGTAGCTTGTATCACCTATACCAATGTCGCCGTCGAAGAGATTAGAAACAGAACTGATCGCCATCCAGCGGTCCATTCCTCCACCATCCATGCTTTTTGTTGGTCGCTCATCAAGAATTTCCAGCCTAGTTTGCGCCATGAATTGCCAAGCCTCAACAAATGGTCCCAAAGGTTGGAGGAATCGGGAGGGATTGGCATACGAACGGTCTCCTATGAGAGCGGTTATAGGTCGGTCGAAGAAGACAACGTTTCACTGCATCACAACGACGTTTTGGCTCTTACTGTAGAGCTTATGAAACAAGCCAAGTTCCGCACTATTTTCACTAGTCGTTATCCGATACTTCTTATTGATGAATACCAGGACACCGACAGATTGATTGCAGAAGCTTTGAAAACTCGCTTTCTTGATACTGGTGAAGGACCATTGATTGGCTTTTTCGGCGATCATTGGCAGAAAATCTATGGCGCGGGTTGCGGAAAAGTTGAACACTCTAGTTTGGATGTAATCAACCAAGGAGCAAATTTCCGTTCAGTTCCCGTGATCGTGAATTGCCTCAATCGTATGCGGCCGGAGCTTCCACAACAAGTAAAGGATCCAAATGCGGAAGGATTCGTGGCTGTTTATCACACCAATGACTGGACAGGTACCCGACGCACTGGGCCGCACTGGAAAGGTGACTTGCCCACAGATGTTGCCCATAGATATCTTGAAGCTTTAAGAGAACAACTTGGCACCGAGGGTTGGGATTTTGCGCCTGACAAGACCAAAGTTCTTATGTTGACTCATAGAGTTCTTGCCATGGAACAAGGCTACAGCAATCTTGCCCAAGTATTTCCGAACAATGATACCTACATTAGGAAGGAAGATCCGCACATCGCCTTCTTTGTCGACACCCTAGAACCAGTTTGCGTTGCCTATCAAAAAAAATGTTTTGGTGAAATGTTCGCAGCTCTGGGTGGCAAAACGCCTGCTATACAGTCACCTACTGACAAAGCAAATTGGGCAAGGGATATGGACGCGCTACTCGAATTGCGCTCTTCAGACACTATCGGGGCAGTCCTTGATCACCTAAGACGGACAAAGCGGCCACACTTGCCTGAAGCCGTCGAACGTAGGGAGAGAGACCTTGAGCAAGCGGAACAGCCCCCAAGTACTGAGGAGTCATCTTCAATCACACGTCTACGCACACTAAGGGATATTTCCTATCAAGAGGTCATCGCCTTAACTCGCTTCATCGATGGACATACCCCCTTTAGTACCAAACACGGTGTCAAAGGCGTCGAGTTTGAAAACGTGCTTGTGGTTGTCGGAAGAGGATGGAACCAATACGATTTTAACTGGTTTCTCGAATGCGCGGGAACTCCGGACAAGATCCCTCCCAACCGAAGGGATGCTTTTGAGCGGAATCGTAATCTTTTCTACGTCACCACTTCACGTCCTATGAAACGACTCGCGATATTATTCACGCAAGAATTGACCACCAAGGCCATGACTACTCTCGTCAATTGGTTTGGCGATACGATCATCCATTCTCTACAAATCAACAATTGAGCAAGATTTCGACTGTAGCCATTTTCGTGTAGGCGCAATAATCCGAAATTGTTTCATGTGATTTCAAGTTGTGCAAGAAATCCGCAACTCACCGGCGCCGGGAAAGCTTTGACAAACGTAACCAAGTCATCGACATCGAGATTGAGGACGCCAGTACATTCATTGATCTGTCACGACTGGAAGTGTCGGCCTTACCTATTGCTAACCTGATCCTTGACAAGAGAGTTCCCATAGGCGCGTAACTCTGCTGTTTTTTCACAAACGCAGCGCCGTCTGATAGGAGGGTTGTGAGGAGTCAGCATCAAAACGATACTTGCTTCCTTCTAGGTATGACTCAACGTTGTCTACGGCAATCCAGTATCTATGAAGCTTCTCAGCTACTGCCCCTGTGGTATTCGATCCGGCGAATGGATCCAGCACTATATCTCCCTCTTCGGTCAGCATTTTGATAAAGAACTCTGGTAGAGCTGCTGGAAATCGCGCTGGATGTGGTTTCAAACCAGCTTTCTTGCAACCTCTTATGTATGGATCGTTGGAGGCAGTATTACCGAACTTCAGCATATTCGGAGGCGCTTCATCTTCGATTACATTAGGTGGAATGGAACCCCCGGCCGAGACTTTGCTAAAGCTTGGTTTTATGATATGACCAGAAGGCCGCTTCGTTCTCGTTACGCCTCTTTTATGCAATCGTCTCATATCCTTGCTATAAGGCCTTAGCACACTCAAGTTGGTTGCTTTCGGCCAAGGTGTTTTCGATAGCCACCAAATGTATTCAACAGAATCTCGAATTCGAATCCGTCGTACTGTTACCCATTCGGCTGGCATGGGCAGTTTGGCCGGATTGAACCAAAAACACTCTTGTGCAAGGTGAAATCCAATTTCTTCGACCAATGCAATCAGCAACTTGAAGTGATAAAGTGAGCGCGTAGGAGTTCCTTTGTTGTAACTGCCGCCAATATTCAGTACAAAACTTCCATCTTCCGGTAAAACGTCGAAGATCCCTCTAGCAAATTTCAGAAACCATTCTACATAGTCTGACTTTGCGACGTTACCGTACTCTTTCTGGAAATGCAGCGCATAGGGTGGAGAGGTAAAAACTAGGTTGATAGAGTCCTCTGGTAGAGCTTTAAGGACATCCAGTGCGTCAGCTACATACGCGGCGCCAAAGTCCGTAGTATAGAAGGGTTCGACGCCCTCTACAAATGTTTTC